>NZ_CP169639.1:1463000-1789500 GCF_042134615.1 Flagellimonas cixiensis
ATTTAAGAGATTAAAATGAAAGAAGTACCAACCAAAACGGAAGAATTAAGACATAAGATTGCTCAATTGGTAGCTGAATTTGCAGAGGAAAAATATAAACCATCTATTTTTGAGCCTGGGGAAACAGTTATTCCACCTTCTGGTAAAGTCTTGGGTAAAGAAGAGTTGATGAATATGGTGGAGGCTTCGCTCGATGGGTGGTTGACAACTGGACGGTTCAATGAACAGTTCGAAAAGAAATTAGCTGAATTTTTAGGTGTAAAACATTGCCTCTCTGTTAATTCCGGTTCTTCTGCCAATTTGGTTGCTTTTTCTGCCCTTACTTCCCCAAAATTGGGAGAGAGAGCCATAAAAAAAGGAGATGAAGTTATTGGTGTTGCGGCTGGGTTCCCTACAACAGTAAATCCAATAGTTCAATTTGGAGCCGTTCCCGTTTTTGTAGACGTTGATTTAGATACTCATAATATAAATGCGGATTTGATTGAGGCGGCCATTACGCCAAAAACTAAAGCAATTATGCTTGCCCATACGTTGGGAAACCCCTTCGATTTAAAAAAGGTAAAAGCCTTGTGTGACAAATACAACCTGTGGTTAGTGGAAGACACTTGTGATGCCCTTGGTGCAAAATATAACGGACAATTATGCGGTACATTTGGAGATATTGCCACGGTCAGTTTTTATCCGGCACACCATATTACAATGGGAGAAGGAGGTGCTATCTTTACAAACAATTCAGAACTTAAATTGATTGCGGAGTCGTTTAGAGACTGGGGGAGGGATTGTTATTGCGCTCCAGGTTGTGATAACACTTGTGGATGCAGGTTTGAACAACAACATGGAAGCCTTCCATTTGGGTATGACCATAAATATGTTTATTCCCACTGTGGTTATAATTTAAAAATAACCGATATGCAGGCGGCTTGTGGTTTGGCACAAGTTGATAAAGCACAGAGCTTTATAGACCAAAGGATTGCAAATTTTGAATACCTTCATAATAGGCTGCAATCGTTGACAGAATTTTTGAAATTGCCTGAGCCTACACCTAATAGTCAACCTTCATGGTTCGGATTTCCAATAACACTTAAAGAAGATATAGGAGTTGACCGTGTAGATTTATTGCGGTTTTTGGATGACAATAAAATAGGTTCTAGACTATTATTCGCCGGAAATTTGACAAAGCAGCCTTATTTTAAGGATATAGAGTATCGTGTTGTAGGAAACCTTACCAATACAGATATAACTATGAACCGGACATTTTGGATAGGAATTTACCCTGCTTTGAATAGTGAACATTTCGAATATGTTGGAGAGAAATTAGAAGAGTTTTTCGGATTAAATTTTTAGCAATGAAATTATTGGAAACCGATATTTCGGGCTGTTTCGAAATAGAAGTAGATCAGTTTACAGATATTAGAGGGAGCTTTTTTAAGACATTTCACTACAATATATTTAAAGAAAATGGTTTAGAAACAAATTGGAAGGAAGAGTATTTTTCCATATCCCATTTGAATGTAATTCGAGGAATGCATTTTCAAAACCCGCCCGATGACCACGCAAAAGTGGTAACATGCTTATCGGGCTCTGTAAAGGATGTTGTTGTAGACCTCAGAAAGGATTCAAAAACGTTTAAACAATATATAGCAGTTACGCTCAACGCTGCATCCTCTAATAGAATGCTTTATATTCCTAGAGGGTGTGCTCATGGATTTTTAAGTCTCGAAAACAACACTCTTTTGCATTACAAAGTTTCTTCTGTTTATAGTAAAACAAATGATACTGGAATATTGTGGGACAGTATAGGTTATGAATGGAATTGCAAGACCCCAATTTTATCCGAAAGAGACCAAAAACATTTTACTTTATCTGAATTTGAATCTCCATTCTAGAAATGAATATATTTATTACAGGAGCATCCGGATTTATAGGTTCCAATTTAAGTAGACACCTATTGGATATTGGACATACCGTACATGTTGGACTTAGAAAAGGCTCTAATTTAAACAATCTGGAAGATATTAAGAACCGACTAGCAATATACTATTATGAAATTCTTCCTGGAGGTTTGGCACAATATTTTAAGCAAGAAAACATTGAATGTGTTTTTCACCTTGCATCTTGTTTCATCGCCGAACATACCACAGATCAGGTAGAGAAGCTTGTTGACAGTAACATTCTTTTTGGCACACAGTTATTGGAGGCCATGAAATCTGCCAAGGTTACTAAATTGGTAAATACGGGTACCTCATGGCAGCATTATAATAACGAACCATACAATCCCACAAACTTATATGCAGCTACCAAAGAAGCTTTTGAAGCCATATTAAAATATTATACGGAAGCTGAAGGCGTAAATTGTATAACTCTTAAACTTTTTGATTCTTATTCTGAAAACGACAACAGACCAAAACTTATCAACTTATTGTTCAAGTTCTCCCAAGAAGGTAGGGAGTTAGATATGTCTGGAGGGGAACAGCCCATAAATCTACTTCATGTAATAGATATATGTAAAGGCTTTGAGAGGGCTCTAGAGTTGTTGAATGATAGTAACTATAATTTAAATAATGGAAAATATGCTTTGGCTGCGAAAGAGTCAATTACTCTGAAGCAGTTGATAAAGCTCTTTAATAAGACAGCCCAAAACCATATCAAAGTTAAATGGGGCGCCAAACCGTATAGAAAAAGAGAGGTTATGTCCTTATGGTCAAATTACCAACTACTTCCTGGTTGGGAACAAACGATACCATTAGAAGTAGGGCTGAAGGGAATGTTCAATAGATGAATCATAAAATATTGAACTTATAGTATGGATAGAAAGATTAAAAACGTTTATATTATTGGAAATATACTTGGAGCATATCGGTCCCAAATTATTTTGTCCTACTTAATCGATTCAAGCCATTATAGGGTAAATTTCAGCGATTTTTCAATTTCCGGAAAAGAAGAAAAAATAACTATAAAAATTTTAAAGCTTTTAGATGTAATTTTTGCATCCATGTTCAGGCTTTATTTTTTGATAAGAGCAGATATGGTTGTTGTTTTACCAATGAACAACAATAAAATTGTACAGATTTTAACAGCCAAGTTATTTCGAAAAAAAATTGTAGCCGATTTTTATATTTCATATTACGAGACTAGGGTAATAGACAGGAAAATGGTTTCCAATAACTCCTTCAAAGCAAGGTTGTATAGGTTTTACGACTTACAACTATTGAAATGCAAAAAGGTCTTTTTTCTAAACCATTCTGAAGCACATTATTATATAAACACAGTACAAAAGAATAAATCGTTTGAGGTGAATTCAAGTATTTTGCCATTGTGTATGGAGGCAAGGGAACCAGCTCAATTAAATTATTTCAATAATAATTCGGAAAATTGTTTAAGAATTTGCTGGTGGGGCACCTTTATTCCTTTACATGGATTGGATAGTATTATTGAAGCAGCGGCTAAAACTAAAAAGCTTGGGCTGAATATTGAATTTCATCTCTTTGGGGATTCAGAAGAAAATGCTGTTCCATACCTGAAAATGATCGAAGACTTACAAGTAAAGGATAAGGTAACATTATACAGTGATTATAGTTTTTCCAATGGTAAATTGGAAAGATTTTTAATGGAAAATTGTGATGTTGCCTTAGGTGCATTTGGAAACACCGAAAAGGCTATGACCGTCATAACCAATAAACTGGTAGACGCAATTTCGATGAAGATACCGGTTGTTACGTGTCACTCTAATGGCGCAAAAGAATACTTTTTTGATACGATTGACCTGTTTTATTCTAGTAATGAACCTGAAGAGTTAGCCGACACCCTGCTTGAAATAAGCAAGAAAACAAATCATGAAATACATCAACTCACCAATTCTGCTTTTGTTAAATTTAAATCTTCTTTCTCAAAAGAAGCATTTGTAAAAAAATTTCAAAACGAACTAGAAAGTATTTAATGTCAATTCAAAAAGAGTTAAAGAAAGGTTTCGCTATTACGTTCGTCTCCAAATATTCCAATATATTTTTCGAACTGATTATTAGCTTTATACTGGCCAGATTACTAACTCCTGAAGAATTCGGAATTGTCGCACTTCTTTTAGTATTCATTACTTTTTTTAACATTATAGGAGAAATTGGTATCGGGGCGGCGATTATTCAAAACAAAAAACTTACGGATTATCATATTCAGACCATTTTCAATTATTCCTTGATTATTGCTGTATTGAGTGCAACTATTTTTTTCTTTTCCTCTCACTTTATTGCAAATTTTTATGAGAACCAAGATTATACCAATATTGGCAAAATATTATCCTCGGTAATTTTTTTTTACATTTTAAATGTAGTGCCCCAAGCTTTGTTGAGAAGGGGAAAGCAATTTTTAAAACTAGAGGGCTCAATACTTTTTGTAAATGTAATAACAGGTATATTGGCCATTTATTTGGCATATAAGGGTCAGGGATATTATTCTTTAATATACCGAGAGATTATAAAATCTGCCTTACTTTTTTTTCTAAACTTCTACTTAAGCAAATTTAGACTAGGACAAAGCTTTAATCGGGATGGAATAAGAATGATTTTTGGATATTCGGCTTATCAGTTTTTATTCAATTTTATCAATTACTTCTCTAGAAATTTGGATAATATTTTAATAGGGAAATTTATGGGCGCCAATAGTCTTGGTCTTTATGATAGGGCCTATCGTTTAATGCTTTATCCAGTACAATCATTAACCTTTGTAATTACTCCAGTACTTCATCCAGTATTGGCTGAATATCAACATAAACCCTATATAATACATGATAATTATAAAGGTATTTTGGAGTTATTGTCATTTATTGGAATTCCTCTATCCATTTTCTTATATGTTTCAGCAGAAGAGATTATACTTGTGTTCTATGGAGAACAATGGACAAATTCGGTCGGAGTTTTTAAAATATTAGCCTTAACCATTTGGATACAAATGACACTTTCCAGTACGGGTGCTATCTTTCAAGCATTGGGAAAAACAAATCTATTGTTTGTTTCTGGTCTCATTTCAGCACTTTTTACACTTACAGGTATAGCGTATGGTATATATCAAGGCAGTTTGGAGATGGTTGGTTACGGTATTCTGGTGGCCTATTGCTTTAACTATTTTCAAGTATTTTATTTATTGTTCGTCAAAGGATTCAAAAAACCACTATTTCAATATTTAATCTTTTTTAAATCTGGTTTTGTAGCTGGACTAGCACTAATAATATTAGTAATTTGCATTGAACAGTTTGAAGATATAGCAAATATATATCTTAGACTTGTTGTCAAGGGCATATTACTGGTTATGGCCTATCTACTTGGGGCTTTCTTGGTAAAAAAGGAATATATCCGACTTTTGCTTAAAAAAGGAAGGTAAATAAACTTGTACAAATCATTTCCTTAATGGACAAAAAAAAGATACTGATAGTTGGCCAAACCCCACCTCCATATCACGGTCAGGCGATAATGATTCAAAACACTCTTAACCATGAGTATGAGAATCTTGAAATATACCATGTTAGAATGGAGTTCTCAAAAGAAATGCAAGAAGTGGGTAAATTTGGATTTTATAAGGTGTTTCAATTAATAAAGTTGATTTTCAAGATAATCTATAATAGATTTAGGTATAACATCAACAACCTATATTACCCTCCTGCTGGCCCTGATAATGTAGCTATCATAAGAGATTTGATGATTTTAAGCTGTGTGAGGTGGATGTTTTCCAGCACTATTTATCACTTTAGGGCTGGCGGAATAAGCCAAAAAGTTGATACCTATCCCTCCCTGTTGAAAGCCATTGTTAAGTTCATTTTAGGAAAGCCAGATCTAACGATAAGATTATCTTCAAGAAATCCCAGAGATGGTGAATATTTTAAAACACTCCGGGACGTGGTAGTACCGAATGGTATTAAAGATTTTTCCAAAAACTATAGTCTGGAAGGGCGAAAGGGAAGTACAATTTTGTTTGTTGGGGCATTAAAGAAAACCAAAGGGGTCATGGATATTCTAACTGCAGTAAAATTGATGAAACAAAGTACGGAAGACTTCCAAATGCACTTTATGGGAAAATTTGACGACTCTGAATTTGAAGAACAGTGCAAAGAGTTTATACAATCAGAACAGCTTCATATGGTCAGGTTTTTAGGGGTGAAAACGGATGCGGCAAAATGGGATGAGTTTGCTTTGTCAGATATCTTCTGTTTTCCGTCATTTTATGAAAGTGAAACCTTTGGAAATGTACTGCTTGAAGCCATGCAATTTAAAATTCCTGTTGTTGCTACTTTTTGGAGGGGAATTCCGGATATTGTCGTAGATGGGGAAACAGGTTATCTGGTGCCAATTAACAGACCTGATTTAATTTGTGAGAAGTTATTAGCACTATTGCATAATTATGAAGTAAGACTTAGGATGGGTGAAAAAGGAAAAAAAAGATACCTTGAAACTTTTACTGAAAACCTGTATTATAAAAATTTTGAAAAAGAGGTGTATCGGGCATGCAAATAAAATCGAATGATATAACACTAGTTTGGAGCAAGGAAGAAAAACTTCAAAGAACATATTTTGAGATTTTCTTTTTTTCTCAAATCATGGTGTTGACACCACTTCCTAAAGAATTGATGATTTTTCTGCCCTTTGCTGCACTAGTTTATTTTTTTCTTAGAAACCCACTAAAAGCTATTCTAGAAAGAACTATAGTTTTCATTATTGTAGCCATACTTTATGTAATTGTTTACCTAATTGTGTTTTCAGGGGATTACTATATATTAAATTTCCTGGTCGCCACAATGTTTTACGGTTCTTTTATTTCTTTATTCATTCTAAAAAGACCTACGAAGTTAGATTCGAATTTTAAGAAAAGGATTGATGGCTTTGTCGAAAAGGTGATTGTTATTGAAGCTCTGGTTGGTGTTTTGCAAGTGTTAATGTTAGGGCAGGGATTTGATCTTTCTTCTGGAGATTATGTGCAAGGAACTATTAATCCATTATCATTTCTAAACAACGACAATGGTTTTGCTAATATATTTTATACAATTAACCAGGTGTCCTTATTGACCTATTATACCCTTTTATCTCAAAAAAGAAAAAAATTGGTGATTTTTCTAGGATGCCTTTCTATTTTTTTGGCTTCCTGTATTCATATAACTATTTCAATAATCCTTGCTGCGGGAGTAACCTTATCCATCATAAATATGGTGAAAGTGGCAAAAGTAGTTGGTTTGATTTTGATCTTCATAGGAGTACTATATTTTATAGCACCCAGGAATTTGGCTAGCTTCGTCTCTTATAAGCAGCAGATTGTTGAATCCAGAAACTTAAAGGTAAAATCTACAGTAAGTTCCATACCATTGCTGTTTTCTTCCCCTAAAATATTTTTATTTGGGTATGGTCTGGGCCAATATGGGAGTAGATCCTCCTTGATTATGTCGGGCAAATATTTTTATGATAAACAAAACAAAAGGTTTACCAATCCAGTTCAAATAGAAAATACTAATCCAGACATGGAGAAAGTACTTATGCCGCTTTGGGTTGCAGGCACAACCAATATGGAATATGGACTTTCGGTCATGAATAGACCCGTTTATTCGATTCAAAGCTTAATTATGGAGTTAGGACCAATACTGTTTAGTGTTTTGGCTTTAGCGGTAATTTCAATTGTTATTAGATTAAGGAGAAAATACATTAAAGTTCCAGACAAAACTGAAAAAATGAGGATGCTATATTTAATTACAATAATATTCTTTGTGGTTTTTATTGGCATGTTCGAAAACTATCTTGAAATTGCACAGGGAATTTTTCCTACAGTTTTACTTTTCAAAATATTGAGCTATAAGTCATCTTCATGAATAAATAGTAGTCACCTAAATTAGAAGAATTGAAAGAAAAAGAATATTTAGCATTTGGTTACCTTTTGGCAATGGCCGTAATAATTCCTTGGAGTAATGCCCTTACAAATCTTTTAATGGCAGGCGGTGTATTGTTTATAATCCAAAATATTATTACTAATAAGAAACGGTCTTCAGAAACCAATAAGCTCAATAAAGTTCTTTTTGCTTTAGTTGCAGCCTTTGTAATGTTGGTGTTGATAAATATTTTGGCAAATAAGGATTATACTGCTTTAAAATATTTGGCAAGGATAGCCACGATTATATTATTACCAACTATGATATATGTAATGGCTATAAAAATACCACACAAACAAAAACTTAAGGTGCTTCAATATTATGTTCATTCGGTATTCGCATTATCATTAGGTACTATAGTTGTTGCTTTCTCCAAAACGCTTTTAGAAGCTTCCACCCCTTTTAACCTAATAAACCTTACGTATTTTGAACTTTCAAATTCGCTGGTCCACCATGAACCCATTTATTTTTCCATAATGGTTGGAGCAGCTATATTATTTGGAAGCTCGACTCTATATATAAATAAGATAAATGAAAAAAGTATTATCTATTATATCGAACTTGTTTTTCTATTGCTTTTTTTGTTTTTACTTGGTTCAAGGACGGCAATAGTGTCAACATTTATAGGTCTTGGCATATTGGCAGCCACGAAATCACGTAAACTATTGGTATACCTAATTATATCATTTTCACTTCTTTTTTTAATGAATTATAAATTTAATTCATCTTTTCAATCCAGAGTAGATCATGTTGTGAATTTTAGCAAGGATTTTGACTATCAAAACGATTGGTCTTATGAAGGGCTGGCTCTCCGTTATATGACATGGAATTGCTCTTTTGAGGGAATAAAGGAGAATTTTATGTTTGGAACAGGTATTTCGGAGGCTCAGACCTATTTAAATAATTGTTACAAAGAAAACAAGTATGAGTCATTGTTATACTTTAATAGGCAAAATGGGACTGTTTTTAATTCCCATAATACATATTTGGATGTTTTTTTGAAGTTTGGAATATTTGGGATGGTAATTCTTGCCACAATTTTAATACTGTTAATCCTTAGTGCAATAAAAAATAGGAATACACTTCTTTTGATTACAGTTACTTTTTTTATGTTAAATGGGCTTACAGAATCAATATTAGTAAGAGAAAAGGGCATCATCTTCTTTTCCTTTTTCTTAGGGCTTTTTCTTTGCTTTAAATCAAGACAAAACCAATTTAATACGATATAAAATAAATGGGGCAGATAAAAAGAGAGCTATTTGGATTAGAAATCAATAATATTTCTAAATCACAATTGATAAGTGAACTGCTTAGATTTGCTCAGGCCAGAAGACCGTCATATTTGTGCGCTGTTAATGTGCATATGTTGGTGGAAGCCCAAACGGATATTTCTCTTAAAAAAGCCATTAAAAATGCGCAATGGGCTGTTACAGATGGTGTGCCGGTAAAATGGGCGTTTAGCTATTTCAACAAAGTGTCACAATCAAGGATTGCAGGCATGGACATTACTCCAGAACTTATAGAACATTGTGATGAAAAACAGATGACTGTTTCAGTTTTTGGAAATACCGAAGAAAATTTAGACATATTTCAAGAATATTTAACACAAAACTTTGGCAACGTAAAGATAGGTAGATTCATATCCCCTCCTTTTAGAAAATTGACTGTTGAAGAAACAGAAAAATATGTTCATGAAATAAATGATGTGGGCACCAATATTCTTTTTGTTTCTCTTGGGTGCCCCAAACAAGAAAAGTGGATGTTAGAAAACTCTTCAGATCTAAGTTGTGTTTGTTTGGGTATTGGTAATGCCATTAATACAGTTATTGGAAGTGAAAAAAGACCGCCTAAATTTATTCAAAAATTAGGAATGGAATGGTTTTATCGTTTGATTCAAAACCCCACAAGATTGTTCAATAGATACTTTTATACAAATTCCAAGTTTATTGCATTGGTTTTGAAAAGAATTATTAGCAGATAAGATCATCAAAGATGGAGGCAAAAAAGGATAGAAAGGGATATTCAAAATATATTAAATGGATAGCTTATTGTTTAGATTTGGCTATACTCAATTTATGTATATATGTTTTACCGCTAATCTTGGATTTTAAATATCCCATGCTATTTCAGCTTTATATTTCAGTAACATGGATTTTAATATCTGTTGTCAATCAATATTATGATATCTATAGATACACCAAGATAACCCATATTGGTTCCTTATTAATCAAACAATTTTTTACGTTTTCCATTATACTGTACGCTTATATAGGATTCTTTATGGAAAAGTTTGTAAGTAGATGGCAATTAGCTATTTATTTATTAACAGTTTTTGGATTAATAGTTTTCGTTAAATTCTCCTTTAGGTTATTATTGATTAAATATCGCAGAATATTTGGTCGAAATATTAGAAAGGTGGTTGTGTTGGGAAGTGGCAAAAAACCAAAGCAATTAATAAAGGTTTTAAAAGAGAACGAAGAGTTTGGTTTTGAATTCGTAAAACAATTCAATTTAAAAGAAGAGAGTATCAATTTGAGCAAAATCTATGAATTTATTTCCAAAAATAAAATAGATGAACTTTATTGTTCCATTAACGAATTGAGCAATAAACAAATACAAAATCTCATCAACTTTTGTGACAGCAACATAATCACCTTAAAGTTTATTCCAGATAATAAAAATATATTTCAGAAAAAGCTCAAGTTTGAATATTACGATTTTTTACCAATTCTTTCCTTAAGAAACATTCCTTTAGAACACCCATTCAATGCATTTATAAAAAGGAGTTTTGATATTTTATTTTCGTTGATGGTTTATATCTTTTTATTGTCATGGTTAACGCCTTTAATTGCATTATTAATATATATAGACAATCCTGGGCCAATTTATTTTATTCAAAACAGGCCTGGGTATAAAGGTGAGGGATTTACTTGCTATAAATTTAGAACCATGAAAATTAATAATTCTACTGAAGTCTCCGCCACTAGAAATGATGCTAGAGTTACTAAGTTGGGCAAATTTTTACGCAGGACAAGTTTAGATGAATTGCCCCAGTTTATTAATGTTTTAATTGGAAACATGTCAGTTGTCGGACCAAGACCACATCTATGGAAACAAAATGAACAATACGGTGAAGAAATAAAAAAATATATGGTTCGACACTATGTGAAACCAGGGATTACTGGGCTTGCCCAAAGTAAGGGTTTCCGTGGAGGGATTGAAACCCAAGATGATATAATTAATCGAATCCGTTATGACGTATTTTATATTGAAAACTGGTCATTTCTACTAGACATCAGAATTATAATACAAACCTTTTTGAACATATTTAAAGGAGAGGAAAATGCGTATTGAATCGATTAAAAAGTGTCAGTCAACTAATATAATTTTAAAACGATGTTTGAATGGTTTATGTTTGTATGTGTTTTCAACACCGTATAATCTACCATTAAATGAAAAGAATACTTATCACTGGCGCAGCAGGTTTTCTTGGCTCCCATCTTTGTGACAGGTTTATTGCCGAAGGCCATGAGGTAATTGCAATGGACAACCTTATTACAGGGGACCTTAAAAATATTGAGCATCTATTTCCTTTAGAAAATTTCACTTTCTATAATCATGATGTCACCAACTTTGTACATGTTCCTGGTAAGTTAGATTACATTCTGCATTTTGCTTCACCAGCAAGCCCGATTGATTATCTTAAAATTCCGATTCAAACCTTAAAGGTTGGAGCTTTGGGAACTCACAATTTATTAGGTTTGGCCAAAGAAAAGAATGCACGTTTCATGATTGCATCCACATCTGAAATTTATGGAGACCCCTTGGTGCATCCACAGACAGAAGAATACTATGGCAATGTGAACACTATTGGCCCAAGAGGGGTGTATGATGAAGCCAAGCGATTCCAGGAATCCATTACCATGGCATACCATCGTTTTCATGGATTGGATACCCGTATCGTTCGAATTTTTAATACCTATGGCCCTAGAATGCGATTGAATGATGGTAGAGTAATTCCCGCTTTTATGGGACAGGCTCTTCGTGGTGAAGATTTAACTGTATTCGGAGACGGTTCTCAAACCCGTTCATTCTGTTATGTGGATGATGAAATCGAAGGTATTTACCGTTTGTTGATGAGCGATTATACACACCCAGTGAATATTGGTAATCCAAATGAAATTACCATCAAGGATTTCGCTGAGGAAATTATCAAGTTAACAGGAACCGATCAAAAAATAATTTACAAACCTTTACCTAAGGACGATCCAATGCAGCGTCAACCAGACATTACCAAAGCCAAAGAGATTTTGGGATGGGAACCAAAGGTTGGACGTGAAGAGGGTATGCGAAAAACCTTCGAATATTTTAAAGGGCTATCCAAAGAAGATTTGGAAAAAACGGAGCACAGAGATTTTACCAACCATAATAAAAAATAAATTCCTTCATTTTGAATGGATACATGGCCCGAGAAATTCTTCGGGCCTTTTTATTTTATCCCATCACCCAAAAAAGTTAACAGTTCTCAATGTTTGACATCTCCATTTGGAGATTTGGGGCCTGTCAAGAAGTATGTTCAGATCATTTTGGAATAACTTCTAAATTAAATTTGAATTGAGTTATTTTTGCCAAAACATTGAATCATGAACATCTTGGTCTTGGGTTCTGGCGGTCGCGAACATGCCATTTCCCTCAAAATTTCTCAAAGTCCTAAAACTTCTAAACTGTTTGTTGCCCCCGGTAATGCCGGTACAGCTCAAATCGCCACAAATGTTGAGGTAGGGGTAAACGATTTTGAATCCATCAAAGAATTGGTGCAAAATGAAAGTATTGATTTGGTGGTGGTAGGACCTGAAGATCCTTTGGTGAATGGTGTTCACGATTTTTTCTTGAATGACGATAAACTAAAGTCTGTTCCCGTAATTGGACCAGAGAAGGCTGCCGCTGAACTTGAAGGAAGCAAGGAATTTGCCAAAGAGTTCATGATGCGACACCATATTCCAACCGCAGCTTACGAAAGTTTTACAAGTGAATCTTTGGAGAAAGGATATGCCTTTTTGGAAACCCTAAATCCTCCTTATGTTCTAAAAGCAGATGGATTAGCTGCAGGAAAGGGAGTTTTAATTCTTCAAGATCTTCAAGAAGCGAAAGAGGAACTTAAATCCATGTTGGTCGATTCCAAATTCGGAAATGCAAGTGCCACGGTGGTTATCGAAGAATTTTTGGATGGTATCGAATTAAGCTGTTTTGTACTTACCGACGGAACCAACTACAAAATACTTCCAACCGCAAAAGATTACAAGAGAATAGGAGAGGGAGATACTGGACTCAATACGGGCGGCATGGGAGCTATTTCCCCGGTTCCTTTTGCAGATGAAGCGTTCATGGACAAGATTGAGCGCACCATTGTTAAACCGACCGTAGACGGCCTTAAAAAGGATAATTTGCCCTATGTGGGCTTCATTTTTATCGGCTTAATAAAGGTTGGGAATGAACCCAAAGTAATCGAATATAATGTTCGTATGGGCGATCCTGAGACGGAAGTCGTCATTCCTCGTTTAAAAAGTGATTTGGTGGAAGTCCTTTCGGCAATGGCAAATGGCACTCTGGACCAAATAGACCTTCAAATAGACGAGCGTACTGCTACAACCGTTATGGCGGTTTCAGGCGGCTACCCGGAAGCCTATGAAAAAGGAAAAGAAATCACTGGAACAGATTCCATCCAAGATTCCATTGTTTTTCATGCAGGCACAAAACTTTCAAATGGAAAAGTAGTGACCAATGGAGGACGTGTACTAGCAGTTACTTCCTTTGGAAAAGACTTTAAGGAAGCGCTAAAAACATCCTATCAAAATATGGAAAAGCTCCATTTTGATGGAATGTATTACCGTAAAGATTTAGGATTCGATCTATAGGTAAGAGTGAGAGCTTATGCTCTTGTCCTCTTCACCATTATCGTTGAACATTTTCAACTCTTTCATCCAATACACCATGGCAACAAAACCAATGGCCATAAAGATCCAGTTAATGGTGTTGGCTCCCCACCAGCTGTGCGTAAAACGCAAAAAATCCAAAGGGGCGAATAGGTAGTTTACAAATAAGTCTTCTATACCGTAAAAAAACTTGCTCATGTTGGCTATATTTACTTTACAAAAGTAGCAAAAGATAGGATGATTTCAAGCTTTTTCGAAAAAACAAAACCCATAACACACATTGTCCTGGCCATCGCGCTCTTTTTGTTCTACTTTATCCGTGCTTTTTTCGGGCAAAACATTCAGGAAATCAGTCATATATTACCTTTGGAGCTGCTAACCTTTTTTGGTTTATTGGTATCTCTACTTGCCATTGGTCAGATGGTGCGTGCGGAAAAAGTTACCGAGTTGAACTCTTTTGCCATGCTCTTTTTTGTGGTATTGATTGTGGTTTTTTCTGAAGAATTGGCCAATAAAAATGTGATTTTCACCAACTTTTTTTTGCTCTTGGCCATTTGGAGATTGTTCGCGGTTCGTTCACTAAAGAACGTAAAACATAAAATTTTTGATGCGTCCCTCCTGATTGCATCTGCCAGTCTGTTTTATGATTGGTCCCTGATATTTATTCTTTTGGTTTTTTATGTAATTGGCATCTATGACCGCAAGGCCCTAAAAAATTGGTTGGTGCCTTTTGTTGGATTGGCGACGGTTTTTGTGCTTTCGTTCACCTATTTGCAATGGTCTGGCTCACTCGGATTTTTTAAAGAACATTACCGCTTTACTTTGGGTATTTTTGGTTCCAGTTCCTTTTTTCAGGCATTGAACGTAAAGGCGCTAATATATTTTATTTTGATTTTTATCGTCGCCTTTTCTGTATTCATTAGGCTTCGAAATTTAGGAGGAGGAAAACTTTTGATGCTGAGAACTCTTTTGGTGGTGTTCGTTTTTGGGGTCATCGTAGCCTTGCTAACTCCAGTAGATGAATCCCCTGTGTTGATCACATTTTTTCCTGCAGCCGTTTTTATGGGCAATTACGTGGAAGGGATTAAAAAACAAAAGCTTTTGGAAGCTTTATTGGCACTTTGCATTGTGTTTCCCATCCTGCTTTTTGTGTTGGAAATAAATTCATAATCCATAAAGCAATATCTTTGACCAAATTTGAGAAGAGTTATGTTCAGTGAATTTGCCTTTAAGATCTTTCAGGAAAGTATAAACACTTATCACATTAAAGATGATGTGTATCAAGAATTCTCCAACCCTTATCCAAAGGATAAAGTGGAGCATTTGTTGTACCGTAAGAATTGGATTGATACCGTACAATGGCATTACGAAGATATCATTCGTGATCCTGAAATTGACCCAGTGGCAGCTCTTGACCTTAAACGTAAGATTGATGCCAGTAATCAAGACAGAACTGATTTGGTGGAATACATTGACAGTTATTTTTTAGATAAATACCAATCGGTACGAGTTAAGGAAGGCGCAACCATCAATACCGAAAGTCCAGCGTGGGCCATAGACCGACTCTCTATTTTGGCATTGAAGATCTATCACATGCAAGAAGAGGTGAACCGAACCGATGCCTCTGCAGAGCACATTAAAAAATGTCGCGAAAAGTTAGCAGTGCTATTGGAACAAAAGAAGGACCTTTCCACGGCCATAGATCAATTATTAACAGATATTGAATCTGGAGACAAGTACATGAAAGTCTATAAACAGATGAAAATGTACAACGACGACGAACTAAACCCGGTGCTTCGTGGACAAAAAGGGTAAACACACCCATATTTTACTTATTAGGTTATCGGCCATGGGCGATGTGGCGATGACAGTTCCCATTATTCAAGCGGTTACCGAAAAATATCCCAAAGTTCAAATTACGGTACTTACCAAGAAACTGTTCATGCCCATTTTTGATGGCGTGGAGCGAGTACAAACCATTGAGGCTGATGTTAAAAAGCGCCATAAGGGGCTTATCGGACTTTGGAGACTGTATCAAGAATTAAAGCCTTTAAATTTTGATGCTGTTGCCGATGTACACAATGTGTTACGAAGTAGAGTGCTCAAAAAGTATTTTGCACTGGAGCGAATACCGTTTGAACAAATTGATAAAGGCAGAAAAGAAAAGAAAGCACTTACCCGTTCCAAAAACAAAGGGTTTCAGCAACTAAAGTCGACCCACCAGCGCTATGCTGATGTTTTTTCACAGCTTGGATTTCCGATTGAATTATCAAACACGAAACCATTACCTCGTATTCAGCTTTCGGAAAAGGTACTCGGTTTAGTACAGCAGGATACCAAAAAATGGGTGGGCATTGCGCCTTTTGCGGCCCATGAGGGTAAAATGTATCCGCTGGAATACACCGAAGAGGTAATAAAGAAACTAGATAATACCGACAAGTATAAAATATTACTGTTTGGAGGTGGTACTAAAGAGGTAGAAGAGTTGAGTCGATTGGCCAACATCTATGAAAATACCCTGTGCATGGCCGGCAAGCTAAATTTGTCTGAAGAGCTGCAGCTCATTTCCAATTTGGATGTAATGCTCTCGATGGACAGTGGAAATGCCCATTTGGCTGCTAATTATGGAATTCCGGTGGTCACCCTTTGGGGGGTTACCCATCCTTTTGCTGGATTTTACCCATTTGGACAGCCCATTGAAAATGCGCTATTAAGTGACAGGAAAAAATATCCTTTGATTCCAACTTCGGTATATGGAAACAAAGTTCCAGAAGGTTATGAAAATGCCATGAAGACCATCGATTCTAAGCAGGTCGTAGACAAACTCTTGTCGATTTTAGAGCCAATCGTCAATCCGTAATAGCCATTTGTCAATTAAACAATAGGAAGGAGATTATTGTTTTTACTTTAGTTAAATATCAATTATCTTGATGGTTTGAGTCAACCTTTTTTAAAAAACCGCATCACATAAAAAACAAACAAACTATGCAATACTTAAAAAAAGGGCTGATGTTAATAATTGGATTAGGGGTATTCAATTCCTGCTCCACAGAGGATCCTGCTCCCAACCCAACAGAAACAGCAAGGCTTAACATCACCTTCGTAATGGATGATCAAGCCGAACGGTTGGACAATTTGGGCAACCCCGTTTCCGTTCCAGAGGGCAATGCAGCACAAAACCCAGATTTCGAAATCCTTGGACTGCATTTTGTGGGCTTGTATCCAGATAAATTTACACCCTATGATGAGGGAGTAACCCTTTCTTCCACGGCAACAACAGGCAGTGGTGGCGCCTTGGCCATAGATTTTAACAGCGAAGTTTTTTTTAATGAAGAAATCAACACCTTAAGTCTTCCCTTAAGCTATGTTACTGCAGGTACTTACGAATATTTAAGAGCCTCAATAGGTTACCAAAAATATAAGATTGTTTATAATCTTGAGGGAGCGGAAAATGTAATTCCAGATTGGCCTGAGGGTGTGGATGACAATATTGACGTCGATGCCACTGTAGCTTCATTTTTAGGGTTCAACACCTATATCGGAACGTATACATTGGATAAATTATCGGTAACGGTGAATGGAAACAAGGCCCAAGGTTATTTTGGATTGGAATCCAGCGGTAACATCAATGGATTTGTATTCAATCAAATTACCGAGGGTGAATCGGCCATCACAACGGTGCCAAATCCTATTGATGAGACATCGCCGGTGCCTGAAGGCTCTTGTGTGGTTACAGGTCAGTTTCCAACCGCTTTGGTGATTCCCACAAATGCTTCAGAAGACATTAATATTGAAGTGGTTATTTCCATTAACCAAAGTTTTGAATGGGAAGACTTCAATGGCAATGGCAAATACGAACCTTTATTGGACGAAACTGTGGTAGATATGGGAACAAGGGGGATGTTTCCGAAGGTGGTGAATTAAGCCACCGTCCCTTGACAACTACTTCCTGCACCTGCGGTACAGCCATAACAATGCTGTGAAATTATAATATCCCGATTACTCAATACATCATCGTTAAAATCTTTGATGTGTTTTACCTTACTGGCCACTTTTAGGTCTAGCATTTGGTTAAAGTCGCAATCGTACAACCATCCATCCCAACTCACAGAAATAGTATTGGTACACATCACATTTTCAACAGCAGCAGGGTTGTATGCCTCCACCAGGGAATACATATAATCCTCATAATTGTCAGAAGCGATGAGGTAGTCCAAAAACCGTGAAATCGGCAAATTGGTAATCGCGAACAGGTTATGGAAATCTATATTGAAATCAGCTTTTAATGCCTTTTTAAAATCGTGTTCCATGGCAGCTTGATCGGCAGGTAAAAATGCTCCTGATGGATTATACACCAAATCCAACCGCAAATTGCTATCGGGCATGCCGTAACCCACTTCATTCAACATTTGAAGCGCTTTTATGGACTTGTCAAAGACGCCATCCCCACGTTGCTTATCCGTTTTTCCTTGGGTGTAATGCGGCATGGAAGACACCACATGCACATTGTGTTTTTTGAAAAACTCCGGCAGATCATAATACTTTTTATTGGCCAAAATAATGGTCAAATTGGAGCGCACAATAAAATCTTTGATGCCCGCTTTGGAAGCCTCTTCCACAAACCATCTAAAATTAGGATTCATTTCGGGAGCTCCCCCGGTTAGGTCCAAAGTATGGGCACCGGTGTTCCGAATCACTTCCAAACATTGTTCCATGGTTTCTCGGGTCATGATTTCCTTTCGGTCAGGACCTGCATCCACGTGGCAGTGGTTGCAAACTTGGTTGCACATATACCCCACATTGATCTGTAGGATTTCCAATTTTTTAGGTTGTAAAGGAAACTGTCCCGTCTCGGCGATTTTATCTTTAAAAAAAGGCAATTCCCCATCAGAAAAAAGCGCTCCGTTCAAAATGTCCAACTGCATTTTAGAGTTGGCCAATTCGTTGTCACTTGCCTTTAAAGATTTCTTTGCTGCCTTTTTTAGGTCTGCCAATATGCTTTGTTTCATTTAATTTTTTTCTAATACGATTTTTGGTGTTTCCAATTTCGTCTATGTAATTTCTAACTATTTAAAAGCGTAGCGGTCTAATGTCTAAGAGCGCAGCGTTCTATACATTACATGGAAAGCTTGTCGTACTTGTTCATCATTTGCACCCCGTGCACTAAAGTGGCGCCACTTTCTATGGCCGCCCCAGCATGGACCGCTTCCATCATTTCCTCCTTCGTAATTCCTCGCTGCAAACCATCTTTGGTATAGGCATCAATGCAATAGGGGCATTTCACCACATGGGCTACGGCCAAGGCAATCAAGGATTTTTCCCGGGCACTCAGGGCTCCTTCTTCAAAGACCTTTCCGTAGTAATCAAAAAATTTGGTCCCTAGTTCTTCACTCCATTCGGTAATCTTGCCAAATTTTCGCAAGTCAGCCGGATCATAATAGGAATTGGCCATGATATATTAATTTGAGTTAGTAAAAGTATTGTTTCACCTAAACTACAACAATTATTACTATTGTTTTTGGTCGTAACCTTCAAGAATCAATTACAGGTTTACCTAAAAAACATCAAGAATTTATCATCAAATAGATTAAGAAAAGGATATGGTTACTTCTAATATAAAAGGGAATCGACCAATAGATTACATTTGTGCTATAAACAGCAATTAATAAAATGCTTGAAGATAAATCTATTGGCTTGGTGCTTTCTGGAGGTGGCGTTCGCGGAATGGCCCATATTGGTCTGATCAAGGCGATGCGTGAACATGGTATTGAAGCGCAAATGGTAGCTGGCACCAGTATTGGCGCTTTGGTGGGAGCTCTTTACGCCAACGACAGTTCCGTGGATGAAATGTTGACTTTATTTAAAGAAACCCCCTTGTTCCAATACAGCTTCTTTACGATAAACAAACCAGGATTTATTGATACGGAACGCTACGTAAAGATTTTGAAGAATTTCTTTCCAGAAGATACTTTTGAAAGTCTAAAAAGACCTTTGTATGTGGTTGCCACCGATTTATTAAAGGGAAAGGAAACTGTTTTTAATAGTGGGACATTAATAAAACCACTCTTGGCTTCGGCTGCACTTCCTCCCGTTTTTAGCCCAGTGGAAATTGATGATATTTTGTATGCTGATGGGGGCATCATGAACAACTTCCCCAAAGAGTACGTAGAGCAGCAAACCGAATTTATCATCGGCAGCAACGTTTCCGTTACCGTTCCTGTGCAAAAAAAGGACCTCAGAAATTCCTTTCAGCTTACGGGAAGGGTCACCAGCTTGATGATCCATGCGTCCAACGATGAAAAATTACGCGAATGTGATCTATTTATCGAACCCAGAGAATTGGACCAAATTGGTGTGCTGGATAAAAAAGGGATTGAAAACGCCTTTAAAATTGGGTACGACCATGGAAGTAGGGCCTTGGAGCAATTATTGTCCAAAACTTGATTGTTCAGGAGTGAATAACCATATAATATTCTTGGAGACAAACGCCAGTTCGAGTTTTTTCCTTGGAAAAAGTATCGAAAACTGGGGATTATGAAATACGTATTCTCGATAAAATTTCTATCGTATTCACCCTAAAAATCACTCGAATTGACGAATTTCAAATTAATCAAATAGATTAAACATCATCGTAATCCAAGATCAATTTTGGTGTTAACGGATGCGCTTGACAAGTGAGGATAAAACCTTCCTTGATTTCGCCATCGGTCAAAATTTGGTTTCTCACCATTTCAGCCTTACCCTCTTTGACTCGGGCAATACACGTACTGCAAACTCCACCTTGA
The DNA here is from genome assembly GCF_042134615.1 of Flagellimonas cixiensis. GTDB lineage: Bacteria > Bacteroidota > Bacteroidia > Flavobacteriales > Flavobacteriaceae > Flagellimonas > Flagellimonas cixiensis. The sequence continues at coordinate 1,483,613 of NZ_CP169639.1, forward strand.
CAAGAATAGGGAGCGTCAATATTTTCTTTTAAAGCGGCATCCAAAACCAGTTCCTTTTTGTCCATCACAAACGAAAATTGCTCATCGTCCAAGGTGATTTCAACTTGAGTTTTGCCCTCAAGACCTTCCGCTAATTCATCTTCAGTATCCGTTGTGGTAAATAGTTCAAAATGGATTTTATCTTCAGAAACATTATTGTCCTTCAGTGTATCGGAAACGATTTGGATCATTTCTTCAGGGCCACACAAGTAATACCCGTCGAACTTGGTTTTTTTGAATTTATTCTTGAGGACAAAATTTACAGCTGAGGTGTCAATTCGACCAAAAAGCGCATCTGAAGCAATGGCTTTACTGTAGACATATTGCACAAAAAAGCGGTCTTCGTATTGCTCTTTAAGCGCTTGAATCTCCTTAAAGTACATGGTTTCTTCAGGTGATTTATTTCCAAAGACCAGCACAAAAATGTTTTTTCTGTGGCTTTCCAATACCGTTTGGGCAATGCTCATAATGGGTGTTATCCCACTTCCTGCTGCAAAGGCGGCAATCTTGCTTTTTTTCGATGGGTCATAAACAAAACGACCTTCTGGCGGCATTACTTCTAGCGTGTCGCCCGCCTTTAATTTTTCATTGGCGTAAACGGAAAACGTTCCACCTTCCATTTTTTTAATGCCCACGGTCAATTTTCCTGAAGATGGAGGCGATGAAATCGAGTAGGCCCGTCGTAATTCTTTACCATCTATTTCGTGCTTTATGGTGATGTATTGTCCAGCAGAAAAAGAGAAAGTAGAAGTAAGGTTTACGGGAATTTCGAAAGTAAGGGCTACGGCATTGGGGGTCAATCTATCTACCGCGGCTATTTTTAAGGCATGAAAATCGCTCATTGAAACAAATTTCCTGCAAAAATAAGCATTGGGCTTGTTTTGAAAGCCAATTTTTAGAAAAAGGAGATGGAATTGTAACAAATCAAATAAATTAGATACCAACTATAAAAAACTAACCATGCTCAAACACTTTATTGGCCTCCAATGGAAATCCTTTTATAGGTCAGCCTCGTTTAAGACCGAGATTTGGTTTAAGATTTTAATGGCATTGGGAGCGCTCTATTTTATTCTTGTTTTTTTGGGAATGGGGGTAGGCGCCTTTTATATCATTGAAAAATCAGATTTAGGTGACCCTTTGCGAGTGGTGAACCGTTTTATGATCTATTATTTGGCATTGGATTTGGTTTTTAGGTACATGCTTCAAAAAATGCCGGTGACCAATATTAAGCCTTTGCTGTATTTGCCGTTCAAGAAAAGTCAAGTGGTGAATTATTCTTTGGGAAAAACCATAATTTCCTTTTTTAATATCGCGCATGCGTTCTTTTTTATTCCTTTCAGTGTGGTGTTACTTATTGAAGGGTACGAGCCCCTCCAAGTAATCGGATGGCACTTGGGATTGATGGCACTTTTTTATTGCAACAACTTCATCAATATTATGGTGAACAACAAAGACGGTGTTTTCTACGTTTTTGCCGCCTTGTTCATTTTGGCAGGAGCCTCGCAATATTACCAATGGTTCGATGTCACCCTATATACACAACCTGTTTTTGATTTTCTTTACGATTTGCCTTGGACGGCCATTGCGCCATGGTTGGTTTTAGTTGGACTTTATTTTTCGGCATTCGCTTATTTTAAAAAGCATATGTATTTGGATGGCGGATTGGCCAAAAAACAATCAGAGGCAAAAACCGAAAATCTGGATTGGTTAGATCGTTTCGGCAACCTGGGAACTTTCTTGAAGAACGATATCAAACTCATTAAAAGAAACAAGCGCTCACGAACCGCAGTGATTATGGGCTTCTTTTTCATCTTTTATGGTCTGTTGTTTTTTACAAGCGCAATAGAAGTATACGATGGACCCTTTTGGAGAATATTCGCTGGGATTTTCGTTACAGGTGGATTCCTGTTCAGTTTTGGACAATACGTGCCGAGTTGGGACAGTAGCTACTATCCGTTGATGATGAGTCAGAATATTAAGTATCGGGAATACCTTTCCTCCAAATGGTATTTGGTGATCATTGCGACCATCATTTCGACCATTTTGGCTTCATTTTACCTTTATTTTGGTTGGGAAGCCTATGCTGCGGTTCTAGTTGGGGCCATTTATAACATAGGTATCAACAGTTATCTGGTGCTGTGGGGCGGAGCATATGTAAAAACTCCGATTGAGTTGACATCCAACAAAAAAGCATTTGGTGACAAACAAGCCTTTAATGCCAAAACGCTATTACTTACGTTGCCCAAATTGGTTTTGCCCATAGGTATTTATGCGATTGGCCACTTTTTAATCAATCCAGTGGCTGGCTACTTATTTGTTGCCATATTCGGATTGTTGGGGTTTGCCTTTAAAGAAAAGGTGTTTACCATGATCGAGGGCATTTATAAAAAAGAGAAATACAAGACACTACAAGCATACAAACAGAAATAATACACCATTAAAAAAAAATACATGATCACAGTTCATAATTTAACCAAGATGTACGGCCAGCAGACCGTTTTGAATATCGACCAACTCGAAATTCCAAAAGGACAAAGTTTTGGGTTGGTCGGAAACAACGGCGCTGGAAAAACCACCCTTTTTAGTCTGCTTTTGGATTTGATTCAACCCTCCTCGGGACATATTGTGAACAATGGTGTACAAGTGGACCAAAGTGAGGCATGGAAACCTTTCACTTCCGCTTTTATTGATGAAAGTTTTTTGATTGGCTACTTGACGCCGGAGGAATACTTCTATTTTATTGGGGAGCTTCGTGGTCGCAACAAGGCTGATGTGGATGCACTGCTTTCCACTTACACCGATTTCTTTCACGATGAGATTTTAGGCCAAAAGAAGTATTTACGAGATCTTTCCAAAGGAAACCAAAAGAAAGTAGGCATTGTGGCCAGCTTTATCGGCAACCCTGATGTGGTAATTTTGGACGAGCCTTTTGCTAACTTAGACCCAACAACACAAATTCGTTTGAAAGGCATCATCAAAGATTTGGCCGCCAAGGAAGAAGTGACCGTTTTGGTATCCAGTCACGATTTGATTCATGTGACCGAAGTTTGCGAGCGCATTGTGGTTCTGAACAAGGGCGAAATCGTTCGTGACATCCACACCTCTACCGAAACTTTAAAGGAGCTGGAAACGTTCTTTGGCGGGTAATTAAAATTTCTCCATTATCTTTAAGTCAACTCTGCCATTATGCCAAGTGACCTTGAAGAATTGATAGATTACTACCAAAGAGAAAAACAAAGGTTGCAGTTATCCATTGAAGAAAACAAACGGGATATGGATTTTATTGCGGTGCATCAAAACTATAAAGAACTTGGCTATATCCAACGAGAACTGGATTCGCTTTTAGAACTTAAAAATCCCAATTACCCCAAAATCAAAAGGCTGGAATGGCAAATAGAATTGTATTCCAAAAAGAATGAACGCTTTCCTGAGATTTCCGACCTCAACAAACAGATGGTGAACCAATCTAAAAAGGAGCTAGAAGAAATAAAGAGAAAAAAAGTTCCAACAACATCAGATGAATCACAACATGTGGACGAAGCCCTATACTCATTGTTGAACAATGACATCAAGGCATTTGTTCTTTATTTGGATTTAAAAATGGGAACGAGAATTGATTTTACTAAAAAGGAGGAAAATCACATTCAAATCAGTATTCCGGTTGAGGATGAAAATGATGCAAGGCACCTTAAAAAATATACTTTGATTGGTGATTTGGACATGAATTTTCATGAGCAATCCAATTGTCTGACAAAGGAGTTTGATGTTGGGCCAAATAAGGATGTATTACCTATAAAAGAAGTAGTTTCGAGAATTGTAATTGGTTCAAAAGGATTCTTAAGGTCGGGAGGTGAGATTTTCCTTAAACTTAAACCTTGAACTTATTAAGTGCATTTTATCGAAGAGCCTTATAATAATCTGCTCTTTTTTGAGTTAAGGTTACACAAGATTATCGATAACTTTGAAGCTTCATCATACTTTTTTGGGCGCCTTGGTTTTGGGAGGACTTGCATTTAATGCCTGTTCTACCCAAAAGGATAAATTTATCAACCGAAATTGGCATGCCCTTAACACCAAATACAATACGCTGTACAATGGCAACATCGCCTTCGAAAAAGGACGAGAGGAGCTCAATGCCAGTTATCGAGACGATTATTGGGAAATTCTTCCCGTAGAGCGTTTGGAAGTCACGGATGAAATAAAGCTAGACTCCGAAGACAACAACCCCAACTTTATTATTGCTGAGGAAAAGGCGACCAAAGCCATCCAAAAGCACAGCATGGATATTAAAGATGAAGAGCGAAATCCGCAAACGGATGAGGCTTTTTTGCTATTGGGTAAGTCCCGTTATTTTGATCAACGCTATATTCCCGCCCTTGAATCGTTCAATTATATTCTTCGCAAGTATTCCGAAAGCGACAAATTGAACGAAGCCACCATTTGGAGGGAAAAAACCAATATGCGTTTGGACAATCCTGAAGTAGCCATTAAAAATTTGAAAAGACTTTTCAAATTTGAAGAGTTGAAAGATCAGGAATATGCCGATGCCAATGCCGTTTTGGCGCAATGCTACATCAATTTAAATGTGCCCGATACGGCCATTCAAAAATTAAAGATTGCCCAAGCCTATACCAAAAAGAATCCTGAAAAGGGTAGATACCTTTTCATCATTGGACAGTTGTTCAACCAATTGGGGCATAAGGACAGTGCGAATTATGCGTTCAATAAGGTGATTGAACTGAACAGAAGAGCACCTCGAGTCTATTTTATCAATGCTCATTTAAAGAAGATCCAGAACATTGAACTTTCGGAAGCTAACCGAGAAGAAATGCTGGAATACCTCACCAAATTGGAGGAAAATAGGGAAAACCGGCCCTTTCTGGATAAAATTTATAGGGAAGTAGCGCAGTTTCATTTGGCCACAGGCTCCGATAGTTTGGCGATTGCCTACTACAACAAATCCATCAAAGCTACCCAAGGTGACCGAAAGCTGAACTCCTTCAATTACCAAAGCTTGGCTGATTACTACTTTGACCAAGACGAATACAAAACAGCTGGAGCTTATTATGATAGCACTTTGACCAATCTCACCGAAAATACCAGAGCGCATCGAAACACCCAGAAGAAATTGGACAACTTGGAAGATGTAATCAAGTATGAGGACATTGCGCAAAACGCCGATAGTGTCATTACCATTTACGAGATGCCCGAAGCCGAAAGGAAAGCTTATTTTGAAGATTATATAGCCGAACTAAAGCGGAAGGAGGAACAAGCAGCCGAGGAAGAGAAGAAAAGAACCGAAGCAGGATTTGCCGCTTTTGCCAACAGTCAAGGGGGAAAAGAAAACCAAGGCAAGTTTTATTTTTACAACATCACCAGTTTGGGATATGGTAAAAACGAATTCCGAACCCGTTGGGGTGAACGAAGCTTGGAGGATGATTGGCGATGGAGTAACAAGGCCAGAACTTTAGTTTCCGAAGCAACAGGAGAAGAAGTGGTCGCTACAACTGATGGAGAAAACCTGACCCAAGACCAAAAATATTCCGTGGATTATTATTTGGGAACAGTTCCAAGCGAAGTAGCGGTAATTGACAGTCTACGAGCAGAAAGGAACTTTGCCAACTATCAATTGGGGTTGATCTATAAAGAAAAATTCAAGGACAATCTATTGGCCGCATCCAAATTGGAAAACGTTTTGGATTCCAATCCAGAAGAACGCTTGATTTTACCCTCCAAATACAACCTGTATAAAATTTATGAGGAATCTGGAACTATAGTGTTGGCAGATCAAATGAAGCAGGACATTATCCGAAATCACTCAGGGACTCGATACGCAGAGATACTTTTAAACCCACAGGCGGTTTTGGATGGAAATACCGATAGTCCCGATGCCCGTTACAATGCCCTGTTCAAACAATACCAACAACAGAATTATTTACAGGTGATAACCCAATCGGAAGAGTACATCAGTAAATTTACAGGTGACCCCATTGTGCCTAAATTTGAAATGTTGAAAGCCAATGCCATAGGTCGCCTTCAAGGTTTTGAGCCCTTTAAAGAGGCTTTGAATTATGTGGCACTCACTTATCCCAACAATCCCGAGGGGAAAAAGGCGGAGCAGATGGTGAAAGAGCAGCTGCCCAAATTGGAAAACAAGGAATTCTCACCAGAAACAGGTTCCACCGGAGCAGGAAACTGGAAAGTAGTCTTTACTTTTAGTAGGTCCAATGATGATAAAGCAGAAGCCTTAAAAAAGCGATTGGAGGAAGTGGTAAAGGATTTGAACTATAAAAATATTGTTTCCAAGGACATTTATGATCTGGAGCAAGAATTTGTGGTGGTTCATGGATTTAGGGGAAAAGACTTTGCCCTAGGCTTTGCCGAGCTTATAAAAAACAATAGGGACTACCGCATTAAAGATGAGAATTTTGTAGTTTTATCCGATAATTATAAAATCATTCAAGTCCATAAGAACTTAGAATCATACAAAGCACAATTTTAATCCCCAAAACCTAGAACACAATGTTTTCTGACAACAAAAAACCACGGCCTATGACTGAATTTGGCGGACAGCCCAATAGAATAGAAAAGAACACCAAGATAAAAGGGGACATCACCTCTGAAGCTGATTTTCGCATCGACGGAAAATTGGAAGGTAACGTAAAAACTTCCGGTAAAGTAGTGATCGGTAAGGATGGTTACATTAATGGAAAGGTAGAATGTGTTAATGCCGATATTGAAGGTAAATTTAACGGTGAGCTTTTGGTAAAGGATCTGTTATCCTTAAAGTCTTCTGCCACTATTGAAGGAACGGTAAGTGTAGCTAAATTGGCCGTTGAGCCAGGAGCAACCTTTAATGCAGCCTGTACTATGGGCAAAGGTGCTGTTGCCACATCTAAAACAGAGTCGAACAAAAATGAGCCAGCAAAAGTCTCCTAAGAACATAAAGAACACCATTAATACCGCCGCCCGTTTGTCTGGTTCAGCCATTCAAATGGGCGTTGTGATTTATTTAGCCGTGAGAGGAGGGCAATGGTTGGATGGTTATTTCAGAACCGAAAAAATCTTTATGGCCATTTGCACCATTTTGGGTGTGGCTATCTCCATATATTTGGTGCTGCAACAATTGAAAAAAATCAACAATTGAAAATCAGTGCTTATCCGTATTATTTTACCTTTATTTTGATCTTGGGCCTTTTAGCCCTTTTTTTTGGCCATTCCTATATATTGGAAAATGGAAATTATGATGTGGTTTCCCTTCATTTGATCAAAAGTTATGTGCTGAATGCCATCATGGCTTCCATCGTATTTTTCGCTATTTATATATTTAGGAACAAATACCGCGATTTGTTGGGCTTCTTTTTTTTGGGGGGCAGCTTGGTCAAATTCGCACTTTTCTTCATTTTTCTGTATCCCACTTATCACCAAGACGGCATTTTGGAACGGACAGAGTTCTTGGCATTTTTTATCCCTTACGGATTTTCATTGGTCTTGGAAACCTACTTTTTGGTGAAACTGCTTAATACTGTGAGGTAAAGCTCTAAAATTGACCAAAAAAACACACGGGATAAATAATACTGAAAAAAGCTTTTTTCTTTTAAATGAGCAATGTATTTTTGCACCAATTTTTGAGGACCCATTAGTTGGATCATATGCGATATTCTTTTTTCAGTAAAAAATTAGTTGCCGTAACACTATTGATTACGGGATTTGTATCGGCCCAAAGCCATGAAGGAGAAGAAGTTGAAACAGGTGCCCATGATTTGAAGACCCAAATCAAGGAATACATCGACCACCACCTTCTAGATTCGCATGATTTTACCCTGTTATCCTACACTACGGATGAGGGCGAGCACAAATATATTGGCTTTCCACTTCCTGTAATTTTGTGGGACAACGGCCTTAAAGTTTTTTCATCTTCTAAATTAAAGCACGGAGAAGGCGTTGCCGAAGTAGGTGGAAATTACTACGCACTTTATCACAATAAAATTTACAAAACAGATGCCGAAGGAACCATTAATTTTGGTGGTCATCATGGGGAAGAGACCCATGCAGAGGATGCATTTGGAGAGGACTTAGTGGTAGATGATTCACATCCTACCAACGAAAAGCCTTTGGATTTTTCCATCACCAAAAACGTAGTCTTCATTATGTTGGTGGGCTTGTTGATGTTCTTGATGTTCCGCGCTGTTGCCAATAATTACAAAAAGAATAGCCTTCCAAAAGGAGTAGGTAGAGTATTGGAGCCTTTGGTGCTTTTTGTGCGTGACGAAATTGCAATTCCAAACATTGGTGAACACAAATACAAGAAGTACATGAGCTATTTGCTTACCGTGTTCTTTTTTGTGTGGATTATCAACTTATTGGGTCTTACACCACTTGGAGTGAACGTAACCAATAATATTGCAGTAACCTTTGCCTTGGCATTGATCACCTATTTGATCACTACATTCTCTGGGAACAAAAACTACTGGAAACACATTTTCTGGATGCCAGGTGTACCTGTTCCAATGAAAATTATATTGGCCCCGATTGAATTATTGGGAACCCTCATCAAGCCATTTTCGTTGATGATTCGTTTGTATGCCAACATTACGGCAGGTCACGTAGTATTGATGAGCATTATCGGACTTATGTTCATTTTTCAGAACTGGATAGGAAGTCCATTATCGTTTGTATTGGCTTTTGCCCTTTCCCTATTGGAATTGTTGGTGGCCGCATTGCAAGCATATATTTTCACTATGTTGTCGGCCCTTTATTTTGGAATGGCAGTAGAAGAAGATCATCATTAATTAAGAGTAGAACGTTTAATATTTAAATTCATATATCATGACAATTCCAAACATCGTAGGTGCTGGTTTGATCGTAATCGGAGCAGGATTGGGTATCGGTAGAATCGGTGGACAGGCAATGGAAGCTATTGCACGTCAACCTGAGGCTTCTGGTAAAATCCAAACAGCAATGTTGATTGCAGCAGCTCTTATTGAAGGTATCGGTTTCGCCGCTCTTTTTGCAGCTTAATAACCGTAACAGTATTGATGAAGGCCATAGCGGTTGGCTATGGTCCTTCATTAAACTACAAAGTGATATAGTTAAAAAGATTTAATAGTTAAGATACATGGAAAAGTTAATCGAACAGTTTTCCTTCGGGTTGTTTTTCTGGCAGTTGTTGCTCTTCGTGGGCCTATTGTTGTTGTTGCGTAAATACGCATGGAAACCAATCTTGGGTGCGGTAGAAAAAAGAGAAGAGGGAATCAAGGGCGCACTTGAAGCTGCCGAAGCTGCAAAAAAGGAAATGCAGAACGTTACTGCCGATAGTGAAAAATTGTTGAAAGAAGCCAGAGCCGAAAGAGATTCGTTGTTGAAAGAAGCGAGAGAGATTAAAGAGAGTATCGTTTCTGAAGCTAAGGAGCAAGCTCAGGTTGAAGGTGATAAAATGATAAAGCAAGCGCAAGCAACGATCGAAGCAGAGAAGAAAGCTGCTGTTGCCGATATCAAAGCGCAAGTGGCCAATCTTTCAATAGAAATTGCAGAGAAGGTAATCAAAGAAGAACTTTCCAATAAAGACAAGCAACTTAAGTTGGTTGACGATATGTTGGGTGATATCAAATTAAACTAAGGCATGAACCAGAACAGGGCAGCCATACGATACGCCAAGGCAACTTTGGATTTCGCGATTGAAAAGAAAGCGGCAGAAGCCGTTGAAAACGACATGCGCGAAATTGCTGCGACCATAGCTGAAAATGTGGAGCTTCAAAATGTATTGGAGAGCCCTATCATTAAAGCTGAAGTTAAAACTAACACCTTGTTGGAAATTTTCAAAGGGGCAAATGAGATCACAAAAGGTCTTGTTGGTACTTTGATTGGCAATAAAAGGATTGCTATGTTGCAAGAGGTGGCCTACAAATACATCATCCTTCATGAAAAGTTGAAGGGTGAAGAAGTGGCCTATGTTACCACCGCAGTTCCATTGACCGCTGAATTGGAAAAGAAAATATTGGCCCAAGTGACCAAAGCAACCGGTAACAAGGTGACTTTGGAAAATAAGGTAGATGAGAGCATCATCGGCGGTTTTGTGCTTCGTGTGGGAGATACCCAATACGATGCAAGCATCGCCAACAAATTGAACGGATTAAAAAGAGAATTTACAAATAGTCTATAAAAATGGCAGGAGTAAAAGCCGCTGAGGTATCAGCAATTTTGAAAAAACAGTTATCAGGTTTCGAAGCTGGAGCTTCGTTGGACGAAGTGGGTACTGTATTACAAGTGGGTGATGGTATTGCCCGTGTCTATGGACTTTCCAATGCCCAGTACGGGGAGTTGGTAGAGTTCGAAGGCGGTATGCAAGGTATTGTTTTGAACCTGGAAGAAGACAACGTAGGTGTGGTATTGTTGGGCCCATCCAAAGAGATTGTGGAAGGTGCCACTGTGAAAAGAACAGAGCGTATCGCATCCATCAACGTTGGTGAAGGAATTGTTGGTCGTGTAATCGACACCTTGGGTAATCCAATCGACGGTAAAGGACCTGTTTCTGGTGAAACCTATGAAATGCCATTGGAACGTAAAGCTCCTGGGGTAATTTTTAGACAACCTGTAAACGAACCTTTGCAGACAGGTATCAAGGCAGTAGATGCCATGATTCCAATTGGTCGTGGACAAAGGGAGTTGGTAATCGGGGATAAGCAAACAGGTAAAACCACGGTTTGTATCGATGCCATTTTGAACCAAAAAGAATTTTACGATGCTGGTGAACCCGTATACTGTATCTATGTTGCCGTTGGACAAAAAGCATCTACAGTTGCAGGAATTGCAAAAACTTTGGAAGAAAAAGGAGCTTTGGCTTACACGACCATTGTTGCAGCCAATGCATCTGACCCTGCTCCAATGCAGGTATATGCGCCATTTGCAGGTGCAGCAATTGGAGAATACTTCAGGGATACAGGACGTCCTGCATTGATCATCTATGATGATTTGTCAAAACAAGCTGTGGCGTACCGTGAGGTGTCTTTGTTGTTGAGAAGACCACCAGGACGTGAAGCATATCCTGGGGACGTTTTCTACCTTCACTCAAGATTGTTGGAGCGTGCCGCTAAGGTAATCGCTGATGATGATATCGCCAAGAACATGAACGACCTTCCAGAATCGTTGAAACCGATTGTAAAAGGTGGTGGTTCTTTAACAGCACTTCCTATTATTGAAACACAAGCCGGTGACGTTTCTGCCTATATCCCAACCAACGTAATTTCCATTACCGATGGTCAGATATTCTTGGAGCAAGATTTGTTCAACCAAGGGGTGCGTCCAGCGATTAACGTAGGTATCTCTGTATCTCGTGTGGGTGGTTCTGCACAGGTAAAATCCATGAGAAAAGTTGCAGGTACATTGAAATTGGATCAAGCCCAGTTCCGTGAATTGGAAGCTTTTGCCAAGTTCGGTTCCGACTTGGATGCCGCAACCTTGAACGTTATTGAAAAAGGTCGTAGAAACGTTGAGATCTTGAAACAAGGTCAGAACGATCCATTTACAGTAGAGGATCAGGTAGCGATCATCTTTGCAGGTTCAAAGAACTTGTTGCGTGATGTTCCTGTGAATAAGATAAAAGAATTTGAAAAAGATTACTTGGAGTTCTTGAACGCTAAGCACAGAGATGTTTTGGATGCACTAAAAGCGGGTAAACTAACCGACGAGGTAACTGAAACTTTGACAGCTGTTTGTAAAGAACTTTCAAGCAAATACAAAGCATAAATTTTGTCATTCCTGCGGTCACCCTGAGCGTAGTCGAAGGGAAGCAGGAACCCATAACCAAAAAGATTCCGCATCAAGTGCGGAATGACAACAAGAGATATGGCAAATCTAAAGGAAATACGAAACAGGATCACGTCCATTGCATCAACCATGCAGATCACCAGTGCCATGAAAATGGTATCTGCTGCCAAGTTGAAAAAAGCTCAGGATGCGATTACAGCTATGCGTCCTTATTCGGACAAGCTTACGGAACTTTTGCAAGGTCTAAGTGCTAGCTTGGAAGGTGATGGAGGTAGTGAGTACGCCGTCAGCAGACCAGTGAATAAAGTTTTGGTTGTTTCCATTACCTCAAACAGAGGACTTTGTGGGGCGTTCAACTCCAACATCATCAAGCAAAGTAATGTGTTGGTTGCAGAAACCTATGCTGGAAAGCAAGTGGATTTTGTGACTATTGGTAAAAAAGGAAACGATATCCTTCGTAAAAAGAACACCATTGTGGCCAACCACAGTGAAGTTTTTGATGATTTGACTTTTGACAATGTAGCTGAAATTGCTGAGTTTTTAATGGAGCAGTTTACCTCAGGTCAATATGATAAAATCGACTTGGTGTACAACAAGTTCAAGAATGCCGCCACCCAAATTGTAATGACTGAAAAGTTCTTGCCAATTTCTGTGGAAGGGGAATCCAATGGAGCTTCCGATTACATTTTTGAGCCATCCAAAGCTGAAATCGTTGAGCAATTGATTCCAAAATCATTAAAGACACAACTGTATAAGGCAATCCGTGATTCCTTTGCCAGTGAGCACGGTGCCCGTATGACTGCGATGCACAAAGCAACCGACAACGCGGGTGAGTTGAAAGATGAGTTAACGCTTACCTACAACAAAGCGCGTCAGGCTGCGATTACTAACGAAATCTTGGAAATTGTTGGAGGAGCAGAGGCTTTGAACAATTAAGCCGAACGAAAGAGAGGCTAAATATTCAACAGCGAAGTAGTTGAACAACTAGAATAAAACATATTTCATATACAAAGGTCACCAAGTTGGTGACCTTTTTGTTTTTCTTAGTATCACGGGTTATGGCTTTTATGTAACTTGTAGCCACCTAATCAAGGTTTTTAAAGAATACACATCTATTGAATCCGCTAAAGAGGCTTTTTAAGCAGACTTTTATATACGGTTTGGCCACGGTATTGCCGCGGGTCATTTCTTTCTTTTTGCTGCCCCTTTATACCGCAGTTTTCGAAAATGCTTCGGGTTATGGGCAATACACCAATATTTATGCTTGGATAGCCATCTTTAATGTGTTTTTGGCCTATGGAATGGAAACCGCTTTCTTTCGTTTTTACCATAAAAGTCAAGATAAAGCAAAGGTGATTTCCACATCTTTGATTTCTTTGATGGCTTCCTCATTGCTGTTTTTAATCGTGGCCTTATCCATTAAGGAATGGTTGGCAGATGTGACCAACATCAATGTGGATTACTTAAAGTTCACCACTTATATTTTAGTGTTGGATGCCTTGGTGATTGTTCCCTTTGCATTATTGCGGGCCAATGAAAAGCCTATGCGCTATGCAGTGCTAAAAACCTTCAACGTGGCCATTAACCTTGGGTTCAATGTCTTTTTCTTGCTGATATTGCCGAATCTTGCCAAAGAGGCAGATACAGGAATTTGGAACGCTTTGTACAAACCCAACTGGGAGATCCATTATGTCTTAATTTCAAATGTGATTGCAAGTGCTTTTACTCTTTTGATATTATTATCGACTTATTTTAAAATTACCTATAGTTTCGATACATCCCTTTGGAAACAGATGTTGAAATATGCAGGTCCTGTAATGTTGGCTGGGGTCGCATTTACCATAAACGAAGTGTTGGATAAAATTCTTTTAACGGAATTGTTGCCCAGTGATATTGCCGAATCGGAAGTGGGAAAATATGGTGCCTGTTACAAATTGGCCCTGTTCATGACCTTGTTTGGTACTGCCTTTCGAATGGGAGTGGAACCTTTCTTTTTTAGTCATGCCAAAACAGAAAAACCACAAAAGACCTATGCGCAGATTACCAATTACTTTGTAATTATGGGGAGCATCATCTTGTTGGGGGTTGTGGTGTTTATAGATGTGTTAGGAGAATTGCTCTTGCATAACCCAGTGTATTGGGAAGCCTTGGATGTAGTGCCTATTATTTTATTAGGGAGCTTCTGTTTGGGAATCTACCACAACCTATCCGTATGGTATAAAGTCACTGATCAAACCAAGTTTGGAGCTTATATTTCATCATTTGGTGCATTGCTCACCTTGACCATCAATATTTGGTTCATTCCTAAAATAGGATATATGGCATCTGCATTGGCCACTTTGGTCGCTTATGGTAGTATGATGGTCCTTTCCTATTACTTTGGACGTAAATACTATCCCGTACCCTATAACATGCGAAAAATAATGTTCTATTTGAGCCTATCAATACTGTTTTCAGCCCTTTCGTTCTATGTTTTTAATAGAAATTTAATAGCAGGCAGCGTACTACTTTTGTTATTTTTGGGGTTAGTGTATAAGATGGAAGGAGATAATTTAAAAAGTTTGTTTTTAAAGCGTGGAGATTAAAGTCATCAACAATTCAGGGCATGCATTGCCACATTACGAAACCCTTGCTTCGGCAGGAATGGACCTACGGGCCAATATTGAATCACCCATTGTACTAAAACCTTTGGAAAGGGCCATTGTTCCCACAGGAATTTTTATGGAACTACCCATTGGAGTGGAAGCTCAAGTACGACCTAGAAGTGGATTGGCAGCCAAAAAAGGCATCACAGTATTAAATGCCCCAGGAACCATTGATGCCGATTATAGAGGCGAAGTTGGCGTGATTTTAGCCAATTTATCCTCTGAAGAGTTTACGGTTGAAAATGGGGAACGAATAGCCCAAATGGTAATATCCAAACACGAACGAGCCGAATGGGTAGAAGTGGAATCCCTTTCTGAAACCGATAGAGGAGCTGGTGGTTTTGGCAGCACTGGAACGAAATAAAATTCCTGCGCAGGCAGGAATCTCTTTGAAATTAAGTCTAATAATTAAAAGATACCCGCCTTCGCGGGCATTTGCATGAAAATAATCGTACCTATGGCGGGAAGAGGATCCCGTTTAAGACCACATACATTAACAGTTCCAAAACCTTTGATTCCAGTAGCGGGAAAGCCCATAGTGCACCGGTTAGTGGAGGATATTGCCAAAGTTTTGGGTGAACCTATCGAAGAAGTTGCCTTTATTTTGGGTGACCCTGCTTTTTTTGGAGAAGATGTGGTAGAAAGTTTGATGGAATTAGCTGAAAGTTTAGGTGCAAAGGGTTCCATTTACCGTCAAGACCAACCTTTGGGCACAGGACACGCCATTATGAGCGCAAAGGAGTCGTTGAGTGGCCCTGCTGTGATTGCATATGCCGACACCTTGATTCGTGCCGACTTCGACTTAGATAAAACTGCAGATAGTGTTATTTGGGTAAAGCAGGTAGAGCGTCCTGAAGCTTATGGTGTGGTGCAGCTCAATACAAGTAATGAGATTGTAGAGTTGGTGGAAAAGCCAAAGGAGTTTATTTCTGACTTGGCGGTAATCGGCATTTACTATTTTAAGGACGTTGGAGTCCTTAAAAATGAGCTTCAGCACGTTTTGGAGAACAATATTACCCACGGCGGTGAATATCAAATCAACGACGGCATCAAACGCATGATGGAAAAGGGCATGAAATTTGTTCCAGGTAAAGTGGATGAATGGATGGATTGCGGAAACAAAAATGTGACCGTGGAAACCAACCAGCGCATGCTAGGATTTTTGGAAAATGAAGGCGAGAATTTAATAGCGGATACCGTGCGACAAGAAAATGCCAACATTATTGAGCCTTGTTTTATTGGTGAGAATGTCGTGCTAAAAAACACAACGGTTGGACCTTATGTTTCAGTAGGTTCGAATACGGTTTTGGAAAATTCAACCATTAAAAACAGTTTGATCCAAAGCAACAGCAAAATATCCAATGCCAATTTAGACAACGCAATGATTGGTAATTTTGTGGTGTACAATGGTAATTTTGAATCCATTAGCATTGGAGATTATTCCGTTTTGGAATAACTTTAGGGTAGATTTTTGGTTTGATGGGGACTTAGGATGTTATGATAAAGAGGTATACTTTTTGGTTGGTTTTAGCTGTGTTTGTTTCAACACAGAGCATTTCCATTGCCCAAGAAGAACAAGAAAGTGCTGAAGTCTACCTCGAAGAATATACCGATGAGTTTCAAGAAAACTTTTTTGAGGCCTTAAAGCAAAAAGGCATTCAAAACTACGATAGAGCTATTGTCCTATTGCTAAAGTGCAAGGAATTGGAACCCAATAATAGTGTGGTGGATTATGAATTGGGCAAAGCTTATCTGCTCGATAAGAAATATATTCAAGCCCAGGAATATGCCGTAGAAGCACTATTATCTGAACCCACGGATTTTTGGTATTTGGACAATTTGCTGACCATTTTGGACAAACAAGGAAGCTCGATTGAAACTATTCAGCGACAAATTCCCTATGACAATCAAAAGCTAAAGGAGAATATGGCACTTTCATACTTCAAAAAGAAAAAGTTTGAAGAAGCACTTAAAGTGACCAAGGAGCTCAAAGGATCCAAATTGGCAAATGACCTTACCCTTAAAATCAATGATTCCTTACAGAAAGGAAAAGAAGAGGTTATAGTTCAATCGGAACCAAGAGAGGAAAACACTTCCGATGACCCTGTAAGCCAGTTAAAATCCGAAATGGAAACCTTGATTGCGAATGGGGATTATAAAAAGCTGCTGGAAGCATCTAAAGATGCGGTTGACAATTATCCGCTTCAGCCTTATTTTTATTTGGCATATGGCAAAGCGTTGAGCAATACCTCCAACGCGAACAAAGCCGTAGAGGTTATGGAAGGCGGTTTGGATTATATTTTAGACGACGCGAAGTTGACCAATGCGTTTTATGAAGAACTCTCAAAAGCGTATTCCAAATTGGGAAACACCCAAAAGGCCAATGAGTACTTAAACAAGATCAATTCAGGGTTATAATGCAACGATATAAAAACATCATAATTAAAATCAGCTTTGTGCTAGTTGCGTTGCTTACATTGGGAGCCTGTAAAGGCACCAAGGCAATTACTGGCGGCGAAGTGGATGCGCGGATGTCCACCAATAACATCATCAAAAAACATTATTCCAATCAATCCGATTTTAAGACCTTGAGTGGAAAGGTAAAAATTGATTATACGGATGGGGAAGATTCTCAGGGTGTGAATGTGAGTTTGAGAATGGAAAAGGACAAGGTGATTTGGATGAGCGCACCTCTTGGTGTGGTAAAGGCACATATTACTCCCGAGAAGGTTTCATTTTACAATAAATTGAACAATGAATATTTCGATGGAGATTTCAGTTATTTAAGTCATTTATTGGGAACAGAACTCGATTTTGAAAAAGTTCAAAATTTGTTGTTGGGCAATGCTGTTTTAGATTTGAGAAGAGAGAAATTCAATTCTGGAATTTATGAAGACAATTACCAATTGACACCCAAAAAGGCGAGACAACTTTTTAAAATTATTTTTCAAGTAGAGCCAAAAAACTTTAAGATAGCTTCACAGGAAATTTCACAACCGGAACAAGCAAGACAATTAAAAGCAAAATATACCTATCAGGATATTTCTGGAAAAGTGTTGCCAGACCAAATCAATATTGTTGCGGAAGAAAAAGGGGGTTTTACGACCATAGAACTTAGTTTTCGCAATCTGGAACTGGATAAACCAATGAATTTCCCCTACAAAGTACCTAAAGGGTATGATAAAATAACATTAAAGTAATTTGAAAAATAAATTTACTTATTGTTTTTATATACTGATGGTTACCTTTTTGGTATCCAGTTCATCTTTTGGCCAAACCAGTGAACAAAAAGCGTTAGAGGCAAAGCGTGAACGACTTCAAGAAGAAATAAAGGAAATTAACCGTTTGCTCTTTGCTGAGCGGAAAGAAAAAGGAACGATTCTAGATCAAATGGAAGCCTTGGATAACAAAATCAATGTGCGGCAGCAATTGATTCGAGTGACCAACCAACAATCCAATTTGCTCAATCGACAGATCAATGTCAACATCAGAAACATCAGTAAGCTTCGGGAAGATTTAGCAATCTTAAAGGAAGACTACGCCAACTTGATCCAAAAAACCTATCAGAACAAATCCCAGAGTAATCGACTCATGTTTTTGTTATCCGCAGAGAACTTTTTTCAAGCCTTCAAGCGACTTCAATACATGCAACAATATGCTAAGCATAGAAAAAAGCAGGGAGAAGGAATTGTTGAAAAAACGCAGGAACTTACCCAATTAAATCAGGATTTGGTACGTCAAAGAAAAGAAAAGGAGCAATTGCTGGCAGAAAATCAAGCTGCAAAATTGGAATTGGATAAAGAAATAGCAGCACAAAAAAGCCTTTTAACGAGTATAAAACAAAATGAGGCCAAATACACCGCGGCTATCGCTGAAAAGCAAAAGGAAGCCCGTAAAATTGATCGGGAGATTGAACGAATGATCAAAAGTGCCATTGCCAGCTCCAACAAAAGTTCTGGAGCATCAACCAATAGTGCCACTTTTGCTTTAACGCCAGAAGCCAAATTGCTAGCCGATAACTTTTCTTCCAACAAAGGAAGGCTTATTTGGCCCGTGGAGAAAGGAGTGAAAAGCCAAGGCTATGGAGTGTATTCTGATAAACTATATCCTGGAATCAAACACCGGAACAACGGAGTTACCATCACCACCGATAAAGGGAGTAAAGCAAGAGCCATTTTTGAGGGGGAGGTGATTGCCATCCTATCTGTGCCCGGTGGGAACAAAGGAGTACAGATCAAACATGGTAACTACATAAGTACTTACTATAACCTATCAACTTTATACGTAAAAAAAGGGGATAAGGTGGCTGCGAAGGAAGTGTTGGGCGATATAAATACCAATCGGTTTGACGGAACTACCAAACTGAAGTTTTATCTTTATAAAGATGCCAATCGCCTCAATCCCGAGGATTGGATCTATCAACTTTAACATATGAAACAGATTACAGATTTACAAGGAACCTTTGAGCTGCACAATGGGGTTCAAATGCCCTATTTTGGTTTGGGCGTTTATTTATCCAAAGATGGCAGTGAAGTGATCAATGCCGTTAAAGATGCTTTGAACAATGGATATCGACATATAGATACTGCTGCTATTTATGACAACGAGGAAGGGGTAGGGAAAGGGATTCGTGAAAGCAATGTGCCTCGTGAAGAAGTGTTTTTGGTGAGTAAAGTTTGGAACACGGATCAGGGATACGATTCTACTTTAAAAGCTTTTGAAGCCAGTTTGAAGCGATTGGGTACCGATTATCTTGATTTGTACTTGATTCATTGGCCTAAAGGAGAATTGAGCAAGGAAACATGGAGAGCTCTTGAAAAATTATACAGAGAAAAACGAGTACGAGCCATCGGAGTGAGCAATTTTTTGCAGCATCATTTAGAAGATTTATTGACTGAGGCCGAAATTGTGCCTATGGTCAACCAAATGGAGTTTCATCCGTATTTAGTACAACAAGATTTGGTGGATTATTGTAATTCCAAAAAGATTCAATATGAAGCTTGGTCTCCTTTGATGCAAGGCAATATCTTCGATATGGATATCATGAAAGAATTGGCGGCCAAATACAACAAGTCCATCGCCCAAATTGTGTTGCGCTGGGATCTTCAAAAAGGAGTGGTCACCATCCCGAAATCATCCAAAAAAGAACGCATCATTGCCAATTCAGATTTATTCGACTTTGAATTATCTAAAGAAGATATGCAATTACTCGATGGGTTGGATAGGGGTAAACGCTTTGGTCCAGATCCCGATAATTTTGATTTTTAAAGCGAAGAAAGGCTAGTATTGATTTGTTTTTTTTGTCTGGTCGAGCGCAGTCGAGACCGCATTAAGGAATCAAAATGGAAAAGCCTCTCGACTGCCTGTCCGTCCGGCAGGCGGGCGTTCGAGATGACAACTATTTAATTCAAAATTAGTTAAGAAGTAAAAAGCGCCTTAAGCTCTGTCGCTTCTGCAGGTTTCATTTTACCTGCCAGCACCAAACTCAATTGCTTTCTTCGAAGAGCTGCAGCAAAACGCTCCTTTTCCAAGTCGGTTTCAGGTTCTAATGGTGGTACCTCAGTTGGTTTTCCAGTATCGTCAACCGCAACAAAGGTGTAAATGGCTTCATTTGCCTTGGTGCGTTCTCCTGTGAAACGATCTTCTATCCAAACATCTATAAAAATCTCCATAGAGGTTTTAAACGCTCTCGAAACAGCGGCTTCTACCGTTACAACACTGCCTAGTGGTACCGCGCGGTTAAACGCAACGTGGTTAACAGATGCGGTTACTGTAATCCTTCTACTATGCCTACGAGCCGAAATACTAGCTGCTCGATCCATTCGAGCCAACAATTCACCTCCAAAAAGGTTATTGAGTGGATTGGTTTCGCTGGGCAATACCAAATCGGTCATTACTGTTCGGGATTCACTAGGAGTTTTCGCGCGCATACCTTTAATTTTTGCGCAAAGATATTGAAGTAAGGAATGGTTTTAAAAGAAAGCTGACTATTTCTCAGAAAGCAACCATGCATCCCTTGAATCTGTGGCTTTTACCTTTTTAAGAAAGGCAAGGGCTTCTTTGGGGTCTTCAAAACTATCGTAGGCAACTTGGTGAAGGCCATATTTGTTAACCCCCAAATAAAAGGCATTATAACCTTTTTCTTTAAGCTGCGCAACACGCTTGTCCGCATTGTTTTCTTCTCGAAAAGCACCTGCAATCACATGGTGTTTGCCCAATTGTTTTTTGGTAACCTTTAGGTTAATGGCTGGAAGTTCCAACGGAGCACTTTCAAAAAAGGTAGCTTCCTGAATTAATTTGGAAACTTCAGTTTGGGCTTCTTGTTGAGCGGCAAACTCCTTTTTCTGGTGGTTGTCATAGGTATTGTACCCTGTAAAACCAATGGATACAGCCAACAAAATTACCGCTGCATATTTTAACCAAGGTCTAAAGGAAGTTTCCTCTCTTTTCTCTGGAGTTATAATGAACGGTATTTTTTCTTCCAACTCTACCACTTCTTCTTTTAGCACCTCACGATGTATAGGAGTTGCCGCAAAACTTGAAAGACCAAAGGACGAGGTCAAGAAGTTGATCCTGTTTTCAGGTTGAAACTGAATTCTTTTTTCAGTATTGTACCAAAGCTTACCAATAGAAAACAATTCAACGGTTTCACCTTGCTCTAAACGATTGATCCAATTTTGTGCAACTTCTTCCACTTCCTGAAGCATTTCTTCATACCCCAAATTTTTATCCTTGGCAATATGGGAAACCAAAAGGCCATCATTTTTGGATAATTGGGCATTGAAAGAAATGGTTTTGCTCGGAGGGAGCAATGTTTTGAAAGCAGCATCAATTTCTGCCGATTTACTATGTGCCAAAAAAGCCCCAAATCCTGGAACTACCACACAATTGTAATCAAACAGTAATTTCTCTATGTAAGCATCAATCCTCATTGCCACAAATATTGCAAAAAATGGGACAGTACAAAATAAGCAGGATAACTTTTTATTAACATTTGAAAATCTGTATTTTGTGGACAACTTAACCACCCAAATCAAATGACTGAACCTGAAATTATTGCGGCGCTTCGGCTGCAAAACATTCCCAATATTGGTGATGTTACTGCTAAAAAATTAATTGCCCATTGCGGAAGTCCAACTGCAGTTTTTAAGGACAAACCACACCAACTTTTAAAAATTGACGGCATCGGAAAGTTTACGATAAAAGGTCTTTCTGATGCTATTTATTTGGAAGAAGCCATAAAGGAGTATGAATTTATACTCAAAAACGATATAGTTTTTTCCTATTTCATGGATGAGTCTTATCCCTCCAAATTAAAACATTGTGTCGATGGTCCCATCGTTCTTTTTCAACGAGGAAATATGGATTTTAAGCAGAAGAAAATCATTAGTGTGGTAGGCACGAGGAACATTACCAGCTACGGAGCTGCTTTTTGTGAACAATTTATTGAAGAAATTGCTCCATTAGACCCGATAATTGTGAGCGGGTTGGCCTACGGGGTAGATATTGCCATTCAAAGGGCGGCCATGGACCATGGTTTGCAAACCATTGCTTGTTTGGCTCACGGATTGAACCAAATATATCCGAAAGCTCATAAAAAGTATGCATCGAAATTGGTACAAAATGGTGGTTTTATCACAGAGTTTTGGAGTACAAGTAATCCCGACCGTGAAAATTTCTTGAAAAGGAATCGAATTATTGCAGGAATGAGCGAAGCAACCATCGTAATTGAGTCTGCTGAAAAAGGAGGGAGTCTGGTTACAGCAGATTTGGCTCACGGGTATAATCGTGAAGTTTTTGCCGTACCGGGAAGGTCAACGGATAAGTGGAGCAAGGGCTGCAACGACCTCATCAAATACCAAAAAGCGCATTTATTGACCTCTGCGGCGGAGTTAATTTACCTTTTAGGATGGGATATAGAGCCTAAAAAAGAAGTTTCAACAGTACAAAAACAGCTGTTTGTCGAGTTGGATGACACAGAACAGTCTATCTACTCCTATTTGCAGTTGAACGGTAAACAATTACTGGACACCGTTGCTTTGGAGTGCAATCTGCCCATTTTTAAAACTTCATCCACTTTACTGAACATGGAAATGAAGGGCGTGATCCGACCATTGCCCGGTAAAATGTTCGAGGCGGTTTAAATTGTGTCATTTCGAGCGCAGTCGAAGGCTAGCGAATAATCTCAACATTTTTGATAAGAGATTCTTCATTTCGGCTTCAACTCATTCAGAATGACAAAATATTGTCAATCAATTGTCATGCTGAACAAAGTGAAGCATCTAACTATATGTTAATTCTGAATTTATGGATAAATATTTTGTCTACATTTTAACTAACAAGAATAAAACCGTTTTATACACGGGCATTACCAATGATTTATCAAGAAGATTAATAGAACATATTGAGAGCATCAAAAACAATAAAAAGACATTTGCCGCAAAATATAAGTGTAAACACCTGGTTTACTATGAAGAAAATGACTGGGTTCAAGAAGCCATAAGTCGAGAAAAGCAAATAAAAGGGTGGGTTAGATCCAAAAAAGTAGAACTGATAAAAACTACAAATCCAAATTTTGAATTTTTAGAAGATGGCTTTATAAATATTTAACCTGTCATTCTGAGCGTAGCGAAGAATCTCTATAATTTTTGATGAGGGATTCTTCATTTCGGCACGGCCTCCATTCAGAATGACAACAAGGTTAATGAAGAAATAAAAGATGAGGAATGTTAAGTTTATGCTGCCATTCTGAGCGTAGCGAAGAATCTCAATATTATTGAAAAGGGATTCTTCCTTTCGGCTTTGCCTGCATTCAGAATGACACCTTTCATCGATATGGGATATAACAGAACAGTTAGCCTGTTTTCAGATGTAATTCAACCGAAAATTTGTGGATTAAATCCGAATCTACGTTGATTTTAAGACTGGTTCAGGAATTCTGGGACAACTTTCAACTTTAAAAGCCATGGGGCATTTTAGCTGAAATCCGATAAAATGCTAATATCCCAATTTCTCACGAACGCGACCTAGCACCTCATTGGCTACTTTTCGTGCTTTTTCAGCACCAATGGCCAAAGCTTCATCCACTTCGTTCAAGTGGGTCATGTAGTACTCAAATTTTTCGCGAGGTTCTTCAAACTTGTTCAAAATTACCTCATAAAGGGCTTGTTTAGCATGTCCGTAGCCGTAATTGCCCGCTAAATAATTGGCACTCATTTCCTCAATTTGCTCTTGTGAAGCCAACAACTTGTATAGGGCAAACACATTATCGTTGGTTGGGTCTTTTGGGTCTTCCATGGGGGTACTATCCGTTACAATGCCCATAATCTGTTTGCGCAATTTTTTGTCTGGTTGAAACAAATTGATGAGGTTCCCACGGCTTTTACTCATTTTTTCACCATCGGTTCCAGGAACGTACATGGTGTCCTCATGAACTTTTGCCTCGGGCATTACAAAGGTCTCGCCCATTTGGTTGTGAAACCTTGAAGCTACATCCCTTGTCATTTCCAAATGCTGCAATTGGTCTTTTCCAACGGGAACAATATCTGCATCATACAATAAAATATCCGCGGCCATAAGCATGGGATAGGTAAAAAGACCTGCATTCACATCTTCCAAGCGATCAGCCTTATCTTTAAAAGAGTGGGCCAAGGTCAATCGTTGATAAGGGTAAAAGCAACTCAAATACCAAGCTAATTCTGCCGTTTGTGGAATATCACTTTGTCTGTAAAACACAGTTTTTTCAATATCAAGTCCAAAAGCCAACCAAGCAGCTGCAATGGCATGTGTATTGCTTCGTAACAACTCACCATCTTTAATTTGGGTGAGGGAATGCATATCGGCAATAAACAGGTAGGAATCGTTTTTGGGGTCTTTTGCCATTTCAATGGCAGGCATAATTGCTCCCAATATATTTCCTAGGTGGGGAACGCCTGTACTTTGTATTCCTGTCAGAATTCGGGCCATGCTAAATTTTTGCCAGTAAAAGTAAGCATCCCGTAGAGATAAAAAAAGCGACAATTTACGCTTATAACATCAACGAAGTGATTTCTTATTTTTTGAAAAGTCCAGCAATAAAAAGGATGACCACCGCACCGATAACACCAGTGATCAAATCGCCAAGAATACCAGAACCTACATGAATGCCCAAGGTGCCAAAGAGCCAATTACCAACAGCGCCACCTACAATTCCTAAAATAATGTTCAAAAGGGCGCCAAAACCACCACCTTTCATAATTTTACCTGCAAGCCATCCCGCCAAGGCACCTATCAGTAAAGCATAAACAATTCCCATATGTAAAGTTTTAATGGTTAGTCTAATAAAGATATTCAAAAATTCTACTTTTGGGACATGCTTGGACTGATTAAAAACATTGGGCATGCTTTATACAGAATATGGTTTTACATACTGGTAGCGGTACCCATTATTGTTTTCTTTCCCATTTTATTGGCCTTAACTTTCTCTGAAAGTACGTACCAACAATTTTTTTGGATGGCCCGGAATTTTTGGGCCAGACCCATTTTGTATGGTATGGGGTGTTTTCCAAAAATTATGAGGGAACAGCGCATGGAAAAAGGCAAAAGTTACATGTTGGTCTCCAATCATACCAGTATGTTGGACATTATGTTGATGTTGGTGGTGAGTAGAAACCCATTTGTGTTTGTTGGAAAAAAGGAGTTGGTGAAGATCCCGTTGTTCGGGTTTTTTTATAAACGGGTCTGTATTATGGTAGATCGTGAAGATGTTCGCAGTAGAACAGGGGTTTATCGACGCGCACAAAGGAGATTGGACCAGGGATTGAGCATATGTATTTTTCCAGAGGGAGGGGTTCCTGATGAGGAAATTCTTTTGGATCAGTTTAAAGACGGGGCTTTTAAAATGGCCATCGCCCATAAAATTCCTGTTGTTCCAATGACATTCTTAGATAACAAAAAACGCTTTTCATTTACTTTTTTTAGTGGGGGCCCCGGTCGAATTCGAGTAAAGGTGCATCCGTTTTTTGAAACAGGCATTCTTGCTCCTAGTGACACCTCTACGTTAAGGGAAGAAGTACGTGAGGTGATGTTTAAAGAATTATTGAACTCGGATAGATCAAAGTCTGAGGTGCTGGAGGCTTAATTTAGATTGGGCAATTGAAGTGATATTTTTCTAATGCACGAATCAGGTTCTTTCACAAAAGAAAGCTCTTTGTCGATATTATACTTTTTTACCGAATTAAGGATTTCAACTTGTTCTTGCCAAGGCTCAACATCTTTTTTGAACTTTTCTTCGCTGGAGCCGTCACATTTCTGGTCTTGAATGGTGATGTTGATAGTAGAGCTGGACAAATTGAATTTTACCGTTAGCTGTTGCCTGTTTTTAGTGTAATACACACTGCTCTCAACAATATTGTCCAAAAGGGATTGAATTACAAAAGAAGGAATCACAGCATCATTTAAAAATTCTTTTCCATTTTCAATTTGGATGGAATAGTTAAAAACACCTTCATAGCGCAAGCGCTGCAGCTTTAAATACCAGTTCAGCATATCCAATTCGTCCTCCAAGGCAACGGTATCCTTATCTAGTTGGTTCAAATAAAAACGAATCAACTTGCTAAATGTGGAAAGATAATCCAATGCCAATCGTTTGTTTTCTCGATAAATAAAATGTTGAATGGCATTTAGCGCATTAAAAACAAAATGAGGGTGCAACTGCGAATTGAGGACTTTGAGCCTAAGGTCGACCATTTCTTCCCTAATTCGGATTAATTTTTCCTGTTTTTCGGTGAGTTCCCGGTGGTCGCGCACACTTTTAAGTTTAATGGCACAAATGGAGGCTATGACCGATAGCATTTTTAAGTGCTGCTCATTGAAAAAGTTTTTATCCGGGTGTTCGCAATCAATTACACCATACATATCTTCTTCAATAGTGATTGGAACGCAAATTTTTGAGAGTCGTGGTTCGTCATCAACTATATATCGATTATCTAAAGAGGTGTCGTTTACGATTTCTGCAATGCCAGATTCAGCAACATGGCCAGTAATACCCTGGCCAAGGGCAACGATCATTGGCTTGTACAATGTTCTGCCGGTCGGATTTTTTGGGCCGTAGGCTGCTTTTTGTTCCAAAGTAGCAGAGCTTGGATCAAAAATGGAAACTACACAATCAACAAACCCAAGTTTGGAAATACAGTTTTTGGCTACATCCCATAATATATCTTCCTCATCCGTTTTACTCATTATGGACTTGGTGAAATGAATGAGGATGTCTTCGAATTGTCCTGATTTCAAAGTAATTAAGGTTAGTGTTAATTGTTCAATGTAAGAAAATAATATGAATTAAAGGAAACAAAAAAAGCGCCCTAACTTGAGTTTGGGCGCCTAATTGATTGCATAAAGGAGCAATCTTCCTAACCAACGTTTTGTTTCCTAAAACTTAAAGCTCAATCCGCTGTAAATTCCAATGGAATAGGGTCGGAAATTGCCGGCAGTATTGGAAAAAGTATTTAATTGATATTTGAAAACAGGTTCAATATTGAATTGTATTTTGGGCGTGAAATCGTAGTTGACGCCCATTCCAAAATTGGCACTGAAGTTTAATGAATTAACATTATTGGCCTCGCCAACTTCAGTGACCATCGTGTTGGATTCCAGTAATACTGAATTGTCCACAAGAAAAAGTGAACTAACACCACCAATTACATCAACACCAATTTTTTTATCCACCAGAGCATAATTAAGCTCCAATGGCACCTCAATATATCCCAGTTGTTGTACCATTTTACCGTCTAATGCAGGGGCCGTTGTTAGAGCTATTTCTTTACTGTCCACATTGGAAATACTTTTCCCCGTGTTTCTGCTCTGTACGATTATGTTTTCTCCTGTATCTGAATAATTGATGTTGGCAATTCTTTCATTGGCTGAAGTTCGCAGGGTCGAAGAAAATATAACATCTTCGGTATCGTAACCATAATTCACTTTATGTAATCCTGAGCGAATTTTAAGTCGATTGCCAATTTCGTAGGCTACGCCAACTCCATAACTCATATTAAAGTTTCCAGACTTGGAGTTGGTTTCAAAATCCGGATGAATTGGTGAGCCACTGCCACTGCCATTAAAATAAACAGGGGCAACCGTGGGGCCGAAAGACCATTTGTCCGATTTGTTTTCCGCTATTTCCGCGTCCAGTTCTTTTTGTTCTTCAATGGCCTCGTAAATCGATTTCCCAACCGTCTCTTCCTTATTGTTTTCAGCAACTACGGATTCTTCTTTTGATGTGGATTTTCCAACTATATTTTCAGATGTTGGGTTGTTTTGGGCAATTGCAGTTTCCTTTTCAGCAATAGAATTTTCAATATTGGAGGTGTTGGTTGAAGAAGTATCATTTTCTTCACTTTTGCCCATATTGGAAGCCAAAGTGGGCTCTTCGGTCAAAGTAACTTCTGTTTTGTTTTCCACGGAAGTTGATTGGGCATTAGATGACGTTGCAACCGAATTCTGGCTTTCATCTTCTTTTTTATTGGAATTGGCCAAGCTTTCGGCGGAAACGTTTTCGATTGTTTTAGAATCGATAATCTCTTGCGGCACTTCTTTTTCCTGAGTTGGAATTGAGGTGTTTTCAATGTCTGAAATTGTTGGAGTATCCAATATTTCTTCATCAGCAAATGGATTTATTGCCCATAATGCAATAGCGAGTGCTGCAGCCACACCACCAAGCTGCCACCATATTGGAATGATGCGCTTTTTTTGTTTCTTTTTGTTCAATGAAGCCTCGATGTTGTTCCAAACCCTCGAATCTGGAACTTCTTCGAAACCTTGAAAGGTTTCTTTGAACAATTGCTCTAAATTCTTTTTCCCCATGGTCATCTGTTTAAGCAATGTTGATTTTGGACTTTTCTATTTTTTCCCTCAAAATGGATTTGGCCCTCGCCAAGTTCGATTTTGATGTTCCTGTGGATGTTCCCAACATCTCACTGATTTCTTTGTGACTAAAGCCGTCTAAAACATATAGGTTAAAGGTTAGCCTATACTTGTTTGGCAGCTCTTGTATATGTTGTAATAAGGTTGATAAACTAATGTCGGTTCCTTCCGTTTCAACTTCAGGGTTCTCTTCAAAATTGTCGGTGACCACATTTAGGAATTGGTCTTTTCGATATTTCTGGAGCACTGTGTTTACGGTAATCCGTTTAATCCACCCTTCGAAAGAACCTTTAAATTGAAACTGATCAATTTTGTCAAAAATGGTCATAAAGCTGTCATGGAGGTTGTCTTCGGCCTCCGCTTTATTTTTGGAATACTTTAAGCACATTCCGAAAAGCACACTGGAATATCTCCGGTATAGCTCGGCCTGTGCATGCCGTTCCCCTTTTTTGCAATTATGTATCAGCTCATCAAGATCCAAATGTTGGTCAATTTTGGATTGTGTTTAGTTCTTTGTTATTTCTAATTATTGGGTAGTTCCCTCAACAGGAACCGTGTATTCAATAAATTGTGCATTTCCATTTTCATCATCCCCGGTATAAAACCTAAAATTATATTCGTCAGTGTAAATTACGCTAAATCGCAAAGTGGCTATCACCTCTTCCACGGCTTGTGTACATGCAATGTCTTCACCAGTTAAAACTGAGCCGATAACTACTACATCCCTTCCTGTTTGTGTGGTTTTGATCACATCAAAACCTTCAAAATAAGTACAGCCATTGGGCCTGGAATACAGAACATCGATATCGTAGGTCTTGCCGAGCTCAAAAAACTCTGGCATATCCGCCTCAATAACATCTAAGGTAGTAAAGTAAAAATTGGGGGAGTCATCATCCGAACTGCACGAAACGAACCATGAACATGCCACTAACAACATAATGGACATTAAAACTTTTTTCATAATCAATAATCCTTTTATTCCCTAGATGTGCTGTGTTTGCAAGGGTTGCGTAGGATTATGCCAACCAAAAGTTAATCTGCCCAAAAAAACGGTGAAATGCTATGCTTTTACCGCGGCAATGGCTTCTCTGATTTTGCTTTCCAATTCTTCGGAAAGTTCTGGGTTGTCCAAAAGCAAAGATTTAACGGCATCTCTACCCTGACCAAGTTTGGTATCTCCGTAACTGAACCAAGAACCGCTCTTTTTTACAATTTCGTAGGCAACACCCAAATCGAGGATTTCCCCAATTTTTGAGATGCCTTCTCCATACATAATATCGAATTCGGCAGTTTTAAACGGAGGAGCCACCTTGTTTTTTACCACTTTAACCCGGGTTTTGTTTCCTTGAACATCCCCATCGGTATTTTTAATTTGAGTGGATCGTCTAATGTCCAAACGAACCGAGGCGTAGAATTTTAGGGCATTACCCCCAGTAGTGGTTTCAGGATTTCCGAACATCACACCAATTTTTTCCCGTAGCTGGTTAATGAATATTACGGTACAATTGGTCTTACTGATGGTAGAAGTCAATTTTCGCAAAGCTTGCGACATTAAACGGGCGTGCAATCCCATTTTGGAATCACCCATTTCTCCTTCGATTTCACTTTTAGGAGTCAGGGCAGCAACAGAATCGACAATTACAATGTCGATGGCACCAGAACGAATCAAGTTATCCGCAATTTCCAATGCTTGCTCCCCGTGGTCGGGTTGTGAAATGATCAAGTTATCGATATCCACACCCAATTTTTTGGCATAAAAACGATCAAAAGCATGTTCCGCATCAATAAAAGCAGCGATACCTCCTGCTTTTTGTGCTTCAGCAATGGCATGTAAGGTCAATGTGGTTTTACCAGAAGATTCTGGCCCATAAATTTCAATGACCCTTCCTCTTGGGTAACCTCCTACGCCCAATGCAATATCCAATCCCAACGATCCAGAAGAAATTACCTCCACATCTTCAACAACACTATCGCCCATTTTCATTACGGCGCCTTTACCGTAAGTCTTGTCCAGTTTATCTAGGGTAAGTTTAAGGGCTTTTAATTTTGCTTCTTTCTCGTTGCTCATAGTAAAAATAGTTATAGGAAGGCTAAAATACCATTTCTTTCTACATGCCACAAAGGGCACGCAACCTTTTTAATAACAATGTATCTAAAGGATACTAACTCATATACATAGGGCTTTGTAAGCTCGATTTTATTAAGGAGGGAAGAAAATACGCTATGATAATGTTTTAATGGATTAAGAAGGGTTTCTTTTAAAGAAGCCCTTTTTATTTGCCCTCTTTTTTAAATTGTATCTTTGCCCACATTTTACAGAATACCATTCTTAAACTTAAATATTGATATAGCATGCAACTGTACAATACGCTAAGTGCGAAAGAAAGGGAAAAGCTTATTGAGGAGGCCGGAAAAGACCGGTTGACCATCTCTTTCTATAAATATGCGCACATTGGCAATCCCCAAATTCTAAGAGATCACCTTTTCATTACTTGGAACGAAATGGAAGTTTTGGGTAGGATCTATGTTGCCAAAGAAGGCATTAACGCCCAACTTTCTGTTCCAGCAGAAAATTTTGAAAAATTCAAAAAGCATTTGGACAGTATTTCCTTTTTGGAAAATGTGAGGTTGAACATTGCCATTGAGCAGGACAACAAATCCTTTCTGAAACTAAAGGTGAAAGTCCGCGATAAAATTGTGGCCGATGGGTTGAACGATGACACTTTTGATGTGACCAATAAAGGGGTGCATGTAGATGCGGAAAGGTTTAACGAATTGATTGAAGACCCAGATACCGTTTTGGTGGATATGCGAAACCATTACGAAAGCGAAATAGGCCATTTTAAAAATGCGATCACCCCCGATGTGGATACCTTTCGTGATTCGTTGGACATTATCGAGCAAGATTTGTCCGACCACAAAGAGGACAAAAAATTGGTGATGTACTGCACCGGTGGAATCCGTTGTGAAAAAGCCAGTGCTTATTATAAGCACAAGGGGTTTAAGAACGTTTTCCAATTAGAGGGCGGGATCATCGAATACACCCGACAAGTGCGGGACAAAAACCTGGAGAATAAATTCATGGGGAAAAACTTTGTTTTTGACCACAGAAGAGGTGAGCGAATTTCAGAAGAGGTGATTGCGCATTGCCATCAGTGCGGAAAACCCTGCGACACCCATGTAAATTGTGCCAACGAAGCCTGCCATTTGTTATTCATTCAGTGTGAAGAATGCGCCAAGGCTATGGACAACTGTTGTTCCATTGAATGTCAGGAAATCAATGCACTGCCTTACGAAGAACAAAAACAATTGAGAAAAGGGAAGGGCGCCAGCAACAAAATATTCAAAAAGGGTAGATCCCCCGTATTGAAATACAAGAAGTAGCATTTCAATGCTGCTTTAAATTGTACTATATTTACTTAAGAATTATTTATGAACCCTTTTTAAGAGGCTATTTTACAGCTTCTTAAATCAAGATACAAAATATGGCGTGTAGCAGTTGTTCAACCGGCAAGGATGGACAACCGCGTGGTTGCAAGAACAATGGTACTTGCGGCACTGATGGTTGTAACAAGCTGACAGTCTTTGACTGGCTTTCCAATATGTCGTTGCCCAACGGTCAAAAAGCATTTGATTGCGTTGAGGTACGTTTCAAAAACAGTAGAAAGGAATTTTATCGAAATGTGGAGGGCTTGCCCTTGTCCATTGGAGATGTAGTGGCGGTTCAGGCCAAGTCTGGCCACGATGTGGGCATGGTTACCCTCACAGGAGAATTGGTTCGCATTCAAATGAAGCGAAAGAGAGTGTCTCCAGACGACAAAGAGCTTCCAAAAATTTACAGAAAAGCGACTCAACGCGATATTGATATTTGGCAAAAATGCAGGGATAGGGAAGAAGAGATCAAAAAACGCTCACGAGAAATTGCCATCTCTCTTAAGCTCGAAATGAAATTGAGCGATGTAGAGTTTCAAGGCGATGGATCTAAAGCAACTTTTTACTACACCGCTGAAGATCGCGTAGATTTTAGGCAATTGATCAAGGATATGGCCAAGGCCTTTGGTATCCGAATTGAAATGCGGCAGATTGGATACCGTCAAGAGGCGCAACGATTGGGCGGAATCGGTTCTTGCGGACGGGAACTTTGTTGCTCTACCTGGTTAACAGATTTTAGATCAGTGAGCACAGCATCGGCCCGTTACCAGCAGTTGGCATTGAACCCCCAGAAATTGGCAGGTCAATGCGGTAAATTAAAATGCTGTCTCAATTACGAACTCGACATGTACATGGAGGCCTTGAAGAATTTCCCTCCACCAGACAGTAAACTCAAAACAAAAAAAGGCATCGCGTTTTGTCAGAAAGCCGACATTTTTAAGGAAACCCTTTGGTTTTCATACAAAGATGAACCGGCCAACTGGCACACCTTGACCAAAGATCAAGTGCTCGAAATTTTGGAGTTGAACAAGAGAAACGAAAAAGTTGAAAGCTTGGAGGAGTATGCTTCCGATAATGTTGACGAGGAAAAAATGGCCTTCGAAAATGTGGTGGGCCAAGATAGCCTTACCCGTTTTGACCGTCCCAAAAAGAAAAAGCGTAGAAATAAAAAGCGTAGAAAGCCAAATCCAAAAGCATCTTCCAATGCGAAATAATTTTTTAGTTCTATTGGTGGTCATCTTGTCGTTTACATCTTGCAACGATTTGTTGGTGTATTCCGAATATGAACCCATTACCAATGGCAAATGGGAAATTGATAATTCAGTGCAGTTTGAGTTTTCAGAGCTGGACTCAACGGCAACATACAATATGTTCATCAATGTCCGTAACGATGATTCTTACCCTTTCAGCAATTTATTTTTAATTACGGAGTTAGAATATCCAGAAGGAAATACCATAAAGGATACATTGGAGTACAGGATGGCCGAGCCGACCGGTGAATGGCTGGGAAAAGGTATGGGCGGTGTTTTGGAAAATAAATTATGGTTCAAGGAAAACATCGATTTTAATGAATCTGGCGTATATAAGGTAAATGTTTCACATGCCATGCGTAAAAATGGCGAAGTGGAAGGCCTTCACATTTTGGAAGGAATAACAGATGTTGGTTTGGAAATTGAAAAAGCCCCCAAATTATAATGGCAAAAAAGAGTCAAAAAAAACAGCAGCAAAATTTTACCCCTTTTATTAAATGGTTCTGGATTCTTTTCGGAACCGGAGTGCTTGGAGCAGTGCTTATTTTTTTATTGGCCTCATGGGGCATGTTTGGCGAAATGCCAACCTTCGAACGCTTGGAAAACCCTGAAACCAATTTAGCTACCGAGTTTATATCTTCTGATGGTGAAACCTTGGGGAAATTGTACTTGGATGATAACCGTACCCCGGTTTCCTATGATCAATTGCCACAAAATTTGGTGAATGCTTTGGTGGCAACAGAAGATGCCAGATACTATGATCATTCAGGTATAGATGCAAGAGGATTTATCAGGGCCTTGGCTTATTTAGGAAAGAAAGGTGGTGCCAGCACCATTTCTCAACAGCTGGCCAGACAATTGTTTATTGGGGTAAGAGACAAGGAAAGTACGACCAATGCCATTCTTCAAAAAATAAAGGAATGGGTAATTGCTACCCGTTTGGAACGCAATTATACCAAAGAGGAAATCATAGCGATGTACTTGAACATTTATGATTTCAATTATAGTGCTGATGGTATCCGTTCTGCTTCGCGTATATATTTTGGAAAAGAACCCCATGAACTACGTACCGAAGAATCAGCGGTTTTAGTGGGGATGCTGAAAAATTCCTCTTACTACAACCCAATACGAAGGGAAGAGTTGGTGCTCAATCGAAGAAATACGGTGCTTGGACAAATGGCCAAGTATGATTATATCACCGAAAAGGAAAAGGATTCGTTGCAGGCTTTGGAAATGAAAATCAATTTTAATCCTGAATCGCATAGAGAAGGATTGGCCACTTATTTTAGGATGTACATGCAACGTTGGTTGAACAATTGGGTAAAGGAAAATCCAAAACCGGACGGTGAAAATTATAACATTTACTTGGATGGCCTTAAGGTGTACACCACTATAGATTCCAGAATGCAAAAAAATGCCGAGGAAGCGGTTAATGAGCACATGAAAAACCTTCAAGCGGAGTTTTTCCATCAAAATACACCACAAAGAAATCCAACAGCACCCTTTTTGGATATTTCAAGAGGTGCGATTGACACCATTATGGAACGCGCCATGAAAACTTCTCCACGATGGAGGATTTTAAAACAACAAGGCTTGTCAGAAAAGGAAATTGAGGCCACGTTTCATGAAAAAACGGAAATGACCGTGTTCGATTGGAACAGTGATTCTTATGAGAAGGATACCATCATGACCCCGATGGATTCCATTCGGTACTACAAAACCTTTCTAAGAACAGCAATGATGTCCATGGAGCCCCAAACAGGTCATGTGAAAGCTTGGGTGGGCGGAATCGACTATAAGCATTTCCAATACGATAATGTGATTCAAGGAACACGTCAAGCAGGTTCTTTGTTCAAACCATTTGTGTATGCCGCTGCCATTGACCAATTGCGGTATTCACCATGTTTTACCTTACCAGACAACCGTTATTGTATTGAACCTGGAAAACATGGAAATATGGAAATGTGGTGTCCTGACAACTCTGACGGGACCTATTCTGGAGAGAATATGACCTTAAAAAGCGCCTTAGCTAATTCAGTAAATTCAGTTACAGCCCAGCTTATTGATAGAGTTGGACCGGGATCTGTTGCATCAATTGCAAATAGCATGGGCATTACAAGGGATATTCCCGAAGTTCCTTCCATTGCCTTAGGTACACCCGATGTAAATGTTTATGAAATTGTTGGGGCCTTTGGCACCTATGCCAATCAAGGGGTGTATGTAAAACCTGTAATGGTTACTCGTATTGAGGATAAGAATGGAACTGTGTTGTATGAATATACTCCTGAAACCAAAGATGTGCTAAGTAAGGATGTCGCCTATGCCATGGTCAATCTGTTGGAAGGTGTAACACAGTACGGGTCCGGTGGTAGATTAAGACATACCTATGGCAAAAACCAAACAGTGTATAAAGAAATTATTACAGGCTACCCTTATGAATTGAATAATCCTATTGCGGGTAAAACAGGAACCACCCAAAATCAAAGTGATGGTTGGTTTATGGGCATGGTGCCCAACTTGGTTACTGGTGTTTGGGTTGGTGGAGAGAATCGTGCTATTCACTTTGAGCGATTACTATATGGTCAAGGCGCTGCGATGGCATTGCCCATATGGGCACTGTACATGAAGAAGAACTATGCCAACGAAGAAATTGGAGTGTCCAAAGATGAATTTGAGGCGCCTGAAGAGATGTCCATCAATATTGATTGTTCAAAGCAACAGGAAGAAGAGGAAGAAGAGCGAATTGACACAGAAGACGATTTGGACGATTTGGATTTCTGATCCAATCCATGTACATAAAAGAAAGCCCCAAGCATATTATAATTTGCTTGGGGCTTTTTTATTAAAATCGTAATTTCAAGCAATCATAAATAAGAAATAATGATAAGAAAAACGGTTGCCAATGTTCAGGAAGCGGTGGATGGCGTAAAAGACGGAATGACTTTTATGTTGGGAGGATTCGGTCTATGCGGCATTCCCGAAAATGCCATTGCCGAGCTTGTGCGATTGGGCATTAAAGATATTACCTGTATTTCCAATAATGCTGGGGTAGACGATTTTGGATTGGGATTGTTGCTTCAAAAACATCAAATCAAAAAAATGATATCGTCTTACGTAGGTGAAAACGAGGAGTTCGAAAGACAAATGTTGAGTGGTGAGCTCGAAGTGGAATTGACGCCCCAAGGAACTTTGGCGGAAAAGTGTAGGGCAGCCCAAGCTGGCTTTCCGGCATTTTATACACCTGCAGGTTACGGTACCGAAGTGGCAGAAGGAAAAGAAACAAGGGAGTTTGATGGTAAGATGTATGTATTGGAACCAGCTTTTAAGGCGGATTTCGCTTTTGTAAAAGCATGGAAAGGTGATGAGGCAGGCAATCTAATTTTTAAGGGTACAGCACGTAATTTTAACCCCTGTATGTGTGGTGCGGCAACCATAACAGTTGCTGAGGTAGAGGAACTGCTTCCAGCTGGAAGTTTAAACCCAAACGAAATTCATATTCCTGGAATATTTGTGAGCCGAATCTTCCAAGGAGAAAAGTATGAGAAGCGAATAGAGCAACGTACAGTAAGACAGAAAGCATAATTATGTTAGATAAAAACGGAATAGCAAAGCGCATAGCCAGAGAAGTAAGGGATGGATACTACGTAAACCTCGGTATTGGAATACCCACTTTGGTGGCCAATTTTGTGCGAGACGATATTAGTGTGGAATTCCAAAGTGAGAATGGCGTTTTGGGCATGGGCCCTTTCCCTTTGGAAGGAGAAGAAGATGCAGATATTATCAATGCAGGAAAACAAACCATCACAACGCTCCCTGGAGCCTCTTTTTTTGATTCTGCCACTAGTTTTGCCATGATTAGGGGCAAACATGTAGACCTAACCATATTGGGCGCTATGGAAGTGGCAGAAAACGGCGATATTGCCAATTGGAAGATTCCCGGTAAAATGGTAAAAGGGATGGGAGGCGCGATGGACTTGGTTGCTTCCGCAGAAAATATTATTGTTGCTATGATGCATACCAACAGAGCAGGGGAATCCAAATTATTAAAGCGATGCACTTTGCCGTTGACAGGGGTTGGCTGCGTAAAAAAAATTGTGACCAACATGGCTGTTTTGGAAGTAACTTCAGACGGATTTAAATTGCTGGAAAGGGCACCCGGAGTATCTGTCGATGAAATTGTAAAAGCTACGGAAGGTAAACTATTGGCGGACAGTAATGTGCCAGAAATGATGATTTAATAATTATTGGACGTTTTTTTACAACAAAATAAAATCGTTACACAACATTAGTTTTTATTTGCGATTCATCGGATTTATATTTGGTTATAACGAATTTTTTACCCAAATTAACCACTTAAATACAATTCACCATGGCACTTAAATCTAACACAACGATGGACGAGAATGTTCAAGTTTACAGAAACGACTTTTTCACCGGATTTATGCTATTGATCAAAAAGCTTTTCATGCTTTAGACCAAATTAAATCCCCCTTAAAAAATTGGAGCCAACACATTGTGAGGCTCTTTTTTTTGACCTAGATTTAAGAAAAACTACCCTATGCTTTTGCTCAAAAAATGTGTGCAATCCGATTTGGATACCTTGGTGAAAATTTCAAGGGAAACATTTATTGAGGCTTTTGAAAAGGACAATGATCCTGTTGATTTTCAAGCGTATCTTAAACAGGCATTTGCCATTGAAAAAATAGCTTCAGAATTAGAGCATCCACACAGCCATTTTTATTTTGTTTTTGATGACCATGTCTTGGTTGGTTATTTTAAGTTGAATACCGATACTGCACAAACAGATGTTCACGATCCGAAAGCATTGGAAATCGAACGCATTTATGTATTCAAGGAGCATCAGGGCAAGAAAATAGGAGCCTGGATGCTACAAGAAATCATTTGCCTTACCCGAACAATGGAGAAAGCATTTATTTGGCTGGGCGTATGGGAGCACAACCCCAATGCCATCCGGTTTTATCAACGACATGGTTTTCGAAAATTCGCAGAGCATCCGTACTACATTGGAAACGATAAGCAAACCGATTGGCTGTTCCGTTTAAGCATCTAGATATTTGCCCAAAAACAATAGATCCCCTTCAGCACGAAACTTGTAGGCAATAGAATTTTCAAATGCAGCATGCATAACCAAAGAAATGGCCATGGCATTCGCCTTGGTCAAACTATTGGTACGGTACACTACATCGCGAATAGTGGAAAAGCTCACACCACTTCTAATGGCAACATTGGCAAAATCGTTTTTGGTCAGGTTTCTTCGGAGTACTTCGGACAGTCGCTCACTAATGGGCCGGCCATAATCGTCTTCTGAAAAGATAAGTTCAATGTTAATTTCGGGGGGTATTCCTTTGATTGATCCCATAAAATAATTGGTATTTAAAGATTTATATGCTGGGGTCAGATCCTATTTTCTATATTTGGCTTGTAACCCAATTACAGAAAACTAAAGAAATTGCTGCGGAAAGCGTGTATTGCGTAACAATATTACACAATATAATAATTAATGTATACAATAAAGCAATTAAGGCGTAAAAAAAATATTAGTCAATCGGAATTGGGCAAACAAATTGGTGTGAGTCTCAGGACCATACAGCTCTACGAAAGAAAGGACGCCAATATTCCCATCAAGAATCTTACTAAGATTGCTGAATTTTTTGGACTTACCATTGCCGAACTTTATATGCGAGAGGTAAACGATATGGGCGAAGCCTACACCAAAAGGCAGCCGTTTACCAAGTACAATAGCGTATTTTATCCTCTTGATGAAGGCAAACATTTAGTCATGGCCCCATTGGTTTTAGTGGAACATCAAGAGAAGTATATCCAAAATGTAAGGAGCGAGAAAGTATCCAATCCCTTTCAAGCGGGTTTTATTATTGACTTTTTAGCGGATAATCCACATAGAATTTTTGAAGTTTCCGGGGACTCCATGAACGATGGAACGATAGTGGCTATTCCGAACGGAGCTTTTGTTTTGGGGTTGGAAATTAAAAAGGAAAGTTTTGTTCGAAGCAATGAAACTTTTTGGAACGTACCTTACGTAATTGTAACTGCGAATCGTATTATCTGTAAATGGCTTACAGCGTATAATAAAAAGAAAAAGACCCTCTCCTGCCACAACCTGAATACGTCTCCAGAGTATCAAGATTTTGAAGTGCCTTTGGAGGAAGTACTCCAAGTCTTCAAAGTTGTCAAGAAACAGA
This sequence comes from Flagellimonas cixiensis, assembly GCF_042134615.1. GTDB lineage: Bacteria > Bacteroidota > Bacteroidia > Flavobacteriales > Flavobacteriaceae > Flagellimonas > Flagellimonas cixiensis. The sequence continues at coordinate 1,522,865 of NZ_CP169639.1, forward strand.
TTTAAACGCCTCTAAATGGGCTAGCACTATCTCAAGACATTCGTTGAGGTTCTTTTTTACTTCTGACTCCCAAAAACGGAAGACCTTGTATCCCATTTCATCCAAGACTGCATTGACTTCTTCGTCTCGTTGCATATTGCGTTCAATTTTAGGAATCCAGAATTCGCGATTGGTCTTTATTTTTTCCTTTCGCTCCTCCCAATTATGGCCGTGCCAGAATTCACCATCAATAAAAATTACGGTTCTATACTTTTTAAGGGCGATATCAGGCTTCCCAATGAGTTTTTTGTAATCGATGCGATAACGATACCCTTTTTGCCACAACGCTTTTCTGAAAGCAAGTTCTGGTTTGGTGTTTTTCCCTCTAATCTTACCCATGATCTTGGAACGCTCGGGTGTGGTATAAAATCCACTTTCCTCATTAAACCGAGGTACTTTAATTCGTTCCTGTGCATATTCTTTGGGCATACATACAATATACAGAACATTACATCAAATGTAAATAAGTAAAAATTCACATTAAGCTTAGTCAAGAGGAATTGACTCTGGTTATTCATTTTTGTTTTATAGTCATTTCGAAATGAGGAACGGAGAGACGATTGAGAAATCTAGTCTTATTTTGAGATTTCTCACTTCGATTTTGACTACGCTCAATCTAAAAGTTCGAAATGACATAGGATTTGCATCTTGTCACCTCGAGCGCAGTCGAGAGGTGTTCGGCTAGAAATCAATTAAACCAATGTCTCGACTGCCTGTCCGTCCGATAGGTGGGCGCTCGACATCATAGCCTTCTTAAACAAAAAAACCCAAACTCCTCTCGAAGTTTGGGTTCTTAATATAGTTTTTGGATAGCGTTTTATCCCTTCAAAGTCGCCGATAAATATTCGCGGTTCATACGTGCGATGTTCGTTAAGGAAATACCTTTTGGACATTCCACTTCGCAAGCTCCAGTGTTAGTGCAGTTACCAAAACCTTCCAGATCCATTTGGCGAACCATGTTCTGAACACGCTCTACGGCTTCAACCCTACCTTGTGGCAATAAAGCAAATTGTGAAACTTTTGCAGAGGTGAACAACATAGCACTCGCATTTTTACAAGCGGCCACACAGGCACCACAACCAATACAGGTAGCGGCATCCATAGCTTCATCTGCAGCGTGTTTATTAATTGGAATACTGTTGGCATCTACCGTATTACCGGAAGTGTTCACGGAAATATATCCACCAGCTTGTTGAATTCTATCAAAAGCACTTCGATCTACAATCAAATCCTTGATTACAGGAAATGCATTCGCTCTAAAAGGTTCGATAACGATCGTATCTCCATCGTTGAATTTACGCATGTGCAATTGGCAAGTAGTAACCAAACGGTCTGGGCCATGAGGTTCTCCATTGATCTGCAAGGAACACGTTCCACAGATGCCTTCCCTACAATCATGGTCGAACTCAACAGGCTCTTCTCCTTTAGAAACCAATTCTTCGTTCAAAATGTCCAACATTTCCAAGAAAGACATATCACCTTCTACACCATCAAGGGTATAATCAACTATTTTACCTGGTGAAGATGCGTCTTTTTGACGCCATATTTTTAGATATAATTTCATAGCTTCTTATTTGTAGGATCTTGTCTTCAATTCAATGTTTTCGTAAACCAAATCTTCTTTGTGCAGTTCGGCATCTTTGGGCTCACCTTTGTATTCCCAAGCCGCCACATACTTAAAGTTTTTATCGTCCCTTAAGGCTTCTCCTTCTTCGGTCTGGTACTCTTCTCTAAAGTGACCTCCACAAGATTCGTTTCTGTGAAGTGCATCCTTGGCAAAAAGTTCACCCAACTCCAAGAAGTCGGCTACACGACCAGCTTTCTCCAATTCCTGATTTTTAGAATCTATGGTGCCGGGCACTTTTACGTTTTCCCAGAAATCTTTTCTAAGCGCGGAGATTTCTTTAATGGCCTCCTCCAATTCTTTTGCGTTTCGGGCCATGCCACATTTGTTCCACATGATCTTACCTAATTTCTTGTGGTAATAATCAACGGAGTGAATGCCGGAACCAGAAGTCAATTTCTCCATACGCTCACGAACTTGGTTTTCAGCTTCTTCAAACTCTGGAGAATCGGTTGGAATTTTACCGGTACGGATATCATCGGAAAGGTAATCTCCAATGGTATATGGCAACACAAAATAGCCATCAGCAAGACCTTGCATCAAGGCAGAGGCCCCTAAACGGTTGGCGCCATGATCGCTAAAGTTGGCTTCTCCAGCAGCATAACAACCAGGAATGGTGGTTTGCAAGTTGTAATCTACCCAAAGACCACCCATGGTGTAGTGCACCGCTGGATAGATCATCATTGGGGTCTTGTATGGATTCTCATCCACAATTTTTTCATACATCTGGAAAAGGTTGCCGTATTTCGCTTCGATAACTTCTTCTCCCAATTTTATGATTGTCGCCTCATCTGGATTTTTAAGTCCTGAGGTCAACGCTTTTTCTTTTCCGTAACGTTTAATGGCTGAAGCAAAATCCAAGAAAACAGCTTCTCCTGTTTTGTTTACACCAAAACCAGCATCACAACGTTCTTTGGCTGCTCTGGATGCCACATCACGAGGTACAAGGTTACCAAATGCGGGATATCTTCTTTCCAAATAGTAGTCACGATCTTCTTCGGCAAGCTGAGTTGGTTTCAATTTGCCCTCACGGATGGCAACGGCATCTTCCATTTTCTTGGGCACCCAAATACGACCATCATTACGAAGTGATTCGGACATCAAGGTCAATTTGGATTGATGCTCACCTGAAACAGGAATACAGGTTGGGTGAATCTGGGTGTAGCAAGGGTTGGCGAAGAAAGCCCCTTTACGGTGCGCTCTCCAAGCTGCCATTACATTACTTCCCATGGCATTGGTAGAAAGGAAAAATACGTTTCCGTATCCACCAGTGGCCAAAACTACAGCGTGACCACTGTGTCTTTCAATTTCTCCCGTAACCAGGTTGCGAGCGATAATTCCACGTGCCTTTCCATCGACCAAAACCAAATCCATCATTTCGTGACGGGTGTATGACTGAATCTTTCCACGGTTGATTTGTCGGTTCATGGCAGCATAAGCTCCCAAAAGCAACTGCTGACCTGTTTGTCCTTTCGCGTAGAAAGTTCTGGATACCAAAACCCCTCCAAATGAACGGTTGTCCAACATTCCACCATATTCACGGGCAAAAGGAACCCCTTGTGCCACACATTGGTCGATAATGTTTCCTGAAACTTCTGCCAAACGGTATACGTTGGCTTCACGGGAACGGTAATCTCCCCCTTTGATCGTATCGTAGAAAAGACGGTAATTACTGTCACCGTCCCCTTGGTAATTCTTTGCTGCGTTGATACCCCCTTGAGCTGCAATGGAGTGCGCCCTACGTGGGGAATCTTGGTAGCAGAATGTCTTAACGTTGTATCCCAACTCTGCCAAAGTAGCTGCAGCAGCTCCACCGGCAAGTCCGGTTCCTACCACAATGATATCAATGTTCCTTTTGTTGGCAGGGTTTACAAGGTTAATGTCGTTTTTATGCTTGGTCCATTTGTCGGCCAATGGCCCAGATGGAATTTTTGAATCCAATATGCCCATATTTAATGAATTATTGGGTTAAGGTGGTGGTACAAAGCAATGAAGGCAAAAGCCAATGGTACCACTACCGCGAATATTTTTGCAAATTTTTTGAAGCCTACAGTGTACTTGTTATTGGCTCCCATGGATTGGAAAGATGAAGCAAATCCATGCCATAGGTGCAATCCAAGTAGCCCAAAGGAAACCATATAAAGAATGGTTCTCCAGAATGGGGCGAACTTCTCTACGGTTTCAACGTAGTAACGGGTTGGGTCCTCTGGGTTGGCCTCAACATACTTGTACGTAATTTCATGTACCCAAAAATCGTAAAAGTGAAGGGCCAAAAAGGCCAAGATCACCAATCCGGAATAGATCATGTTTCTGGATACCCAAGGCGCATTGGCACTGCCCTTGTATTTTACATAAGAGATACTTCTGGCTTTCTTATTCTGAATTTCCAAAACAAAGCCCATGACAAAGTGCACCACTACACCAACAATTAGTATAGGCTGCATTAAAAATTGAACAATGGGGTTGTAACCCATAAAATGGGATGCTTCATTAAAGAAATCCGGTGAGAATACCGAAGTAAGGTTAATGGTCACGTGAAGAATTAAGAAAATGACCAAAAAAAGACCCGAAAGTGCCATGACATATTTTCGGGCAAGCGAAGATTTAATCAATCCACTCATTAGCGCTGGTTTTGAGACAAATTTAAGGTACGGACAAGTTTTTAACAAGCTTTCAACATTGGAAAGCTGTTTATTTAGATTCATTATAATCAACCCCCTTAAAATGCGTATTTGATAATATCGCCTGGTTTCAGCTTTTTAAAGAATTGAAATCGTCAAAGCTTGATTTTGGGAAATTTACCCGATATTGGAGAAGAATTCTAACCAACCCTTCAAAATGGATATTGCCGTTTTATCTGTAAGTCTAAATGTGTATTCAACGGCCCGAATTGCAGAGGAATTTGAAAAAGCTGGACATTATGTGGAGCATATAGACCATACCAAATGCTCTGTGCAATTGGGGGAGGATAAACCTCGTATTTTTTTTGGTGTAGATGACATTACAAATGAGTTTGATGCCATTGTTCCCAGAATTGGCACTACAGTTACCAGACATGGGGTTGCCATTGTGAAGCAATTTGAATTGAACCATGTATTCAGTACGGCAAAATCGCAAGGCATTCTTCGGGCCAGAAACAAAGTTTCTACTTTACAATTGATGTCTAAAAAAGGAATTCCAATACCCAAAACTGTTTTTTCGATCAACCCCTACAATGTGGAGGATCAAATAGAATTGTTGGGCGGAGCCCCTGTGATTATCAAATTACAAGAGGGCACCCAAGGAAAGGGTGTGATCTTGGCAGAAAGTAAAAAATCAGCTAAATCGGTCATCGATACCCTTTACAATATGAATACCAGCATTCTGTTACAGGAATATATTGCTGAAGCCAACGGGGAGGACCTGCGCATCATTGTAGTGGGCAACAAAATTGTGGCCGCCATGAAACGCACCAGCGAATTGGACGATTTTAGATCTAATGTGCATCGCGGAGCAGATGTTGAAGCTGTTGAATTAACTCCACGTGAAAAATTCATTGCCATTAATGCCACTAAACATTTGGGGCTTGGTGTGGCTGGAGTGGATTTGATCCGATCTAAAAATGGTCCCTTATTAATAGAAGTAAATGCATCACCCGGCTTAAAAGGAATTGAAGCTGCAACTGGCATCAATGTGGCAGGCCACATAGTTCAATTTGTCGAGAAAAATGCACTTCGACCTATCAAATAGCAAGCTCAATTCCTACTTCTCCATATTTTCCAACTGAATCCCCAATGCTTTGGTAGAAAGTTGTACCTCCAAAAGGGATAGGATTAAGGAAATCATTAGAAAAACCAAACTGATACCAAAAATGGCATTGGCCCAACCTTCCATTTCCACATAGATCAAAAACATGGTCACGGCAGCCAATAGAAAACTTACAATGGCCGTAGCCTGCATGTTTTTAATAATCCCCAATCTAGTTCGCAGTTGGTTGATTTGCTGTTTTAAGGGAGGGGCCGAAGTTTCTTCAAACTGTTTGTGCAGTTGTCTGATCAATGCTGCAATGGCCAAATACCTTGCATTGTAGGCCAACATGGTCAACGAAATAGCAGGGAAAAGTAGTGCCGGAATACCAAGGGTGAGTTGCATGATTTCAATTTAATATGGAAGGTAATCATTTGTCATCGGTATCGCAATTAACTACTTTTGAAACAAATCAAATTGATATATGAAGTACACGCAGATAGACAGCAATCTTTTTGTAAAAAACCGCAAGAAATTTATGGCTTATATGAGGCCTAAAAGTATTGCCGTTTTCAACTCCAACGATATTTATCCCATTGGTGCAGACAGCACATTGCCTTTTGAACAGGATCGAGACCTTTTTTACTTGAGCGGGGCCGATCAGGAGGAAACCATTCTATTATTGTTCCCAGATGCCATGGATGCCAAGCATCGTGAAATTTTGTTTGTTCGTGAGACCAACGACCATATCGCCGTTTGGGAGGGTGCTAAATTGACCAAGGAAAAAGCTACCGAGGTTTCTGGGATTGAGACCGTTTATTGGCTTACGGATTTTGATAAGATTTTCTTCGACTTGATGACCGAGGCGGAAACGATTTATTTCAACACCAACGAACATTACCGACAAGCAGTGGAAACCCAAACCAGGGAGGACCGTTTTATTGAAAAGGTAAAAAAAGAATATCCAGCGCACCAATGGGCCAAGAGCAATCCGATTTTACAAAATATACGCGGTGTAAAAGAACCCGAGGAAATCGCCTTGATGCAAACGGCCTGTGATATTACCGAAAAAGGATTCCGTAGAATCCTGGAGTTTGTGCAACCAGGGGTTTGGGAGCATGAGATTGAAGCCGAATTTTTGCATGAATTTGTACGTAACCGTTCCAAAGGTTTTGCATACAGCCCAATCATTGCATCAGGAAACAATGCCAATGTGCTCCACTATTTGGAAAACAATAAAGAGGTGAAGGATGGCGATATGATTTTGTTAGACTTGGCAGCCGAATACGCTAATTATTCCAGCGACATGACTCGAACCATTCCAGGTAACGGTAGGTTTTCCCATAGACAAAAGGAAGTTTATAGCGCAGTGCTGCGCGTGAAGGATGAAGCAACCAAAATGTTGGTTCCAGGAACTATTTGGGCCGAATATCATAAAGAAGTCGGCAAGATTATGACATCTGAATTACTAGGTCTTGGATTATTGGACAAAGCCGATGTGCAAAATGAAAACCCAGATTGGCCGGCCTATAAAAAATACTTCATGCATGGAACAAGTCACCACATTGGACTAAACACCCACGATTATGGAGAACTTAAAACTCCAATGAAAGCCAATATGGTGTTTACCGTGGAGCCTGGTATTTATATTCCTGCAGAAGGCATGGGAATTCGATTGGAAGATGATGTTGTGATTCAAGAAAAAGGAGAACCTTTTAATTTGATGCGTAACATTCCAATTGAAATTGAAGAGATTGAGGAGTTGATGAATAAATAAAATTGAATGAAACTTTTAATTTTCTTATGTCAACAAACCGAAATTGAAAAAAAGATGCAAGAAGCTCCCGACAGCTCTTATGAAATAGGGGTGGTCATTGGGAGCTACTTGCCATTTTTGGTCTTGGCTGGCATTGCCTATGCCCTTTACCAGTATAATAAAAAACGACGAGATTCAGAATAGACAGGATTCAGAATTCTATTTGACTTTTCAATACAAAAAAGCGAACTTCAAGGAACGTAAATTTGAACATATTGAAGACGCAGGACAAACTTTACAAAACCGCCTTCGCTTTGGCCATGTTTACAATCATCTACAACATTGCTGAAGGATTGATATCCACTTATTTGGGTTTTGAAGATGAGAGTTTGGCGCTTTTTGGTTTCGGAACCGATAGTTTTATCGAGGTAATTTCAGGATTGGGTATTGCCCACATGATTTTGCGAATTCAAAAAAATCCGGAGAGCAATCGAGATAATTTTGAAAGGACCGCACTAAGAATTACAGGGGTTGCCTTTTATATTTTGGTTGTGGGATTGATAATTTCAAGTGTTTATAATATCTACACAGGCCATAAACCCATAACCACGTTTTGGGGCGTAGTCATTTCTATTATTTCCATTTTGGTCATGTGGATGTTGGTCTGGGGTAAAAGAAAAGTAGGTCGAGAATTAAATTCGGCACCCATTTTGGCCGATGCCAATTGCACCCTTGTTTGTATTTATATGTCTATCATCCTTTTGGTGAGCAGTGGTATTTACGAACTCTTTCAAATACCATATATTGATAGTATTGGAACCTTAGGATTGGCTTATTTTGCATTTAAGGAAGGCAGAGAGTGTTTTGAAAAAGTCAAGAACGATGCCCATTGCTGTTGCGACTGATAAAATCCGTAATTTCGAAATTCATAAAATCCACTAGCAAACAACAGCACATAATCATGATTAAAAAAACAATTGTATACACAGTGATGCTATTGGCCATTTCTGCTATATCGGCTAATACTACCTACAAAAACACACAAGACATGTTTAAAGTAACGACCGTTGCACCACAAAACGGTTCATACACGGTGGCACCAGAAATTCCCGAAGACGGTATGGTAGCGGCAGGCACCGAACTCACTATTACAGCAAAACCAGATGCAGGCTATAGCTTGGATGCCGTTTATTACACCTTTAAAGGCGGAATGTGGGGAACCACCAGCGTAGAAAGCTTTGTTCCAACCATGAAAGTGGTCGTGGACAAAGATATGTCCGTTGGTGCGGTATTTGTGGAAGATGACTTGGTTGAAAACCTCAATGTAACCCACGATGTAGTGTATGCTCAACCAGGGGTTAAGCCATTAAAATATGATGTTTTTGCTCCTAAAGGAGCAAAAGACCTGCCAATGGTCGTAATAGTACACTGTGGTGGATGGTCTTCCAACAACGAAGATATTATGAGAGGTTTGGCCCGTGAACTACTGATCGATAATCACTACGTTGTTTTTAGTATAGATTATAGATGGGTGAATAATTTGGATGGGGATGAAACACCAAATTCCATGCACAATTTGATTGAAGATGTTTTTGGGGCCATTGCACACATTCAAGAACATGCCGCTGAATATGGCGGTGATCCTACTCAAATTGCGGTGACAGGAGATAGCGCCGGGGGACATTTATCGGCTTCTGCTGCGGTATTGAGTACTATGATCGGCGATAGAGGCTTTAGCGGAACCAATGGCATTTATGAGTTTATGCCAACTTATATGCCACATGGAAAAACCATTGAGACCGTAAAACAGGAAATCACCGAAGCCATAAAAGTAGCAGCACCAAGCTATGGACCTTTCGATGCAGCTAACTTCAAGCAGTTTATGAAACAAACCGATCAGGCATATTACGATGCAGTTTCACCCATTAAGCATATGCCCAATGTAGGGGATAGGGAAATCCCTCATTTTATTGTGAGAGGTTCAGAAGATCCTTTGATTCCAGGTGAAATAGTTCAAGCGTATGTGGATGTATTGAAAAAAGAAGGTCAAACAGTGGAATATTTGGAAGTTCAGGGAGCAGGACATGCCTTTTTTGATTGGAAGCCCGATGCGCAGACAAGAGCTACTTTTGCAAAATATGGAGTGCCTTATGCTGCTGAAATGAAATCTTTTTTTGATTCCGTTTTTTATTAAAATATAAATATTGGATAGAAAAAATCATTGGGAAACAGTTTACAACACTAAAAATCCAGATGAGGTAAGTTGGACGCAGGAGAAGCCACAAACCTCTCTGGATTTTATCCATGCTTTGGGGTTGGATAAAACAGCAAATATCATAGATATTGGTGGTGGCGACAGCAAATTGGTCGACTTTCTGTTGGAGGAAGGTTTTGAAAACATCACTGTGCTCGATATTTCTGCAAAAGCCTTGGAAAGAGCCCAATCCCGATTGGGAGAAAAGGCCAAAAAAGTCAAATGGGTGGTTAGTGATATAACCCAATTTAAACCCACCGAACAATATGATCTCTGGCATGATCGTGCCGCTTTTCATTTTTTGACAGAACCTGAACAGATATCCAACTATGTAAAATTGACGGAAAAAGCAGTCAAGGGTAATTTTATTTTAGGAACCTTTTCCGAACAAGGCCCTAAAAAATGTAGTGGGTTGGACATCACCCAATATTCAGAAGAAAAAATGGAAACCACTTTCCAAAATGCATTTCAAAAATTGGAATGTAAAACAGAAGATCACATTACCCCATTTGGCACTAACCAGAATTTTGTCTTTTGTAGTTTTAAGAGGAAAGAGTAGGATTTTACACATTTCTTTAGCTCATCAATTCAAAACGGGCATCCATGTTCTAAAATGGGTCATCCGTCAATCGGGGTAGGGTAATAATAGGAATAAAGGTCATATTTACCCTTTAAACCCCTTTTTGAATCCCTGACCATGAAAATTTTAAGCTCAAATTGCCCTGCCTTCCTCATGGTAGGAATTCGCCTGTGTATCTTTCTTTTTGTTTTGACTGGAGTCCTATCCTGTAATAAAGATGATGGTCCACCACCAGACCCCTGTGCCAAAACACCTCCATTGGCTGTAACCGCCAAGACTGAGGGATTCTCCCTTAGCGCATCCTCCACAGGAGGCGAAGCACCTTATTCCTTTCAATTGGACAATGGTGATTTTCAAAACTCGGGCAGTTTTACCGGTTTGGCCGCAAAAGAATATACCATTACCGTAAAGGACGCCAATGACTGTACCGACACCACCAAAGTTACCGTAATTGATCCTTGTGCAGACGGAACCTTGGCCGTACAAACTACAGTAGACGGTAATTCCATCATGGCCACCGCAGAGGGTGGAACGGAGCCCTATACATTTAGTATAGATGGACAAGAATTTAAAGAATCTGGGGTATTCGCAGACCTTGCGCCAGCGGACTATACCATAACTGTTAAGGATGCCAACAATTGCTCCAGTACCGCCACGGCAACCATTGAAGATCCCTGTGGGGATGGCAGTCTTTTCTTGGAAGCCACAGTAGATGTATTTTCCATTATAGCCAATGCCTCGGGAGGAACAGCACCCTATACCTATTCCATTGATGGGGAAAACTTTCAAGAAAGTGGAGCGTTTGCCGATTTGAGCCCTGCGGAATACACCGTTACAGTTATGGATACCAATGGTTGTACTTTTAATAAAACCGTTACCGTAGTGGATGTATGCGCTTCGCTGATCGTAGAAGCTACCACTGATGTTTATACCATTACGGCCAATGCTACGGGAGGAACAGCACCCTACACCTATATTTTAACCAATAATGAGGGGTTCACCGAGCTAGAAAGTGGTATTTTCGAGAGTTTGGACCCTGGGGACTATACCTTAGAGGTAAAAGACGCTAATAATTGTTCCAACACCACTCAAGTGACCTTAGCTGATCCATGTGTTACATTGTCAGTTGAAGCTACTGCCGAAAGTTTTTCTATAACTGCTATTGCTTCAGGAGGTACATTGCCTTACATGTATAGTTTGGATGGCATAAACTTCCAAGAAAGTAGTGAATTCACCAATTTGTCAGCACAAAATTACACGGTTACGATTAAAGATGCCAATGAATGCACTGCTACTTTTAATGTTTTGGCAGAGGAGTTATCAGTATATTTAGATCCACGTGACGATAAAAGTTATAGGGTGGTTAAAATTGGCAACCAAATATGGTTGGCCGAAAACTTGAATTACCAAGGCGGTGGTATAGGCTTTTCTTGCCCCAACAACGACGATGCCAATTGCGCAACACATGGTGCCTTGTACAATTGGGATGAAGCACAACAAGCTGCACCCCAAGGCTGGCATGTGCCTACCATTGCAGAGTGGGATGCACTGTTAAACACTTATGGCGGGTCTATTGTGGCAGGAGATGATCTAAAAGTTGGAGGTGGTTCTGGGTTTGATGCACAATTTTCTGGATATGTTCAAACTCCCCCAGATTATCCTAATGTGATAGATTTTAATCTTAGAGGATTTTTTTGGAGTGAAGAATTCAATCAACTTAATTCGAGGTTATACATAATAGATGGTGGACAGAATATTACTATCGACGGAGGAGTGGAAAAGATCAACTTTAGATGTAGTGTAAGATTAGTTAAAGATTAAAAAAATAAAAATGGAGTTATTGAAGAGCGCAGCCTTAAGGCTGCGCTTTTTTTGTGGGTTAACATTGGTTGGAGGGAAGGGATGGTGGTTTGGAAGTCAGTGGTCAGAGTTCAGAAGTCTAATGTCAGAATTGAAAATTGCTCATTGAAAATCAGATTCTTCACTTCCTGCCCGTCCGGCAGGCACGGTATTTCAGCATCTCATCCCAGTATCAAAGATTTTTAATGTTTTTTATGAGACCCTGAGACGAGCTCAGGGTGACGTTAGATGGTTTTAATAAGTACGCTTAAGGTCTTGCTTTAGGAATAGATTTGCCAAAACAAAGGTCGCCAAAGCAGGCAACACCCATCCCATTTGGTGTTGGTGTAAGGGTATCCATTTAAATAAAGAATCTAAAGATTCCGCTAATCCTATGCTTCCCAAAAAATCGGGCACACTAAAAAGTATGGTGGTCACAACCACTGATCGAAATACTTTAGGCGTGGTCCATTTGTCTGGGAGTACATTCAGCAAGATCAAAACAATGGTGATGGGATAAATAAACATTAGGGCAGGTAATGCTACGGCGATAATATACCCTACATTAAATTGACCCATCAACACCCCTAACAAGCACCCTAACAAAGCTGTTATTTTATAAGCCATATTGGAATCGTTGCATTGTCCACGAACAAAATCCGCTGTTCCGGTAACAATACCGACCGCAGTGGTAAAGCAGGCCAAACTCACCAGAATGCTCAAAAACAAATTAGCCTTACTTCCCAAAGTTTCGCTGCTGATGCCCCTCAATAATTCGGTTCTTGTAATTTCTGCTTCAAAGGTGTCGGCAAAGAGTGCCCCTGTTAAAATGAGTCCGCCGTACACTAACAACAAGCCGAAACCTGCCCATAATCCCGCTTTTATAATCAGTTTTCGTTTCGCTTCAAAACTGGCGGTTTTTTCTTTCAGGTTGATAGAAATGATGATTACGGCACCTACCACCACGGCTCCGATGGCATCAAAGGTTTGGTAGCCCTCCAAAATTCCTGAACTAAATGGGTTTGCCATTTGCGATGGTGAGAAATCAAAATCCAACCTAAAAATTGTGGTGATAATGATCAACAATAAAATAAGTAGAATGGCAGGAGTTAAAACCTTACCCAGAACATCCAACACCTTGGTGCGATTGATGGCAAAAACTAAAACCAAGGCAAAATAAATTAGACTTGTGAGCAAATAGGACGAATCCCAAATAGGTTGAATGGCCATTTCGTGGGTTACCGATGCAGTTCTAGGGGATGGTAACGAAATGGCAATCGCATAAACCACAAAACAATAAATGGTACTAAAAAGTGGAGATACTTTTTTCGCGAAATCGAACATGGTGCCCTGGAGTTTGGCATGGGCCAAAATTCCCAAAACAGGAATTAAAACCCCAGATAGGCAAAATCCCAATGCGACCAACCACCATAGATTTCCAGCATTGAATCCCAAAAGCGGGGGTAAAATCAAATTTCCTGCTCCAAAAAACAGGGAAAAAAGGGCAAAAGCGGTAATCGAGAGCGATTTTTTATCCATATGTTGTTGATAATTTCTTGTTAAAGTTCTATATTGGGCAAGAGCTTTTCAACGGATTTTCGTGACTTTTTGTCGATAATGCTGCATTTCATCGAAAAAACAATAAAATATGGAATGTCCGAAAATAAAAAGTTATTAACATCCGTTCACATTAAAAAAACGTACAACTAAAACACTAGAGTATAACAAAAAATTACAGCAACCAATTTACTGCATTTTTCGATTCCCCAAATCGTACCGATGCGTTATCAAAAACAACACTGGCCTATGAAGACTTCCACCATCCACCATGGCAACAAATTCACTTCCTTTTTCTGCAATTTATTCGGACACCATTATGTGGTTTCCAAGAAAGTGACACAGCACATTAAAGAATACAAATGTATTCATTGCCAAAAACAAGTAACTACGGATGTTAGCGGTAAACTATCCGCTTTAACTCCGCAAATGAAAGACATTAACAGTACATTGGAAGATATGTACCGTAAACGAAGAAGTAGGGTAGTGCACCAAGTGGCCTAACCCTTTCTTAGTTTTTAAGAGACCCAAATCTTATCCCGGAAACTTAAGTAATTGCCTGCAGCTATCGGTCGCGTGCCCCAAGACCATGAAGTAGGGATGCCCTTTTTTTTCGGGATTTTTTTATGCGTTGAACGAATTCCAGCCCTGCGCGGTAATCGGAATCTTGGTTTCTGCACGCGTGATCAAATGTACCCCCTCACTTTGTTGGGTCATATGGCCAATAACAGTCAAATTTGGATTCGCCTTAATTTTTGGGAAATCAGCTTGATCTATCGTGAATAAAAGTTCATAATCTTCACCTCCACTTAAAGCAACCATTGTACTGTCCATTTTAAACTCTTCACAAGTAGAAATCACAGTAGGATCCAAAGGAATTTTATCTTCAAAAAGATTGCATCCGACCTCACTTTGCTTGCACAAGTGTAAGATTTCGGAAGAAAGCCCATCGCTAATATCGATCATGGCGGTTGGTTTCACTTCCAATTTTTGAAGCAGCTCCACGATATCTTTTCGGGATTCCGGTTTTAATTGACGCTCAACGATATAGGAATAGGGCTCCAAATCGGGCTGACTGTTCGGGTTTACCTTGAACACTTCTTTTTCGCGTTCCAAAACCTGAAGTCCCAAATAAGCGCCGCCCACATCGCCGGTCACCACCAAAAGGTCGTTTGGTCTACTGCCTTTTCTGTAGACGATATTACTTTCATCAGCAGCGCCAATGGCGGTAACACTAATGATCAAACCTTTATTGGAGGACGTGGTATCTCCACCTATCAAATCCACATTATATAACTCGCAGGCAAGAGCAACACCTTCATAAAATTCTTCCAAAGCCTCCAAGGGAAACCTATTGGAAACTGCCAAGGAAACCGTTACCTGAGTGGCAATGGCATTCATGGCATAAATATCAGATAGGTTGACCATCACAGATTTATATCCTAAATGCTTAAGGGGCATATAGCTCAAATCAAAATGAACACCTTCTACCAACATGTCAGTGGAAACGACAGTTTTTTGGCCCTTATAATCCATTACGGCGGCATCGTCTCCGACCCCAACGATGGATGAAGGTTGTTTCAATTTAAAATTTTGGGTAAGGTGGTCAATTAGGCCAAATTCGCCCAATTCTTCCAATGAGGTGCGTTGTTGATTCTTGTCTTCTAACATTTTGCAAAAATAAACAGGATTATTGTAATTGTTTGGTAGGCTGAGAGATAAATTTTTTTAACCACAGAATTATTGAATAAAGTCCCTTAATCGCTGGAAGTTAAGTCTATTCACGTGTTCTGGGAATTTATCTCATTTTCCCATAAGATTCTCCTATATAACCATTCGTTATAATAATGTTAGTTACTATGGTAAAACCCTTCTTATACAGTATATTTGTAGGCTATTTAGATTAAATTCAATTAAGATGATTAAAGTTTCGGAAACTGCTAAGCAAAAAGTGGTGACGCTCATGACCGAAGAAGGTTTTGATGCTACTACCGATTTTGTAAGAGTTGGCGTAAAGAGCGGGGGGTGCAGTGGATTGTCTTATGAGTTAAAATTTGACAATTCCGTAGCAGATACAGATAAGCTTTTTGAAGATAACAATGTCCGTATTGTAGTGGATAAAAAGAGCTTTCTGTACCTAGTGGGAACAACTTTGGAATATTCAGGCGGTTTGAACGGTAAAGGGTTTGTCTTTAACAATCCCAATGCCCAAAGAACTTGCGGGTGTGGAGAAAGTTTTTCATTATAAATTAGTTAAAGAGCTAAAAAAGGAAAAAGTAAATTTTTAATGTATAGCTCTTTTGAAGATTTGGAGGTTTATAAGGACAGTGTAAAGTTCACCGCCAAAGTCTATGAATTATTGAAGAAAAGTCCCTTGAAAGAGGATTTTGCCATGGTGGACCAAATAAGGAGAGCGACCATTTCAATTTCCAATAATATTTCTGAAGGGTTTGAAAGAGAAACAGATAAAGAATTGATACGGTTTCTATATTTCTCAAAAGGCTCTGCCGGGGAAGTAAGAAATTTGTTCAATTTAATGGAAGAGATAGGATATTTTGACAAGGTTGATTTGATTGAATTTAGAAATGAGGTTGTCAACATATCCAAACAATTGGCAAATTATATTAAGTATGTTAAGAAGAGAAATGGTTTTTAGCTTTTTCACTTATTGACTTTTAACTTAGAATAAGATATGGCGTATACTGAAGAAGAATTAAAAAAAGAACTGGAAACCAAAGAGTACGAGTACGGTTTCTACACGGATATTGAATCGGACACCCTGCCCAAAGGGTTGAACGAGGATATCGTGATTGCTATTTCCAAAAAGAAGAACGAACCGGAATGGATGACGGAATGGCGCTTGGAAGCTTTTCGTGCTTGGAAGGAAATGGAAGAGCCGGAGTGGGCCAATGTGACCTACAAAAAACCGGACTTCCAAAATATTTCCTATTACTCGGCGCCCAACAAAAAACCCAAGTACGATAGCTTGGATGAAGTGGATCCAGAATTGCTGGATACCTTCAAGAAGTTGGGAATTTCCATTGATGAACAAAAGAAATTGGCTGGTGTTGCCGTGGATATTGTTATGGACTCCGTTTCCGTTGCGACCACTTTTAAGAAAACCTTGGCCGAAAAAGGAATTATTTTCTGTTCCATTTCCGAAGCAATTCAAGAACACCCTGAATTGGTGAAGAAACACTTGGGAACCGTTGTTCCTAAAAAAGACAACTTTTATGCAGCCTTGAACTCAGCCGTTTTTTCTGATGGGTCTTTCTGCTACATTCCAAAAGGAGTGCGTTGTCCCATGGAACTTTCGACTTATTTCCGAATCAACCAAGCAGGAACAGGTCAGTTTGAAAGAACTTTGGTCGTTGCCGACGAAGGCAGTTATGTAAGTTACCTAGAAGGTTGTACCGCTCCATCACGTGACGAAAATCAATTGCACGCTGCTGTTGTGGAACTGATTGCCATGGATGATGCCGAGATCAAGTACTCCACAGTACAAAACTGGTTCCCTGGAGATAAAGAAGGTAAAGGTGGTGTTTTCAACTTTGTGACCAAGCGTGGACTTTGTGAAAAGAACGCGAAAATTTCTTGGACACAGGTAGAAACAGGTTCCGCCGTAACCTGGAAATATCCATCTTGTGTGTTGAAAGGGGATAATTCCATTGGAGAGTTTTACTCCATTGCAGTGACCAATAACTTTCAACAGGCCGATACTGGGACCAAAATGATTCACTTAGGGAAAAACACCAAGAGTACCATCATTTCCAAAGGTATTTCGGCCGGTCAGTCACAAAATAGTTACCGTGGATTGGTGCAAGTGAGCAGTAGGGCGGACAACGCCAGAAACTTTTCACAATGTGATTCCCTGTTGATGGGCAACCGTTGTGGCGCGCATACTTTCCCGTACATTGAAGTAAAAAACAAATCCGCACAGATTGAGCACGAGGCCACCACCAGTAAAATTGGTGAGGACCAGATTTTCTATTGTAACCAAAGAGGAATTGATACAGAGAAAGCCATTGCGTTGATCGTAAATGGTTTTAGTAAAGAAGTATTGAACAAACTTCCGATGGAATTTGCGGTAGAAGCACAAAAACTATTGGAAATCAGCCTTGAAGGCTCTGTCGGATAACAAAAACATCATCCTAAAGTAATATTTGAAAAAGAACAGCATGTTAGAAATAAAGAACTTACACGCCAACATAGACGATAAAGAAATCCTGAAGGGAATCGACCTTAAAGTGAATGCAGGTGAGGTACACGCCATTATGGGACCTAACGGTTCTGGGAAAAGTACCTTGGCTTCTGTAATTGCAGGAAAAGAAGAATTTGAAGTTGAAGAAGGCAGTATCATCATGGAAGGTGAAGATTTGGAAGAACTTTCTCCAGAAGAAAGAGCCCACAACGGGATTTTCCTCTCTTTCCAGTACCCCGTTGAGATTCCAGGTGTTTCGGTGACCAATTTCATCAAAACAGCGATCAACGAATCTAGAAAAGCTAGAGGTTTGGAAGATATGCCGGCCAACGAAATGTTGAAAATGATTCGTGAAAAATCTGAATTGTTGGAGATTGATCGCAAGTTCCTTTCCCGTTCGTTGAACGAAGGGTTCTCCGGTGGTGAGAAAAAACGTAACGAGATTTTCCAAATGGCGATGTTGGAACCCAAATTGGCCATCTTGGATGAAACCGATTCTGGTTTGGATATCGATGCCCTTAGAATTGTGGCCAATGGTGTAAACAAGTTGCGAAACAAGGATAACGCCATAGTAGTAATTACCCACTACCAAAGATTGTTGGAATACATCGTTCCAGATTATGTGCACGTATTGTACAACGGTAAAATTGTTAAATCCGGAACCAAGGAATTGGCTTTGGAATTGGAAGAGAAAGGGTACGATTGGTTAAAGCAAGAAGCTACGGTGTAATATCACATTGTCATTCCTGCGAAGGCAGGAATCCATTTCAAAAAACTGTGTTTAAAAGATTCCCGTTTTCACGGGAATGACAACGAGAAAATAATATGGATTTAAAGGAAAAATTAGTCTCCTCCTTTTTGGCGTTTGAAGATGGCTTGGATTTGGATCATCCAGTGCATGAAGTACGGTCGGCGGCCATTAAGAATTTTGAGGAAAAGGGCTTTCCATCCAAAAAAGAGGAAGCTTGGAAATATACATCTCTAAACAGTATTCAAAAGGTTGATTTCAGCATTTTCCCAAAGAAAGAAACCAATTTGGAGTATAAGGATATCAAGAAGTATTTTCTTCATGAAATCGATACCTACAAAATTGTTTTCGTAGATGGCGTGTACAGCTCTTACCTATCGGAAACCACACACGATGGTGTAGATGTTTGTTTGATGAGCTCCGCTTTCAGCAAGCCTATGTTCCGACAGGTGATTGAGGTCTACTTTAACAAAGCAGCCTCCAAAGATGAATCTTTGACTTCTTTGAATACAGCTTTTAGTAAGGAAGGCGCCTACATTTACATCCCAAAGAACAAAATGCCTAAAAAGCCTATCCAAATATTGCATTTGGCAACGGGTAATGAGGCCGCACTGATGTTACAACCTAGAAACTTGGTGGTAGCAGAAGACAATGCGGAGGTTCAGATTATTGAACGTCATCAAAGCTTCACCGACAATGAAGTATTCACCAATTCAGTAACCGAAATTTTTGCTGGTAAGGATGCCATCGTAGATTACTATAAAGTACAAAACGATGCGTCAACGGCCTCCTTGGTGGACAATACCTATATTTCTCAAAAGGATAGCAGCGTAGTGCGTGTTCATACCTTCTCTTTAGGCGGTAAATTGATCAGAAACAACCTGAACTTTTATCAAAACGGAGAGCGCATCGACTCTATTTTAAAGGGAATTACCATTTTGGGCGACAAACAACATGTGGATCACCATACCTTGGTGCACCACGCGCAACCCAACTGTGAGAGCCATCAAGATTACAAAGGAATTTTTGGCGATAGTTCAACCGGGGTGTTCAATGGTAAGATCATTGTGGACAAGATTGCCCAAAAAACTGATGCTTTTCAGCAGAACAACAATATTTTGTTGAGCGATAAAGCTACCATCAACTCAAAACCCCAATTGGAGATTTTTGCGGATGACGTAAAATGCTCCCACGGTTGCACCATTGGTCAGTTGGATGAAGACGCACTTTTCTATCTAAGATCAAGAGGGATTCCCCAAAAAGAAGCTAAAGCTTTGTTGATGTATGCTTTTGCCAATAATGTTTTGGAGAGTGTTCGTATTCCAGAACTAAAAGCAAGAATCAATAAGTTGATCGCTGATAAATTGGGTGTTCGCGTAGGTTTCGACCTTTAATCAAGAACTATTTTAACCATGATGGAAACCTCATTGGACATTCAGGCCATTCGAAAGGATTTTCCCATACTCCAAAGACAGGTCAATGGACAGCCTTTGGTGTATTTGGATAATGCGGCAACTTCGCAAACACCAGATCAAGTAGTAAACACTATTGTGGATTACTATCATGGGTATAATGCGAATATCCATCGTGGAGTCCACAAACTTTCACAAGAAGCAACGGATGCCTACGAAATTGCACGCCAGAAAATTCAAAAACATTTCAATATTGCCCATTCCTATGAAGTGATTTTCACTTCGGGAACTACGCATGGGATCAATTTAGTGGCTACAGGCTTCACTTCCTTTCTAAAGAAAGGGGATGAAATTGTGGTATCGGCCATGGAGCACCATTCTAATATTGTGCCTTGGCAAATGCTTTGCGAAAGAACAGGTGCAGTTCTTAAAGTGATTCCCATGAATTTGGAGGGGGAATTGCTGATGGATGCTTATTACGAATTGCTTTCAGATAAGACCAGACTGGTTTTCTGCAACCATGTATCAAACGCTTTGGGTACGGTAAATCCTATTGAAGAAATAATTGAAGCAGCCCACAAAGTTGGTGCAGCGGTTTTGATTGATGGTGCTCAGGCAGCAGCCCATATCAAATCAGACTTACAAGCTCTGGATGCAGACTTTTATACTGTCTCTGCCCATAAAATGTGTGGTCCAACTGGTGTAGGTATTTTGTATGGAAAAGAGGAGTGGTTGAAAAAATTACCTCCATACCAAGGTGGTGGCGAAATGATAGCCGAGGTGACTTTTGAAAAAACCACCTATGCCGATTTGCCCCATAAATTTGAAGCGGGAACCCCAAATATTTGTGGGGGAATTGCCTTTGGAGCAGCATTGGATTACATGAACAACATCGGGTTTGATGCCATTGCGCAATATGAAGATGAGTTGATGCAATACGCTACCGAACAATTGCTTTCCATTGAGGGATTAAAGATTTACGGAACAGCCAAACATAAAACTTCGGTGATTTCATTCAATATTGATGGGATTCACCCCTACGATATCGGAACCATACTGGATAAATTGGGCATTGCAGTGCGAACAGGTCACCATTGCGCACAACCCATCATGGATTTTTATAAGATTCCAGGAACCGTAAGGGCAAGTTTTAGCTTTTACAATACCAAGGACGAAGTGGATACCTTGGTGGAGGGAATAAAGAGGGCTAAAAACATGCTTGTTTAGTACTTGCCGTTATCTTTATCTTAAAGACTTGAATCGCAACCTCCCGAGTTGTACATTTGAATAAAACTGACAAATGGCTAGCATAAAAGAGATACAAGAAGAGATTATCGACGAGTTTTCCATGTTTGACGATTGGATGCAACGGTACGAATACATGATTGAGCTTGGAAAATCACTTCCATTAATTAATGACCAATACAAGACCGATGACAACCTTATTAAAGGATGTCAGAGTAAGGTTTGGGTGCATGCCGAATTGGAGGATGACAAATTGGTTTTTACCGCGGACAGTGATGCGATAATTACCAAAGGAATCATTGCTGTTCTCATTAGAGCATTTAGCAACCAAAAACCACAGGAAATCATAGATGCTGATACGGAGTTTATAGATGAAATTGGCTTGAAAGAACATTTGTCACCGACCAGGGCCAACGGATTGGTAAGTATGATCAAACAACTGAAATTGTATGCTGTGGCCTATCAAACACAGTTAAAATAAAAACGATGAGCGAAGAAATTACCATAGATACACAAGAATTGGGCGAAAAAATAGTAAAGGTTTTAAAGACCATTTATGATCCAGAAATTCCAGTTGATATTTACGAATTGGGATTGATTTACGATGTATTCGTGAACGAGGAGAACGAAGTTAAAATTTTAATGACCCTTACCTCACCCAACTGCCCAGTGGCCGAAACCTTACCTGTTGAAGTAGAGGAAAAGGTAAAATCCATCGACATGCTTAAGGATGTAGAGGTGGAAATCACTTTTGACCCTCCTTGGACCCAAGAATTGATGAGCGAAGAGGCAAAGTTGGAGCTTGGACTTCTTTAAACTGTTCTTTAAGGGTGGCTTCACGGATGCTGAGCGGAGTTGAAGCATTGTTTCATAGGTTAAAGTTTTTTAATGGATTCCTGCTTTCGCAGGAATGACAGTATGGAAAAAGAAATAGTAAACAGGGTAGCGCAAAGCATATTGATGACATTCGACCTAGAGGATTATTATCCAAAAGGGGAGCGAAAATCGTTGGACATCAAAGACTGGCTGTACGAGGGTTTTATTTTGCGTGAAAAGGAGTTTAGGGCTCATATAGAAGCCGAAGATTGGTCGGCCTACCAAGATTGTTTTGTGGCCTTACATTGTTCTTCTGATGCGATTATTCCGGGCTGGGCCTATATGTTGGTATCCTCAAGGTTACTACCCTTTGCCAAAAAAGTGGTGGTTGGTGACTTGGATACGTTGGAAACTTCTTTATATCAAGATATTTTGGAACAATTGGATGTAACCGAGTTTTTGGATAAACCTGTAATCATAAAAGGATGTTCAAACAAACCTGTTCCTGAAAACGCTTACATTATGGCTGTGGCGAAAATTCAACAAGTAGCCAAAAGTGTGATGTACGGAGAGGCCTGTTCTTCGGTGCCAATTTTTAAGAAGAAGTAGTGTTTTTTACAATTTTCTGTCATTTCGAGCTGTCAACCTGAGCGCGCGCTTACCCCTGGCAGGCAGTCCAAGGGGCCGTCGAGAAATCTATGGGTCAAACCATCCAAAAATCCCACCCCATTCAAACTTAACGGTGACATTTCTTATTTTTGAGGTTCTAAACAGTAAACTCCATACTATGAAAAAATTGCTTTTGGCCACCTTGGCCATTTTTGTGTGGTCTTTTGCCTCGGCACAGACCGAAGAAGAAATTAAAGCTGAAATGGGTCCGAAAAAAGATTCCATTGCCGCGATTCAAAAAAGGGTAGATGCATTACAAGCCCAATTGGATGCCCTTCCAGGTTGGAAAATAGGCGCTTTTGGAACCATTGGAGGCAGCCTTTCCCAGTTCAACAACTGGTTTTCGCAAGGCATCCCGAACAACTCATCAGGAAATATTGGTTTTACAGTAAATGCCTATGCCAATCTAAAAGAAGAAAAATACTTTTGGAGAAATGCGGCCAACCTTAACCTATCTTGGGTAAAGTTGGATGATAAGGATGATCCAAACGATGATGATGGCTTTAGACCAACAACAGATGTTTTCAATATTTCCTCGCTTTATGGTTGGAAATTGACAGAAAGCTTTGCGATTTCCGCTCTTGGGGAATACAGAACCACGATTTTGGATAACTTCAACGACCCTGGATACCTTGATTTGGGTGTTGGGGGTACATGGACTCCGATTCCAGATTTGGTGGTCGTGATTCATCCACTCAACTACAACTTTGTATTTAGTAGTGGGGATGACATCTTTGAGTCTTCCATGGGAGCCAAGATTGTAGCGGATTACACCAAGAAATTCGGAGACATCAGCTTTAAAAGTAACCTTTCCATGTTCCAAAGCTACAAGAGCAGTGATTATAGCAACTGGACATGGACGAACTCTTTTTCTTACACCCTTTGGAAAATGATTGGAGTAGGTTTCGATTTTGGTTTGAGAAGCAACAAACAGGAAACATTGAATTATGTGCTGAACAATGCTCCAACCCCAAATCCAGATGCTACGTTTGACAATATTGATAACGAATTACAAACCTATTGGACCCTTGGTTTGAGCTATAAGTTTTAAAGGACCGCTTTTACATATCACAAACAAAAAACGCCCTTCAATTGAAGGGCGTTTTTGTGGGGTGAAAAATATTTTCTAATGTTTTTAAGACCATGGCCAAAGTAGGTTAAGATCAACAAGATCGAGGTTGGACACTAAACGACTTAAAAACAATGTGAATGTAGGTCATCTGTGGTCTTTCCCTAAATTTTTGTTGTGAACCCTATTTAAAATGTGGTAAAACATTAGCAGGACAACATGTTATCGGAAAATGAGAACACTTTGTCTAGTACTCATCCAAATGCTCTGGATACAAAAAGTTGTTGTAAGGGAATCGGGTCACATGGATTTCACGAACAGCATCATAGACTTTCTTTCTAAAATCATCCATGTTTTCCTTATTCAATGCAGAAATAAAAAGGGCGTTGTCCCCAATTTTATTGAACCATGTCTTTTTCCATTCCTCTAAAGTGAAATGCGCCGTGGTTCGCTCCGTCACCAAATCATCATCTTCGATAATTTCCGGTTGGTACTGGTCAATTTTGTTGAAGACCATAATACAGGGTTTGCCCGAACTTTCAATTTCATTTAAGATTTGATTCACGGAAGCAATATGCTCCTCAAAATTGGGATGGGAAATATCGACCACATGCAACAACAAATCCGCTTCGCGAACCTCGTCCAAGGTGCTTTTAAAGCTTTCCACCAATTGAGTGGGCAATTTTCTAATGAATCCTACGGTATCACTCAACAAAAAGGGAAGGTTGCCGATCACTACCTTTCGAACGGTAGTGTCGAGGGTGGCAAAAAGCTTGTTCTCTGCGAATACATCACTTTTGCTGATTACATTCATTAAAGTGGATTTACCTACGTTGGTATATCCTACAAGAGCAACACGAACCAAGGCGCCGCGGTTTCCTCTTTGGGTTTCCATCTGACGATCGATCTTGGTCAACTTCTTTTTCAGCAAGGAAATACGATCACGAACTATACGTCTATCCGTTTCAATTTCCGTTTCACCGGGACCACGCATACCAATACCCCCTCGTTGACGCTCCAAGTGCGTCCAAAGACCTGTTAGTCTGGGCAATAAATACTCATATTGAGCCAATTCAACTTGGGTACGGGCATAACTGGTTTTTGCGCGTTGCGCAAAAATATCCAGAATCAAACCTGTTCTATCCAAGATCTTACAACGAAGAATTTTTTCGATATTGTTTTGTTGGGCAGGAGTAAGTTCGTCATCAAAAATAACCGAACCGATTTCATTTTCTTTCACATAGTGTTGCACCTCTTCCATCTTCCCGCTTCCGATATAAGTTTTGGGATTGGGCACATCAATGCGCTGCACAAATCGTTTCTCCACCTCCCCGCCGGCAGTGTAGGTTAAAAATTCCAATTCATCCAAGTACTCATTTACCTTGGTTTCATCTTGCGCTTGGTTGATGATACCAATGAGTACTGCCTTTTCATAATCTATGGACTTCTTTTCTAGCATTAAAAAGTATTAAAGTGCAAATCTACACAATGTTTTGCAAGCAAAAATCTGCTTTTGGTCATTTAAAGGTCGATGAACGCAGGAAAACTGTGTCTTTGGAACGGATTCTTTCCTATCTTGAAGCCAAATTCAACCTAACTCAAAACAATGCTCCTTTTACCTAACTCCCCAAAGAGAAAACCTAATGGTTTTTCCGCTTTGAAACTTCAATTTTTTTCCATTTTTAGTTTGATGTGTCTTGGACTTCAGGCTCAAAATTCAAACATACCAAAACCAGAAGATGTTATTGGTTTTGAAGTGGGTTCCGATTTTCATTTGGCCACTTACGAACAATCCATCGAATATTTTAAAAAATTGGATGCTGCCAGTGATTTGGTAGAGATGCGAGAAACTGGAAAAACATCCGAAGGGAGAACTTGGTATTATGTATTGATTTCTTCCAAGGAAAACTTGGCCAAGATGGATCACTACAAAGAAATTTCCCAAAAGTTGGCCCATCCCAAAGGGTTGAGTAGGGAAGAAGCCCAAAAACTAGCGGAAGAAGGTAAGGCCATTGTTGATTTAAGTGGCGGATTGCACGCTTCCGAAGTGGCTGGTGCGCAACATATTATTACTTTGGCTCACCAAATAGTAAGTGAGGCTGATACCAAAAAGTTTAAGCCCATTTTGGATGATGTGATTTTGGTGTTGTGGCCCTCATTGAATCCTGATGGTCAAGATATCATTGTTAATTGGTATATGTCCAATGTGGGAACGGCTTATGAAACGGCAAGAACCCCTTGGTTGTATCAAAAATATGTAGGACACGATAACAATAGGGATGCCTACATGCTCAATATGTTGGAATCTCGTGTGGTAGGAAGAACTTGGCGTGAATGGGAGCCGAATGTGATTCATGTACACCATCAGTCCTCACCATTCCCGACCCGCATTTGGTTGCCACCTTTTGCAGAACCTATTGCACCGCAAACGCCACCCATTGTTGCCCGTGAGGTGAACATGATTGGAATGGCCATGGCTCAAGAATTGGAAACGGAAGGTTTACCAGGGGCGGTTCACATGGGAAAGGGTTTTGATGCTTGGTATCCTGGGTACATTGATTACCTGCCCGCTATGCAGAACATCCCATCTTTTTGGACAGAAACGGCATTGTACCGATATGCAACCCCCTATTTTTATACCATAAGGGATTTTCCTGAAAGTAGAAGGGATTTACGAGTGGAGTCACTTTACAATAGTCCTTGGAAAGGGGGTTGGTGGCGTTTGAGTGATGCCATGAAGTACATGCAAACTGCTTCTATTGCCGTGTTGGATTATTCTGCCAAGTACAAGGAAACTTTGCTTTTCAACAAATATCAAGCAGCAATTACCACTATAGAAAAATACAAGAATGAGGCACCATATGCCTACATTATTCCTCAAAAGCAACGCGACCCTGTTCGACCTGTTGAATTGTTGAAGCGTTTGGCTTTCAATGGAGTTGAAATTTCGCAATTGGACAAGCCCATGGCGTATTCAGGAGTAACATATCCAAAAGGAACTTGGGTAATTCCGATGGACCAAGAATTTGCGGAAATGGCGAGACAGGTTTTGGATGTACAGGTGTATCCAGATCTAAGGGAATCTCCGGATGGACCGTTGGAACAGCCTTACGATGCTGCAGGGTGGACATTGCCTTTTCAGATGGAAGTAAATGTGGTAACTGGAATGGTGCCTTTGTCAGACGATTTCAGAGCTGCACTAAAGCCTGTGGAGGGAACACCGTTGGAAACTACCGATGATGAACCCGAAGATTTAAACAAGATTGATTTTGCCCCTGGGGCCGGTTTTGATACCGATGCCACTGCTGCAGGAATTAAACCACTGCCTGGCACTTTGAAAGGCGGAGGAAACACACTTTGGTTAGATCCAATTGAAAATAATATTTTCCGTGTATTGGCCGAAGCCTCAAAATCCAATGGAATGTCAGTAGTGTATGATGCCAAGACCAAAAAATATGGAGTGCAGGGTGCAAGTACTGCAAAGAAACAACAATGGGTAAGAGATTATGCCATTAATGGCGTTCAAAGTTCTGGCTCTGGGTCCGCAAAAGTGAAAACTCGAATCGGTGTGTACCGTCCGTGGACGGCCAGTATGGATATGGGTTGGACCCGCTGGTTATTGGATAATTTTGGTTTTGAATATGCTTCGCTTCGAGATACCGATTTTAGATCAGGGAACTTAAAAGACCGTTTCGATGTAATTGTTTTGGCATCTGAATGGCCAGGTTCTATAGAAAATGGAATTGAACCAGGTTCTGCACCTCCTCAATATACGGGCGGATTGGGCGAACTAGGCGCCAGAAACTTAAACAACTTTGTGGAAGAAGGGGGAACCCTTGTAAGCTTGAACCGCAGCTCTGATTATGCCATAAAAGCGTTGCATTTACCAGTTACCAATGTGGTGGATAAAGTGAGCAGGGCCAAATTCTTTACGGGAGGGTCAATCGTGCAGGTTAACACCAATCCAAGTCACCCTGTAATGGCGGGAATGATGGATAAAGCCAATGTATTTGTCTACAACAGCCCTGTTTTTGCAACCGCTGATGGCTTTGAAGGTGAAGTATTGGCCAAATATCAAGACAATGGCTCTCCATTAATGTCCGGGTATTTGGTAGGGGAAAGTTACATGAACGGAAAAGCGGCAGCATTGGATGTAAAGCATGGTAAAGGACATGTGTTGTTGTTTGGATTTCAACCACAATGGCGTGGTCAACCCATGGGAACCTATCGAACACTTTTTAATGCTTTGCTGTTCGGAAATGATATGCCTAACATGAAAAGAGAGGTGTTGGAACCATGGGAAAGTGTTCCGGTAACTCTTCCTGAAACTTCTGAATCCGGAGAGGAGTAACAATGGTTTTAAGGATTTTGGACTACAAATAACAAGTAAGAAAAAAATACACCACATAAAAGTGAATTTTCACAACAGATTGATAAATATCAAGGTGCATTTCATCGAATAAACTAGGAATTTTATCGATACATCTTACATCTCCTAATATCTTAGTAGTCCAAATCTTACCTAAACTTGATTATGGATTACAGATTGTCTACAGGGGCTAAAAGATTGATCTTCTCCATCTTACTTTCTACAATGGGCTTGTTCTCTGGAATGAGTCAGGCAACCAATGCCAAAGAAGCTATTCGTTCTTCCTACAACAATGGCAAAATGATTTCGATTATTTCTGAATTGGAATCAGAATATGAAATCACCAACAAAAGAATCGCAGAATTACTTACATCCAAAGGAATAAAGGCAAATGATAAATCTCTAAATGGAGCAGATATTGCCCTTAAAGATGTAGGAACCGATGGCACACCGATATATTACACAACATTAAATGATCCTGCCTCTCAAACTTCGAGAGCATATACTTTGTATGATAATGGACTTTTAAACCTTGGACTAACAGGTACTGGAATGAATGTTGGTGTTTGGGACTCTGGTACAGCCTTAACATCCCATCAAGAATTTGATACTAGAGCTTCCAATGCAGATGGTTCTGATGAGGTTAGTCTACATTCCACTTTGGTAACAGGAAATATTATTTCATCTGGAGTTGAACCCAATGCCCAAGGAGTTGCCTACGGAGCCAAAGCGCAAACCTACGATTGGTCCCGAGATAAAATTGAAGTGGCTGAAGCAGCCGCCAATGGCATGTTGTTGAGCAACCATTCCTATGGAATTTTATCGGATCGCGTTCCAGATTGGTATTTTGGAGCCTATATTAAGGTGGCGCAAGATTGGGATAGAATCATGTACAATGCCCCTTACTATTTAATGGTAACGGCAGCGGGGAATGCACAAAATTCTTACGACAACGCTACGCCCAATTTTGGAAAAACCGCCGATGGCTTTGATTTGTTGTTGGGCTTTACCGTGGCTAAAAATGGATTGACCATTGCGGGAGCTGATACTGAAATCGACCAAAATGGGGAATTAACAAAGGCTTCTGTGGCTGGTTACAGTAGTTTTGGGCCTGTTGATGATGGTCGAATCAAACCAGATTTAGCTGGGGATGGAACCAATATTTTATCTACCAGTTCCGTAACCAATACTAGTTATCAAGTTTCTGCAGGAACTTCCATGGCGGCACCAGGAATTACGGGTTCATTATTATTGCTGCAACAATATCACGAAGAGCTTTTTGGCAACTATATGAAAGCGGCCACCTTAAAAGGACTTGCCCTTCATACTGCGGATGATGTAGGAGCTAAGGGCCCTGATTACAAAATGGGTTGGGGGGTTATGAATGCCAAGGCTGCTGCAAAGGTACTTCAAAATAAAGATTATACGACGTTGATCAATGAAGAAAGCTTGACCAATGGCAATTCATATTCTATTACAGTTACAGCGGATGGAAATGGCCCTTTGATGGCTTCCATTTCTTGGACAGATCCTGAATCTGCTATCATCAACCGAGGAGATCTAAATAGTGCAACTGCTGCTTTAATGAACGATTTGGATATTAGAATTACCAAAGGTGGTGAAACGTATTTGCCTTGGAAATTAAATCCAGCCAGAGCCATCGATGCCGCAACAACTGGGGATAATAAAGTGGATCCTTTTGAACGTATCGACGTTGCCAATGCTTCTGGTGAATATACCATTACCGTTTCCCACAAAGGAAGTTTGACCAATGGGGCTCAAGACTTCTCTTTGATCGTTTCAGGAGCACAAATTTCAGCTTGTTCGGTTGAAGTGCCAACTGGGTTGGATGTTTTGGATTCCTCAGAGGATGTAACCAACATCTCTTGGGATGGTGCTGGTGAAACTTTATATGAAGTGCAATATAAAAGCATAGATGCTAAAGATTGGACCAATGAAATGCTTTGGGAAAGTGAATTTACCTTGACCAATTTGGAAGAGGGTAAGGTGTATGAAGCTCGAGTTCGTTCCATTTGTACAGAAAATGCTGTTTCCGAGTTTTCAGAGATTTTGGAGTTTGAATTTAATGGGGAAGAAACCCAAATCATGGAGAATACGCCTTTAATCATTCCTCAAGAGTTGAACATTTCTGTGTATCCCAATCCAGCAGTGAGTTATTTAAATGTAGAGGCAAAACTTTCCAAGGATGCGCAATATTCAATTGTAACCACCTCTGGTAATGTCATCAAAAAGGGGAAAACACAGGGTTCCATCAATGTATCTGCTTTAGCTTCTGGTCTATATGTTTTGGTAGTTCAGGACTACGCTGGGATAAAGAGTACGAAGTTTTATAAAAACTAACTACAGTTGTCAATTTGCAATAAACAATGACCAATTGATATGTATCGATGGAAATGGCATTCGTGTAAATTCGTGAAATTCGAGTCATAGAAATTAAGAATAGATTTTCGCTTTCCTTCGACAACCTGCCAACCGCAGGCGGGCGCTCAGACATCAGCTCAGAATGACAGTTATTCTTAATCCTTAACCATTCCCCTTTTACCTAAAAATTAGACCTTTTTTATCTCATCATCCGCTAAAAGCTCCTCATTTCGCATTTTCAAAAATACTTGCGCCGTAGTAACCACATCCAATTCGCAGTAGTTTACAATTCTATCCAAGTCGTTTTCTACATAAAAAACATCCTTTACCATGCTGCCATCCATGTCTTCTTTGGGAGAGGGGATGCCCAGAATGTGAGCCAATAATTTTAGCGAAGTAAAGTGCTTGTAATCCCCAAATTTCCAAAGTTCCATGGTGTCCAAATGTGGTACTTCCCATGGCTTTTTTCCGAACAGGTCCAGTTTGTAGGGTAGATTGATCCCATGGATGACCATTCTGCGTGCGATGTAGGGAAAATCGAACTCTTTTCCATTATGGGCACACAATAAGTGTTTGGCCTGACTAAAATGGTCTGCAAGTAGCTGTTTGAAATCCTTTAATATTTTGATTTCTTCTCCATAAAATGAAGTCACTCTAAAATTGCGGTTTTCGCCTTTAAGCGTAAAATAGCCCACAGAGATACAAACGATTTTTCCGAATTCGGCCCAAATGCCTGCTCGGTCATAAAACTCTTCGGGGGTAAATTCATCTTTGCGCTGGTATTGCGTTTTTTGCTCCCATAAGGCTTGAACGGTTTCGTCCAACTCGGTGAAATGTTGTTTTTGGGGTACGGTCTCGATATCCAAAAAAAGGATATGCTCCAGGTTAAGTTTATATAGCATGGTAAAAATTTAAAAAAGAGACGTCTGCTTGGCAGGGCTCTCGTGTTCCAATAACCATTTTTTTCTATGCAGTCCACCCGCATAGCCTGTGAGGTCTCCGTTGGTCCCTATGACACGGTGACAAGGAACAACAATCCAAAGTGGATTTTTGCCATTGGCCGAGGCTACTGCACGAATGGCTTTTACGTCACCGAGTTGTTTGGAAAGTTCTAAATAAGAAATGGTTTTTCCAAAAGGTATTTTTAAAAGGGCGTTCCAAACCTTCTTTTGAAAATCGGTGCCCTCTGGGTTTAATTTGAGGTCGAAATTTATTCTGTCACCTTCAAAATATTCTTGAAATTGAGTAACGGCATCTTTTAAGACGTCAGGAATTATACCGATAGGTTTATTTTTATCCAAAACAGTAATGGAAGCAAGTCCATTTTCATCTCCTTTGAACTCTGTAATTCCTATAGGTGTTTGTAAATAAGCAATTTCCATTACTCTATTTCACTTTCATCTTCAATAATTCCTAAACGCTGTGCACGTTGGTGCCAGTTCTTTCTCGCGAGGGATTGGAGGTCTTCCACGTTGTCACTTTCATCCATAATTTCCAATCCAAGCAGCGTTTCGATCACATCCTCCATGGTCACCAAGCCACTGACCGATCCATATTCATCCACAACCAAAGAAACGTGTTCCCGCTGCTTCACAAATTTATCGAACAACTCTGGAATGGGCTTTGTCCTGCTTGTGACCAAAATTTCACGTTTAAGTTCAGAAAGCGTTTTACTGCCCTTTTTATTGATAATGGCCTCCATGAGTTCATCTTTAAGGAAAAAGCCCGTGATATTGTCCATACGGTCCTTATAGAGGGGTATTCTGGAGAACCGTAAGGGCCGATTGGCATCAAAAAACTCTTTGATGGTCATATCTTCCGATGCAATTTTCATCACTGTGCGTGGAGTCATTACGTCTTTGGCCAATATTTCATCAAACTTTAGCAGGTTCTTTATCACTTTAGATTCTGATTCTTGGAACACACCTTCTTCATGGGCAATATCCGTCATGGCGGTAAAATCTTCGCGACTCAACACGCTGCCATGTTCTCCTTTTGCACCAATGAGTTTGGTAAACAATTGCAGAATCCACAAAAGCCCCGTCCATTTAAGCGCAAATACCATTATAGTAAGTGCTTTGCCGGTAAAATTGGCCAGTTGCTTCCAATAGGTGGCTCCAATGGTTTTGGGAATAATTTCCGAAGCGACCAAAATTAAAATGGTCATAATAGTTGAAACAATTCCGACCATGAGGTCTTCGGTAAGTTTAAAACCAAGAATACTGCGTTCTGTTGTGCCGTACATTTCAGCATAGGCTACCTTGGCTTGTACCCCAACTAAAATAGCACCCACCGTATGCGCCACAGTATTTAACGTAAGGATAGCAATTAAAGGTTTGTCCACATCCTTTTTAAGGTTTTCCAATGTAGCGGCATATTCTTTTCCTTCTTGCTTTTTTACATTGATGAAAGTTGGGGTAATGCTCAGCAAAACCGCTTCCAAAATGGAGCATAAGAATGAAAAGAAAATGGAAATAAGGGCGTAAAAAATGAGTAATCCCATGAGTTGGCAGAATCTTTAGTACCAAGATAGGCAATAGGAATTAATTTTGAATGTTTAATCCATCCGCTTTATAAAAAACATCTTGCAAAGCTTGTCGAATGTCCAACCTATATAAATTTCGATGGTCTCGAGTGGGGTAAACTCGATTGGACAGGAAGATAAAGGTCAGTTTTTTAACTGGGTCTGCCCAAACAAAGGTGCCCGTAAACCCTGAATGACCAAAACTTTCCGCTGATGCCAAGGGTGATGGATAAGCTTCTTCCAAAGGTAATTCTGAATTGTTCAATAAAGGTTTGTCAAATCCTAATCCTCTATAATTATCATTTTCGGGATATTGAACTCTAGTGAATTCTTTTACTGTTTCGGCTGAAATGAGTTGTTTGCCATCCACATTCCCATAATTTTGGTAGAACAACATGAGTTTGGCAAGGTCATCTGCTGTTCCAAATAAACCTGCATTCCCAGAAACCCCACCTTTTAGTGAAGCATTTTCATCGTGTACCCAACCTTTCACCAACGATTTTCGAAATAGGGTATCCATTTCAGTAGGCACGATATTATTTACGAAATGATTTTCTTCAGGAAGATATCCCAACGTATGGCACCCTAAAGGGAGATAAAAATTTTCTTCTAAATAGCTTTGATAATC
The DNA here is from genome assembly GCF_042134615.1 of Flagellimonas cixiensis. Taxonomy (GTDB): domain Bacteria; phylum Bacteroidota; class Bacteroidia; order Flavobacteriales; family Flavobacteriaceae; genus Flagellimonas; species Flagellimonas cixiensis. The sequence goes on from NZ_CP169639.1 coordinate 1,556,303, forward strand.
TGTCCCAGTTAGTTGTTCAATCAGGCGTGGAAAAATAAGGAATGTAAGTCCAGAATATTTGTATTTTTTCTCTGCTGAAACTTTGGACCGATTGATGATTCGGTTCATTTTTCGCTCAAAACGATTGTTGATGTATAAGTTTTCATACACCTGTCCTTGAAACTTTTCATCCGGTGAAGTATGAACAAAACGCTTTTTGAGTTTCCCATTTTTCCGAAGCACCTTTTGTATAAAAACAATATAGGGAACCAAGCCTGCTTGATGGGCCAAAATCTCGCGTAGCGTTAGGTCTTTTTTGTCCTTTTTATGTTGCCAAGGCTCCCAATACGTACTGAAAGGTTGGTTCAAATCCAGTTTACCTTCGTCCACCAATTTCATCAAGGCAGGCAATGGTCCTGATATTTTCGTTACGGAGGCCAAATCATACAAATCGTTCAACGCGACGGGTTGAATACTGTCGTAGGTGTGGAAACCGTATGCTTTATGGAAAATTACCGTATCGTTTTTGGCCACCAAAAGTTGTGCGCCCGGAAATGCCAAACTATCAATGCCTATTTCCATAATGGAATCCACTTTTTGGTTGATGAAATCTTCATCAAAACCCAATTTCGAGGGGTAGGCATGGATGAGTTCGCGTTGGGCAAATCCTATATGCGTCACTAAAGTGATGAGGAAAAACGAAACAGCTAGTTTTTTCATTTAGATTGAGGTTGGGTTACCCCAAAGTACGGATAAAATCTTTCGCAAAATAACTTGCAATAATGTCGGCGCCAGCTCTCTTTATGGCTGTCAATTGTTCGAGCATTACCGCATCATGGTCTAACCAGCCTTTTTCAGCAGCAGCTTTTACCATGGCATACTCTCCAGAAACTTGATACACCGCCACGGGAACGTCCACATCATTTCGTATTTCTCGAACAATATCCAAATAACACAAACCTGGTTTTACCATAACAATATCGGCACCTTCGTCGATGTCCATTTGGGTCTCACGAATGGCTTCATACCGATTGGCATAATCCATTTGATAGGTTTTCTTGTCCTTGGGGACATTGGCAATATCCACAGGAGCGGAATCCAATGCATCACGGAAAGGTCCGTAAAAAGCACTTGCATATTTGGCGGAATAAGCCATAATTCCTGTGTCGGTAAAGCCTTCATCTTCCAGAGCTTCACGTATGGTCAAGATTCGACCATCCATCATATCGCTGGGCGCAACAAAATCGGCACCGGCTTTTGCATGGGAAACACTCATTTCGGCCAAAAGCTCAGTAGTTTCATCATTCAAAATCATACCCTCGGCAACAATACCATCATGGCCATAAGATGAAAATGGATCCAATGCCACGTCTGTCATCACCAACATTTGTGGGCAGGCATTTTTAACGGTTTTTATGGCTCGTTGCATCAAGCCATTAGGGTTTAGTGCCTCAGTTCCCTTGTTGTCTTTTAGTTTATCATCAACTTTTACGAATAGAAGCACAGAGCACAGTCCCATCTTCCAAAGCTCTTTCACCTCTTTTTCAAGATTGTCCAAACTCAATCGAAAATAGTTGGGCATGGACGGAATTTCTTCTTTGATTCCTTTTCCTTCAGTAACGAATAAAGGCACCAAAAAGTCATCTGGGGTCAAAGTGGTTTCCCGAACCAATCTTCTAATGGATTCGGAGGCACGAAGTCTTCTATTTCTTATTAATGGGTACATGTTTTAGTTTTAAGTTATAAGCGCTCAGCTATAAGCTAATAGCTTAAGTATTTATTGATGTTTTTATAGTATTGATTAGAGATGCAAGCATCTTTTTGATTTCGTCTATTTCTGAAATGATGCCTTTAGAAGTTTCGGATTCAATATATCCCAAGTCAGAAGCTAAAAGCAATAAATAATCCAATTCATGAGCAGAGCCTGAAGCGATATACAAAAATCGAATAAATTCTTTTTGGGTTTCTCTTCCACATCCTTCGGCGATATTGGTTGGAATCGAAACTGAAGCTCTATTCATTTGAGAAATGAGATTGTACTGTTCAGATTTTGGAAAACCTTTTGTTAATCCATAAACATTAAGCACAAGTTCATGTGATTTTTCCCAAACCTTGTAATTCTTATAATTTCCCATAGCTTAGAGCTTATTACTTAATGCTTAAAGCAATTCTAATCAAATGTCGATTTCACCTGTTAGATAAAGTACCGCTTTCCCTGAAATTTTCACACGGTCACCCAACATTTCGCAAACAAGCTCACCTCCTCTTTTGGAAAGTTGTTTGGCTGTCATTTTCGTTTTGTCCAATTCCTTTGACCAATAGGGAGTCATTGAGGTATGGGCTGAACCTGTTACTGGATCTTCTGGGATACCACAGGACGGAGCAAAAAAGCGGGATACAAAATCGACTTCAGTTCCAGGTGCGGTAACAATAACACCTCTGGCATCCACTTGATCTAAAAGGAAAAAATTGGGAGCAAGTTCTTCAATTTCCTTTTGGGAATTATACACCAACATATAGTCTGTTTTCCCTTTAAAAGTTTTGATAGGTGCTTTTCCCAAAGCTTGGTCTATATCATCAATATTTTTGATGGCAACAAGCGTATCAGCAGGAAAATCCATGGTTAACCAATTGTTGTCGGCCTTGTTCACGAATAAATCACCACTTCTGCCTGAATAAAACTGAATGGTATTTTTTTCGAGTTCGTAATAATGAAATATTACGTAAGCAGTAGCTAAGGTAGCATGACCGCAGAGATCCACTTCCACTTCAGGAGTGAACCATCGTATTTCGTAGATATCTTCACGTTTAACCGCAAAGGCAGTTTCGGCCAAATGATTTTCTTGCGCAATTTTCTGCATCAATTCTGGACTCAACCATGAATCCAAAATACAAACTGCGGCAGGGTTTCCGCCAAAAGTTTGGGTTGTGAATGCATCTATTTGGTAAATTTTCTGTCTCATAGCTTAGTTTTCAATGTAAAACTACAGATTAAACCCATTCCTTTGGGCTTTGAAGCACTTCTATCAATTGCGCTTCCACACTACCTTTATCTGGATGATGGTCGTAACGCCATTGCACATGTGGAGGCAAACTCATCAAAATACTTTCGATTCGACCATTGGTTCGCAAACCGAAAAGGGTTCCTTTGTCGTGAACCAAATTGAACTCCACATAGCGTCCTCGTCTAATTTCTTGCCAATCGCGTTGATCTTGTGAATAGGGCAAATCTTTTCTTTTTTCCACAATCGGTGCATATGCTTCCAAAAAGCTATCCCCAACTTCCGTCACAAAATTGTACCAATCTTCCATACTGGTTTCTTCCGTTGCTTTGCAATAATCGAAGAATAATCCTCCAACCCCTCGTGCTTCATTGCGGTGGGCATTCCAGAAGTATTCGTCGCATTTCTTTTTATAATTCGGATAAAATTCTGGATTGTGGGCATCACAGGCTTTTTTACAAACAAAATGAAAATGTGCCGCATCTTCCTCGAACAAATAATAGGGGGTAAGGTCTTGTCCGCCACCAAACCATTGATCTGCGATGTTACCTTCCTTATCATACATTTCAAAATAGCGCCAATTGGCATGCACAGTGGGTACCATTGGATTTTTTGGATGTAGCACCAAACTCAATCCGCAGGCAAAGAAATCCACATCTTCCACCCCAAAATAGTTTTGCATGCTTTTGGGCAATGGACCGTGGACTTTTGAAATATTTACGCCTCCTTTTTCAAAAACTGACCCATTTTCAATAACACGGGTTCTACCACCACCACCTTCTTCGCGTTCCCATAAATCCTGTTGAAACTTGGCTGTGCCGTCCAATTTTTCCAAGTTTGAGGTAATGGTATCTTGTAATTGTTGAATGTATGTGTAGAATTTATCTTTCATTGTTCTAAAATATGTACCATTCGGTTTTTGTGTTCTGAAAGCACTGAATTTTCATCAATTTTGGTGGATTCCTGAGCCATTTGCTTCAATAACTCAACTATTTCCTTCTCAGATTTGTCATGTTGTTGCTCAAAAATGAAGCGGCCGACCTCGTTGTTGTGTAAATCCATCGCCTTGGGCAGTTCTTTATTCGGAAATGAATCCTCGTGCCAATCCGTTACTTTTTTCGCCCAGTTCAAAACTGCTTCTTCATTCTTTTGCCATTGAAAACACCTTTTGGCAATCAAATAATTCCAAAAAGCATGTCTGAAAGCATTGGCAGGTCCATTTTTATGGTGCAGTTTGCCGTAATACTTCGTCGAAATAGAAATACAATCCTTAGTGGCCTTTATGGTCGGCAGTATAAAGTGAGGTCGCCTCAATCCAATAAACACACCTTTCAGTATATTTTTAAAATCTACCCGCTTTAAAACTGCAAACAGGTTCACTCCTTATATTCTTTTACCGCATCTATAAATGCCTTGGCGTTTTCCAAAGGAATATGAGGTAAAATACCATGTCCAAGGTTTACAATGTACTTATCCTTTCCAAAATCACGAATCATTTGCGTTACCATTGCCTTGATGGTTGATGGAGGTGAAAGCAACCGTGCAGGGTCAAAATTCCCTTGAAGCGTAATGTTTCCACCTGTTAAATATCTAGCATTTTGAGCGGAACACGTCCAATCCACACCAACAGCAGATGCTCCTGAGTTGGCCATTTCTTTTAAAGCGAACCAGCATCCTTTTCCAAAAACAATCACGGGTGCCTCATCTTTAAGCGCATCCACAATTTGCTGAATGTATTTCCATGAAAATTCTTGATAATCCGTTGGGGACAACATGCCACCCCACGAATCGAATACTTGAACTGCATTTACCCCAGCCTTCACTTTTGCTTTAAGGTAGGCGATAGTAGTATCTGTAATTTTTTGTAGCAATGCATGGGCCGCTTCGGGTTGGGTAAAACAAAAACCTCGGGCCTTGTCAAAACTCTTGCTGCCCTGACCTTCCACACAATAACAAAGAATGGTCCAAGGCGAACCAGCGAACCCGATCAATGGAATTTCATCGTTCAGTTTTTCTTTGGTCATTTTTATGGCATCCATCACATAACCTAGAGTATCTTGAATATCTGGAACAATTACTTTGTCTAAATCTTCTTTAGAACGAATCGGATTGGGCAGGTAAGGACCAAAGTTAGGCTTCATCTCCACCTCGATGTCCATCGCTTGTGGAATCACCAAAATATCACTGAACAAAATGGCGGCATCCATGCCGTAACGGCGAATGGGTTGCACGGTAATTTCCGAAGCCAATTCTGGGGTCTGGCAACGGGTGAAGAAATCGTATTTTTTACGGAGTTCCATAAACTCGGGCAAGTAGCGCCCTGCTTGTCGCATCATCCAAACGGGCGGACGGTCAACAGTTTCACCTTTTAAAGCCTTTAGGAACAAGTCGTTTTTTATCATAAATTTTAATTTGTCATTCCTACTTAGGCAGGAATCTTATTTAGATGGTGCGGGGGACTTCGACTACGCTCAGTCCCCCATTTTGATTGATAATTCTTTTATCGCCTGGACCAACACATTTTCGACGGTGGGTTTATTGGCAATGATAATATTTTTCGAATGCTTTTTAGCTTCATTAGCTGTGGTATCTCCAATACAGAACAATGTGCTATTGCCCATGGTGTTTTCCAATAGATAGCTTCGGATACCACTAGGGCTAAAGAACAGAATCCCGTCAAAATTCCTTTGAAATGCTTTTGAATTCAGCTCAGTGCGATATATTTCCAGTTCTTTAAACTGAATGTTGTTTTTTGTCAATACATCAGGAAGTTCATCCCTTCTTTTATTGCCACATAAAAACAAAAACTTCTCGTTTTTATGGTTTTTTACGATGTTTTTACCCAATTCTGAAGCATTTTCGGCCATTTCAACAACTTTAAAACCATTTTGCTCCAAAAGCGTCTTGGTCTTTTCCCCCACACAAAAGGTATTGAATTTGGACACATCGGATTCTTTTAATTGATTTAAAAATGCTATTAAGGCATTTTTACTAGTGAAAATATAGTTGTTGTAATCCAATGGGATTTCTACGTTTAAGAAATCAATTTTTAGGGCGTCGAACTCCACCAATCCCAAACCAGAATTTAGGAACAATTCTTTCTGCGAAGGGGTTAATATTTTAGTGGAGAGCACTGTTTTCATTTCTGATTTCTTGCATCAATTTATCACCGCCTTTTTGCAAGACTTCTTCTGCACAAGTTTTGCCCAGCCCTTTTGCATCAGAAAGTCTCACTTCTTTTTTGATGTCGATTTTCTGTTTTCCATCCAAGGAAAAAACCACACCTTCAAAATATACTTTTTGATCTTTAATTTGTGCCAAAGCTCCAATAGGGGCGGTACAACCGCCTTCCAAGGTGCGCAAAAATTCACGTTCTATGGTCGTGGCAATCTCGGTCTCCGAATGGTTGAGCTTAGCCAAGGCTTCTCTGGTAAATTCATCCTCCTCTTTGGCTACAACCAACATGGCACCTTGAGCAGGAGCGGGAATCATCCAATCCAATTGAATGGCATCTTTGGGCAATAATTTGATTCTTTCCAATCCTGCCTGGGCAAAAATGGCACCCTGCCAATCGTTTTCAATCAACTTGATCAGTCGGGTGTTCACATTTCCTCGTAGATCCACAACCTGATGGTTGGGGTATTTGTTCAACCATTGTGCTTTTCTTCGCAAGCTACCTGTGGCAATGGTCGAGGGTTGGTCTGATTCTAAAAATTCAGACCCTTTGTGCACCAAAATATCGTGGGTAATGGCTCTTTCCAAAACGGCAACTTGCACAATACCTTTTGGTAATTGGGTGGGCACATCTTTCATGGAGTGCACTGCAATATCAATTTGGCCTTTTAAAAGGGCAACGTCCAATGTTTTAGTGAAAATTCCGGTAACGCCCAATTCGTACAATGGTTTGTCTAGAACTTGGTCTCCTATTGATTTTGTTGGAATCAAAGTGGTGTCATAACCAAGATCCTCCAGCTTTTGTTGTACGGTAGTGGCTTGCCACAGTGCCAATTCACTGTCGCGTGTTCCTATTCGGATGATTTTGCTCATTTGGAATGGGGTTCTAGCTGAAAGACTTTTTGAATGAGTTCCAAGCTATCCTCGGTATCCACTTCCGAACTCTTTAGGTGATTGGCAAATTGCTTGGTGATTTTTTGAATGATGCGGTCGGAGATGATTTCAGCTTGATTTTGGTCAAAACCTTCAATCTTCTTGGTTTGAAAGTCGATTTCCTCCACCTTCATGGTGTTCAATTTTTCCTTTAAAGCATTGATCACAGGTGCAAATTTTCTAGTTTCCAACCATTTAAGGAACTCTTTTTTCACCTTTTCATTTATAGCTTCGGCTTTAGGAACATATTCTTTTCTTTTGGCCAAGGTTTCATCCGTAATCTGGGAAAGTTGATCTAAGTGAATCACGGTCACATTATCCAAATCCTTTACATCGTCTGAAACATTCTTGGGAACGGAGAGGTCCAAAATCAACAATGGTTTTTTAGGGTAGATCAAAGCTTTGGAAACCGTAGGTAATTGAGCACCGGTGGCCACCACTAAAATGTCCGCTTTTCGAATTTCGGATTGCAAATCACCATAATCTTTTACCGTAAGTTTGAACTTTCCGGCAATGTCTTCTGCCTTTTCACGAGTTCTATTGATCAGGGTGATATGTGAATTGTTGGAATGTTTCACCAAATTTTCACAGGTGTTCCTTCCGATTTTACCCGTTCCGAACAACAAAATGTTCTTTTCGGAAATATCAGGAACATTATCCAAAATATATTTTACGGAGGCAAAAGCAACGGAAGTTGCTCCAGAAGAGAGCTCGGTTTCGTTTTTGATTCGTTTACTGGCCTGAATCACAGAATTGCACAAACGCTCTAAGAACGGATTGGCCATATCTTGCTTTTTGGCTCTATAAAACCCTTGTTTAATTTGACTGATGATTTCAAAATCACCCAAAATTTGGCTGTCAAGACCGGTTCCGACCTTGAACATGTGCGAAATAGCATCGTGGTTTTTATACACATAGGCCACTTCTTGAAATTCTTCAACGGTGCCTTGGGTTTGGTCACAAAGTAGTTTAATGAGTTGGTAAGGGTGCTGTGCAAATCCGTAGAGTTCGGTACGGTTACAAGTAGATATGGCTAAAAGCCCATCCACCCCAATTTCCTTTGCCTTGTCCATTATATGGTCAATGCCCGGAACATCCAGACTGAACTTTCCTCTAACCTCTGCATCTGCCTTCTTGTAACTTAACCCGATGGCGTAGAAGGAATTATGTTTTGAAATATGGTAGTTCCTCATAAAGGATTGTAATCGCGACACAAAAGTAACAGGCTTAACTATTAAAAAATAACGCTAGCGGTACTATAAATATCACCATTTGTAATTTCAATATAAAAATTGGGTTAAATTCGCCCTAGGCATTGATTTTATTGATAAATTAGATGGTATAAAAGTTAATTTAGAGTCATTCTAAATTGAAATTTTCAAAAAACTGACACTTCATTAAGTATGGAAAATATCGCTCAAGGTTCTTATGATGAAATTTTAGTGGAAGACGGGATTTATATTCTAAAAATCCAGAACGAATCTGACGAACCCAAACTCATAGAACGGGAAATTGACAGCACCCATATCCAATTTCATTTTTGTTTAAAGGGTAGGTCAAGGTTCAATTTTAATGAGGGGAATTACTATTTGGAAGTCAATGAAGAAAACTCTCTTTTGCTTTACAATACCCAAAAGGATTTACCATTAAACCTTATAGTTTCTCCAAAATCTTGGTTGTTGTCCGTGGTAATGACCATCAGAAAATTTCATTCGCTATTTTCGAATGAGGCGGACTACATTCCATTTTTAAGTGAGGACAACAAAGAGAAAAAATATTATTCCCAAGAAATGGTCTCTCCAGCCACAGCGGTAGTATTGAGCCAGATGATGAACTATAACCTTCACCCATCCATTAAAAAGCTATACCTAAAAGGGAAGGTGTTCGAGCTGATTTCGCTCTATTTCAATAAAACCCAAGATGCGGATTTGGAACAATGCCCTTACTTAGCGGATGAGGACAATGTACGTCGTATTAAAATGGCCAAGGAGATCATGATTTCCAGAATGGCTGAACCACCAACGTTGGCTGAACTGTCACAAGAAGTAGGTTTAAGCCTGAAAAAACTCAAAGAGGGCTTCAAACAGATATATGGAGATTCCGTTTTTGGATTTTTATTTGAATATAAAATGGAATACGCCCGAAAAATGCTGGAAACAGGTAAACATAATGTCAATGAGGTAGGCCTAAAAGTTGGCTATAGTACAGCAAGTCATTTTATTTCATCCTTTAAAAAGAAGTTTGGCACCACACCTAAAAAATATTTAACTTCAAACGTATAAAATCACGACCATGAGATTCAGAGTTCTGTTATTTGCTTTTTGCCTTGTTATTAGTGCCTGTGCACAAGATGAACCTACAAATGTAAAAATGCCGGAGTTGGTAATGGTATTTACAAAAACCGAGGGCTGGAGGCATAAATCCATTGAGAAAGGGGTACAGACGTTTAGAGAACTTGGACGCCAAAACGGTTTTGTTGCTTTACAAACAGAATCCTCCGAGGATTTTACCACTCAAAACCTGAACAACTATAAACTTGTTGTTTTCTTGAACACAACCTTGGATGTTTTGAACAATGCACAGCAAAGTGCATTCGAATCCTATATTAAGGGAGGAGGTGCTTTTCTTGGCATTCATGCTGCTGCCGATACCGAATATGATTGGGCATGGTACGGAAAATTGGTGGGAGGTTATTTTGATTCCCATCCCAACAACCCCAATGTACGACAAGCTACTATTGATGTGGTAAGTAAAGCACATCCGTCCACAGAGCACTTGCCAGATTCTTGGTCAAGAGCCGATGAATGGTACAACTATAAAAACCTGAGTTCCGATACTACAATTTTGCTGAATTTAGATGAAAGTAGTTACGAAGGCGGAACAAACGGCACTAACCACCCTATAGCGTGGTATCACGAATTTGATGGAGGAAGAGCTTTTTACACTGGAGGTGGCCATACCGATGATTCTTATGACGAACCCATGTTCCGACAACATCTTTTAGGTGCCATTGAATGGTGCTTAAAGAGAAAGTAAGGTCGGTCTCGCCACAATAATTCCAATATTACTTTTGATGTTTTTAAGGTAATCTGCCAGGGGTAATTCAGAAATTTCCACTTCACCATTTTTACTGGAAGCGTGCAACAAATGCAATCTCCCATCGGGTTGATGGATAGCAATTCCTGTGTGGGTCACATCCAACCCTTTTATGGAAGTGGGCAAGGCCAATATGTCTCCTGATTTAATTAGGTGCTCTTTGCTCTCAATTTGGTCTTGGGGCAGGTAACAAAGTTTTTCTTTGGCGATTTCTTTTTCAACATCAAGCATGGCCTCAAAATTGGCATCACTGGCCAAAAATGGATACAGGCTTCGATGGGTTCCCATAAAATTAATGGGTTTTTCCAATTCAACGCCACCCAATTCAGCGGTAATATCTTTCACTAGCCCTTTCTTTTCATTATTTCGGATCCATTCTGTAAAATAATGTAAACGCGATGGATAACCGTCTAAATCTCCATTTCTATATCGAACGGACTCTAAGTTGTTGGTGAAATTTTCAAAATCTTTTTGTTGGTTTTTGAGCATCAGACTAAACGCCAGCACATTCTCCACAAAAGTGGTGCAGTCCAACCCCCCAAAGTTTACGACCAAGGTTTCCGTATCGCCAACTTCCAGTGTTTTTTCAACGTAGGGAGTTCCCAAAAAAGATTGACCCACCAAAGAAATGGTGTCACCCAAATTAGCACCCTTTATTTTTTCCAAATCGGTGATTTTTGTTTCAAACAATGACTTGTCTGCAGGTGAGCAAGTGATTTGTTGGGCATTAAGCATGCTTACAAAAAGTAAAAGCATTGCTGTTAACTTAATTTTCACCATCTGAATCTTCATTTTTTTGTTCAACGGTCAATCGTGTGGTTCTGGCAATACTTTCTGGATAATTTTCCTGAAGATACACAATCAATTTTTCGCGCACCAATACACGAAGGTCCCAGGCCGTCGGTGAATCTTTGGCGCTCATTAAACAGCGAATCTCCACATAATTGGGTTTGGTATCGGTAACTTGGAGTACATCAACCTTACCATCCCACAAATCGGTACTTTTCAAAACACGGGTCTGCTCTTCCCGAAGTTTATCAAAAGGCACATTGTAATCCACATATAAAAAAACCGTGCCCATTAAATCGGCCGAGGTCTTGGTCCAGTTTTGAAAAGGCTGGTTAATAAAATAGGGGGTAGGCACGATCAAGCGTCTTTTATCCCAAATGCTCACCACAACATAGGTCAAGGTAATCTCTTCGATGCGACCCCATTCACCCTCAACAATCACCACATCATCCAGTTTAATGGGTTGTGCAATGGCAATCTGAATGCCCGCCAAAATGGTCCCAATAAATTGCTGGGCCGAAAAACCAATAATGATACCCGCAACTCCTGCAGAGGCAAAAATACTTATACCCACTTCTCGAATTTCCTCAAAGCTCATTAACATAAACCCAACGCTGAGAAGAATGATAACGAAAATGAAAATGCGTTCCAGAATGGTAAATTGAGTATAGACCTTTCTTGCTTTTAAGTTATCGGCGGCGCCAACATCATAATGTTGAATTACCGTTTTTTTAATAATCTTGAGTAAGGCAATCATCACCCAAGCCATGGCAAATATGAATAGGAGGGTACTTGCTTTTCTGAACCAATATCCTGCATCTTCCAAATTGAGAATATCGCGTAGCGCTTTCAATCTGAGCAAAATGGAAACAAATATCAGCACCAAAGGAGTGGCCAAACGTTTAAAGGCACTTTTAGGCAACAGATATTTTGGATTTTTCCCCAAACGTTTTAACACCACCGAAGTACCCCAATAAAGAATGATGAGCACAAGCAGGGCAACGCCAAGGTAAATAAGGGATTCTTTGGAAACATTGTCGTAAAAACTATCCATATTCCCAAAAATAAGGCAGAAAATTCAAGAAGAACAGAAAGCTTAAACAAAATCGAGAATCATTATCCTATCATAAGAAAGTATTTTGATGCGAAAAAGGTGAAGTCCACTTCGTGTTGTATTTTAGCGGCCTAAACTAAAAAACTGTGAAAAAAGGAGTTTTATTGGTCAATTTGGGTTCGCCAGATAGCCCTACTGCAAAGGATGTAAAGCCGTATTTGGATGAATTTTTGATGGATGAGCGGGTTATTGATGTGAATCCTGTGCTTAGGAACATTATTGTTCGAGGCATCATCTTGAACACCCGTCCGAAAAAGTCGGCAGAGGCCTATTCCAAAATTTGGTGGGAGGAAGGCTCCCCTTTGATAATCCTTTCCGAAAGATTCACGAAAAAAGTACAGCAACACACAGACCTCCCCGTGGCCCTAGGGATGCGTTACGGGTCTATGTCCATTAAAGAAGGGTTACAAGAATTGAAGGATAAAGGGGTTGATGAGGTGTTCTTGGTGCCTTTGTACCCACATTACGCCATGTCTTCCTACGAAACGGTTGTGGTAAAAACACTTGAAGTGCAGCAACAGGATTTCCCAGAGATGCACATTACGACACTGCCCGCTTTTTACAGCAATCCAGATTATATCAAAATTCTTTCAGATAGTATTGCAGAGGGACTTAAAGATTTTGATTACGACCACATTTTGTTTTCCTATCACGGAATTCCTGAACGACACATTAAAAAGTCTGACCCTACCAAATTCCATTGTCAATTGAACGGGGCTTGTTGCAAAACAAATTCAGTGGCGCACCACACCTGTTACAGGCACCAATGTTATGACACTACAGAACTTGTAAAAAAAGAGCTTGGATTGCCCGAGGAAAAAGTGAGCACCTCGTTCCAGTCCAGATTGGGAAGCGACCCATGGCTACAACCCTTTACCGACAAAGAGTTTGAACGATTGGGGGAAGAAGGCATCAAAAAATTGGCCGTTATCACCCCCGCTTTCGTAAGTGATTGTTTGGAGACTTTGGAAGAAATTGCGATGGAAGGAAAGGAGCAGTTCCAAGAAGCAGGAGGAGGGGATTATATTCACATTCCCTGTTTAAATGATCGTGACGATTGGGCCGAACTCATGGCCAAATGGATCAAGGAATGGGAGGAAAAAGATGCCTTGCCCGAAACCAACATCCGATAAATTCCGTAAAAAAGAAGAGCCAATATAATTGCTATGAAAATTGAAAATTTGGAGCAAGAGCTTCAACCCCTTCGTGAACAACTAAAAAATCATCCACTTTATGCCCAATTGGAATCTATTGAGGATATCAGAACCTTTATGGAAAGCCATGTGTATGCCGTTTGGGATTTTATGTCATTGCTAAAGGCGTTGCAACAAAACTTGACCTGTGTTAGGGTGCCCTGGCATCCAGCAACCGATACTGCTGTGGCACGATTCATTAATGAAATTGTTTTAGAGGAAGAAACCGATTTCAATGAGTTGGGAGAGTCGAAAAGTCATTTTGAAATGTATTTGGATGCTATGAATGAGGTGGATGCCAATACAGAAAAGGTAATTCAAACCATTGCTGGCTTTACCAACTTAGAGCAGGTTTCTCAGCAAATCGAATCAGCTGATTTGAATCAAGCTGAAAAGAACTTTCTCCATTTTACGTTCGAAGTAATCAATACACAACAAGCCCATATTATTGCCGCGGCATTTACTTTTGGTCGCGAAGATTTGATTCCTGATATGTTCTTGAGCATTATTGAGCAATCTGGAGAAGATGGGCCAAGCAAGTACAAAAAGTTGGAGTATTACCTTAAAAGACATATTGAACTGGATGGTGACGAACACGGGCCATTGGCCCTGCGCATGATCAAAACCCTTTGTGGCTCCGATACTCAAAGATGGAACGATGTTGCGGAATACAGCAAAAAAGCACTTCGATACCGAATAGGATTGTGGGATAGCATTGCCAAAAAACTGACCGAGAACAAGGGGAATTTGGTAGATGCGTTGTAGCTTTGAGTTGTTCCATTACCAATACCAAAGAATACCCTAGGCATGGCCAAAATCACCTCTGACGAACTCGGGACTGAACCCATTGGAAAATTACTGATCAAACAGGCCGTTCCGGCATCCATTGGTATTTTGGTAATGTCGTTGAACGTACTGGTGGATTCCATTTTCGTTGGAAATTGGATTGGTTCCATCGCCATTGCAGCCATTAATGTTGTACTACCTGTTTCCTTTTTTATAGCAGCTTTGGGGATGGCGATTGGGATTGGAGGTTCCAGTATTATTTCGCGAGCCCTTGGTGCCAACAACCGAGATAAAGCCCTTAAAACATTTGGAAATCAAATTACATTGACCTTATTGGTCACTGTTGTTATGGTGGCCTTGGGGCTTTACTATGTGGATAGTCTTATCCCCGCTTTTGGAGGAAAAGGAACCATTTTTGAACCAGCGAAAATCTATTACACCATCATTTTATATGGCGTGCCATTTTTGGCTCTTTGTATGATGGGAAACACCGTAATTAGAGCTGAGGGTAAACCAAGGTTCGCCATGATTGCTATGATTATTCCATCTATAGGTAACTTGTTGATGGATTATATTTTCATTTACGTGTTCGATTGGGGCATGCACGGAGCCGCTTGGGCCACAACAGTAGGGTATTTGTTATGCTTCTTTTATGTGTTGTACTTCTTCCTTTCAAAAAATTCGGAATTAAGGATTGATATTTCCCATTTTGGATTGGACCGACCTATTTTGCGAGAAATTGGTTCGTTAGGATTTGTGACCTTGGCCAGGCAAGCCGTAACCAGCATCACCTATTTATTGATGAACAATATATTGTTCAATTTGGGCGGAGAGCCCATGGTGGCCGTTTATGCCATCGTAGGCCGAATGCTGATGTTTGCCCTGTTTCCCGTTTTTGGCGTCACCCAAGGATTTTTGCCCATTGCGGGCTACAACTATGGCGCCTTAAAATATGATAGGGTAAAAGAATCCATCTACACAGCGATCAAATATGCCGCATTGGTAGCCGCCATTGTTTTTGTGGTACTCATGGTTTTTCCAGCCGAAATTGCATCTCTATTTTTAAGTGATAGACCAGATTTGGCAGCTGAACAATTGGCCAATAATAAGTATGTTTTGGAACATACACCCCTAGCCATGCGTTTGGTATTCGCTGCAACACCTATTATTGCTATTCAGCTGATAGGAGCAGCCTATTTTCAAGCCATTGGAAAAGCAATTCCTGCTCTTTTATTGACTTTGACGCGTCAAGGGTTCTTTTTTATCCCATTAATTTTGGTGCTACCCAATTTTTATGGAGAATTGGGAGTTTGGGTCTCCTTTTGTATTGCGGATGTGCTATCTACCATTGTTACAGGTGCATATTTGGTAAAAGAGATAAAGACCAAACTAATTCCTAACTAAGCATTCAGTAAGAATGCTTACTTTGGAGGGCATAACTAAACATCCATGAAAAAAATATTTCTAGCAGGAATGTCTGCTGTTTTGGCTTTTGCCTGTACTGAAAAACCTGAAAACAAACCCATGTACACTCTTTTTGTTGGAACTTATACCGATGGCGATAGCGAGGGCATCTATTCCTATACATTTAATGCCAATTCTGGCGAGCTATCCAATCAAAAGTTAATGGCCAAGATCACCAATCCATCATATTTAACCATTTCAAAGGACAAGAAAAATCTTTATGCTGTTCAAGAAACAGCCGATTTTGATAGCTTGGGTGGTGGCGTTACTGCTTTTGCTATTAAAGATGGCATGTTGGAACTTCAAAACAGTATGGGAACTCAAGGTGCACATCCATGCCATGTTTCCCTTTCGGGGGATGGAAAATTGGCCGTAGCCAACTACACAGGAGGCAATGTGGCCGTATTTTCTTTGAAGGCCGATGGAGCTCTTGGTAATGACCCACAAATTATAGATCATAAAATTCTCGATTCCGTAAAAACTTCACATGCCCACATGGCCCATTTTGATGCTTATGGGCTTATGGTGACGGATTTGGGATTGGATGCGATAAAAAGATATGAGGAAAAGGATGGAACCTATGTGCCTGCGGAACAAGCTACGTTGCCATTTGTTAATGGAGCTGGCCCTAGACACTTTACCTATGGTAAAAATGGGAAAATGCTTTACGTAATCAACGAATTGAACAGTACCATCTCTGTTTTTGAGAATGTTGAAAATGGAAACTATCAAGAGGTTCAAGTAATGCCTACTTTGGACGCCAATTTTGATGGGGAAAGCTTTTGTGCTGATATTCATTTATCACTTGATGGGAAGTTTTTATATGGATCTAATCGCGGTGAAAACACCATCGTCATCTATTCCGTTGATGAGACTTCTGGAAAATTGGAATTGGTGGGCAGGGAATCCGTTCATGGAGATTGGCCCAGAAACTTTACCATAGACCCTACAGGTGAGTTTTTACTGGTTGCCAATCAGAAATCAAGCAATATAGCTGTCTTCAAAAGAGATGTTGAAAAGGGAACTTTAACCTTTTTAAATGAAATCAAGCACCCAATTCCTGTTTGTTTGGTTTTTGAATTATAGTTTTCATTGTCATTCTGAACGTAGCGAAGAATCTAAGGATTAAATAAGAGATACTTCGTCGTCTTTCAGACGCCTCAGTATGACATGGTGTTGCTGTAACAAGGCGTCACATCGAGTGAAAACGCATAGCGTTTTTGTATCGAGATGCTTGTGTTGAGCAGTTCTCGATACAATTTCTTTCAGAAATTACTCGAACTGACGATGCGGTTATTTATTAGCTAGCAAAACAATCACCCCAATAACAATAAGTCCGGCAAGGACAGCAAAGAATATTTTCCAGAAACTATAAGGACGGCTTCCAGAAATGCTGCCGTTTTCCCCGTTGATGAAAAAGTTGTATTCCTTTCCGTTGTATCGGTAGGCACTAACATAAACGGGCAGCAAAATGTGCTTGAACGTCTCTTCGGATAATTTCAAATCCATCGACAAAACACGTTGCGTATCTCCTCCAATGTCCCGGCGACACCATGTGGTTGCAATATCCTTGGCCTCTTCCTTGGATTGCAAATGCCCATCTTTTAATGGGATGGTATATTTTTCGGTCACAAACCCAGAAAGGAAACCACTATCAAAAGGTTGCAGCTTTTTTAAATCCCACCTAGCAATTTTGCCTGGAATCCGCCCTGTTTTTTGATGTGACGCCTTGATCAAGGTATCGTCTACAAAACCCGATACTTCACCTGCGGCAGGGTACCATCTTGTTTTTCTGACGCTTTGGGTCACCATTTTACCTTGGGAGTTGCGTACTCTTTTGGTTTCATAATAATATTCGCCCCGTTGCCCTGTATAGGAAGCATAAAGTTGCGCATCGAACGTCCAATAGGGTAAATAGAGTCCCTTGGTAAATTGAGGGTCTAGCGCGGCCTTTTTTAAATTGTTTGGAGCAAACCAAAGGCTCTTTACCCAATTCTTAAAAATGAGAAAAGACTTCTTTTTATCAATTTGAAAGGGCAAAACCGCACCCGGTAAAATCCAGTTTTCTTTATACGCATCTTCAATTACCAAAGGTTGACCGCAGTACACACAATGGAGCGATTTGTAGTTTTCTTCTACGTGTTGGTCGGCACCGCAGTTTTTACAATGAAGCATGGAGATTTCCTCACTGTGTTTTTGTGAGCCCATTTCTTGGAGAAAGGGATGCAATTCCAGTTCTTGGAAACCTTTATCATCAATGGCGATGGATTCCTCATGACCACAATATTCGCAAGTTATACTCGTGGTCCCAGGCTTATATTTGAGCTCTGCGCCACAATTGGCGCAGGCTTTTTTGAGCTCGGTTTTTTGGATTTTTTGTTCTTCCATAGATTCATTTCCGTGAGGATGGAAATCCATATCATTTTTGGATTCCAGCAAAATAGGATTGACTAAGATGTAGGCTTTAAATTGTCATACTGAACGAAGTGAAGTATCTCACAATCATGAAAAGAATAGATTCTTCGCTTTGCTCAGAATGACAATAAATATGATTATTCCGTTGGCAAAGGTGGTGGGGTATTGCCTCCCAAGAAGGATTTTAATTCTTCCACTTCTTTTAAAGCGGTCCATGCCGACATGCCTTGCTTCCATACCAAACTGTCACGGTTGATAGCTCGGGAAGCGAACAAGGATTGCATTTGTTCAAAACCTACTGGACCATGCTGCACGCCGTTGGAGGCGTAAAAATATTGGGTTTGAGTTGGCATAGGGGGAGGAACAGCGCCTCCGATGGGTTGCGCCGCTTGTTGCGGTGCAGCTTGGGAGTTTCCGCCCATCATACCGCCCATTTGTTGAGCCAATACAAATCCCATTCCCATTCCCATTCCTGCGCCAGCGGTTCCACCCTCGTTTTGGGCAGCGGCCTCGATGGCTTTTGCGGTCTTGAATTTGGTCAACTTATCCAAATCAAGTTTGTCAATACGGCTGTACTCGAAGATTTCCTTTTTAAGGTCTTCGGGCATGGAAACATTTTCGATGTAGAATTTCTCCAAGGAAATACCCACACTTTCAAACTCGGGCGACATTACATCACGACACGTATCCGACAGTTCAGTGGTATTGGCAGCGTACAATTCAATTGGTAAATTGGCCTGACCAACAGTATTTGTGAATCGAGTGGCAATCAAACTTTTTAAGTGCTCGTTGATCTCGAAATTGGTAAAGTTGCTGTCCGTTCCAACAATATCCTTGATGAACTTTCCAGCATCTGAAATTTTATAGGCATACGTTCCAAAAGCACGAATCTCAACAAGTCCAAATCTTTCATCACTTAAAGTGATGGGACTTTTAGTGCCCCATTTTTCATCAGTGAACAGGTGGGTGTTTACGAAATAAACCTCCGCTTTAAAAGGAGAGTTAAATCCATATTTCCAACCTTTAAGCGTGGCCAAAATCGGTAGGTTTTGGGTTGTAAGGTCGTAGGTGCCCGGTTCAAAAACATCGGCCAATTGACCTTCGTTGATAAAAACGGCGGTCTGTCCTTCACGAACAATGAGTTTTGCGCCGTTCTTTATTTCATTTTGATAACGCTCGAAACGATAGGCAATGGTGTCATCGGTATAGTCGAGCCACTCAATAATATCAATAAACTCATTGCTGAGTTTTTCCTTGATCTTTCCAAAAATATCCATGGTAGTGTGTTTAAAATGGTATAATTATTTTATCGTCATGTTGAACTTGTTTCAGCATCTCATGCTAAATGGTTTAAATTTTGATGTGACCCTGAAATAATTTCAGGGTGACGTTTTAAAACTATTAAAAAAGAAAATTACTTCTGTTAGATTAGTGTGAAATGACGAGAATTTGTTACAGTAATAAAATAACGGATATTAATTAGATTCCTCCAACGTGGAATTTTCTTCTTTCTGTATTTCCAGTTTGGCCAGCAATGTTTCTTTTTTTGAAACGGCCCTAATAACCAAAATTGCGAGAATTGTGAGAGGAATATCAATTAATTGACCAAACATATCCGCCTGAGTACTCTGGATTAATTCATTCAAAGTATTTGCCCGCATACTTGTCTTGAAAATATACCTTCCGATGATGCCACCCAAAATCCAAAGTGCCCACCAACTGCCAATTAAAAAACTATTTTTTTTGGAAGACTCGTGTGAATATCTGGTAATTAGAGCAGAATTACCTTCATCAATCTCATTCATAATTTGAACAGGGCGATATAAATTGAGGAAAGGCACGAACCAACTACCTGCGGCCCAACCTTCATCGTGAGATGTCCCTGATCTGCTATTTAAGTTGTAATAGGCTCTTCGGAACCATCTAATAAAGAAAATCACGGAAGTAATGTATAAGATAATATTGGTTATCCCTACAATTCCTTCTCTTATATCATTAAGTGTTAATTCGTTATCAGAGACATAAAATCCTTCTTCAACTTTCAAAAGCAAGTCATATTGAAGGTATGAAGAAATTAGTGATAAAAAACTAAGCCCTAATAATCCCCAAAGAATATATTCGGCCCATTTGGCCCTTTGTCCATTAGGTCTAATTGCCTCTTTAGGTTTTGGAATATAGTTGCTTGAGGAGTCGTAAAAGTAATCGGAACATTCTCCTTCAAAATCTGCTTCTTTAGAAGTGAGATTACACAATAAACCTTTGTTAAAATCAAGATGTCGGTTTTTGCACTGTTTGCAAAAAACCAAACGTTCAGCTCTAGTCATGGTATTTGGTTAGTTGTTTATTAAAAAACGGGGTTGTATTTAGGATATTGTTGGGCCAAAATTTAGCCTTTTATTTTACCCGCCTCTTTCAACATTTCCAGAACTTTTTCTTTAGGAAGCGCCTCAATTTTATGTCCATCACGGCCAAGGGTGGTTTCCCCTGCAAAAAGGGAATTGAGGATAGCCTCTTCCGTAGCCTCAATGGTGGCCAAAAATAACGGAGTCATAGCTTCATTGCGTAAAGTTGGCACAGTTTGAGTTGGACTATCACTTTCATAAGGGATTCGGCATTCCTTGGCAATAGAAACAGCGATTACATAGTCACCACTCCCATTACTGGCTATTCCACCTGTTCGAGATAAACCAAGCATAGCTCGTTTGGCCAATCGTTCCAAATTTCTGGAATCCAATGGAGCATCGGTGAGTACGACCATCATACAAGAACCATCAGGTGAATATTTAAAACTATTGGAATAGTGCCCCAGTTTTTTGCCTACTTCAACCCCCGCAACTTGCAAGACTCCTCCAAAATTGGATTGCACCAAAACACCTACGGTATATCCTCCAGATTTTTTGGGCAACACTCGTGATGAAGTTCCAATACCACCCTTAAATCCAAAACAAATGGTTCCTGTTCCTGCGCCTACGTTTCCTTCGGGAACAGCTCCAGATGTTGCCGTTGAAATAGCTTGGAGCACATCGGCTTCAATGACATGTCGTCCTCGAATATCATTGAGGTAACCATCATTGGTTTCGCCCACTACGGCATTCACAGAGCGAACATTTTCATTGCCTTTTTGTTTCAAGGTGTAACCAATAACGGCATTCATGGCGGTGGAAACATTTAGCGTATTGGTCAAGACAATAGGGGTTTCCAAATTACCCAATTCCTTTACTTGAGTGTATCCTGCCAACTTTCCAAAACCATTGCCTATGTAAATGGCTGCTGGTACTTTTTCTTGAAAAATGTTTCCGGAGTGAGGAAGAATAGCCGTTACTCCAGTTCTAATATTTTCTCCTTCATTGCGAGTGGTATGCCCTACTTGAACCCCTGGCACATCGGTTATGGCATTGAACGTTCCGGGTTGGAGTACGCCAATTTCAACCCCATGGTCTCGAAGTCGGTTTTGTGATAGCATCAGCAATGGAATTAAAAAGAATATGTAAAACAGACTGGATTTGAAATTGCTCATTTTGAAACAATTAATCATTTACTGCACTTATTGTCACCAAGAGTTGCCCTACATGCCGTTGACTATGTTCTGCCGCATGAAAAAGCAAGCCTATAACCGTTGAGGGCAATTTTTTACGACCCACAAACCGTTCTTCAGTGAGTATGGATTCTGGAGTATTTTTAAAATAGGCGAGGGCTTGGTTCACCTTGGCTTCAAAATTGGCAATCAATTGTTGGGATGAGGGTGCATCTTCTCCATTGCCTTCGTTTTTAAGGAAATGAAACTGTTCTTCTGTCAATGCTTTTTTATCGGCATAGGTGAGCATACGGTCCAATACTCCACTAATATGTCGTAAATGAAACCCAACAGAAGCTCTACCCATTGGATTTTCCCAAAGTTTGTCTTCGGGAAAATCCGTTAGATAGGTCTTTATTTCCCGAACCGATTGCAATAGAGCATGCGCAGCTGGTTGCAAAAGCGGTGGCACATCTGGCACTGGACCACTGAGCCAATATTCGGGAGTGTTTGACATTATTAATATTTAAAAATCTCGATAGTCCCCGGACAAATATTTGTTTGCCTTTTCTTCTTGGAACTGTGCAGTTTCTGCATCCCAATGCAGCGTTTCACCCGGGAAACGGCCTGCAATGGTTCCCAACAGAATGGTCTCGGTCAATCGAGCGGCATAATCAAAAGGAGCCGTGGTCTCTCCTTTACCTAAACAGGCATCCACAAATTGGTGGTAATGTTTAGGGCCTTCAGTTCCATAATTTCGGATAGGCTCACCCAAATTATGTGCTTCGGATACCTTGGCGATTTCCTTGGAGATGTCCACATACTTGCCACGAACGATCTTTTTGGGAAGTTGCATAAAGTGAGGCAACAACAATCGTCCCTTTGTGCCGACAAACATGGCGCCTTGTTCTGGAAGCTCGTTTTCCCCTGCAACACCAGCATCCAATGAAATGCTATTTCCATCGGTCTTTTTTGCCGCATTGTCCTTCTTCATTTCCATTCCGGGCAACATCAGGTCTTCGTGCATTTCTGGTGCACCAGGACCATCGTACCAGACCCATTTCAGGGATTTTCCTGTGTACGGGGTTTCTGGAAATTCGTAGGTCACCGTATTGTTTTCTGGGAAACCGAATCCGTTGGATGGCCTGCATTCCGTCGTAATGGTTTTTGGCACATCCAATTGCAAGGCGTTGTATGGTGTGTCAAAGATATGAACCCCCATATCGCCCAAGGTACCACAACCGTAGTCCATCAGTTTTCTCCAATTTCCCGGATGGTACATGCCCTCTTTATAAGGTCTCTCTTTTGAAGTGCCCAACCAAAGGTTCCAATCCAGTTGCGTTGGCACGGGATCCTCACCTTCTGGGAGTGGTCCATCATAACCCCAGTTTTTAGGGGACCATGCGTGAACTGTATGTACTTTTCCGATAATTCCGGATTGGATCAGCAAAGTGGCCAATTTGTAATCGTAAAAAGAATGTACCTGGATGCCCATTTGAGTGACCAGTCCTTTCTCGGCGGCCACTTTTTTCATTTCCCTGGATTCGGATACGTAGTGCGTCAATGGTTTTTGGCAATACACGGGTTTGTTCATGTTCATGGCCATCAACGAAGCGGGCGCATGGGTATGGTCGGGAGTGGAAACCACTACGGCATCAATTTCATCGCCCATTTCTTCCAACATGGCACGGTAATCGAAAAAGATACGTGCTCCGGGGTGCATTTTATGGCCTGCGGAAAGATTGATGGCGTCCACATCACACAATGCAACAACATCAACGGATGCGTGGGAAGAAATGGCTTTTAAATCCTCCATTCCCATATTTCCGACCCCGATGTGGGCGGTCCTTAGTTTGTTTTGAGGGAAACCTGCCTTTAAAAAGGAGGGTGCCAACATGATTCCGAGTGCTCCAACACTACTTTTTTTAATAAAGTCTCTTTTATTCATGGTCTGGAGGGTTATAGTTTTTTAATTTTTATGTTTCTGAACCAAATAGGGCTGGAATGATCTTGCAAAGCAATGTAGCCCGTCTTGTATTTTCCGTAGTCGGGCGCATTGTCCCATTTACCTGAAGCCTTTTTGGTGTTCCATTCTTCGGACCAGGGCTCGAATTCCAATAGTTTTTTTCCGTTGAGCCAGTGTTCCACTTTTTCAGGGGTAAAAACGATTTTGGTTGAATTCCATTCCATCACCGGATTTAATTGTTTTTGGGATTCGTCTGCCGTGTGCATGGCGTAATCCGCCCCCGTTTTCTGCCAATCTTGAAGCAATTCTGGGTGCTCTGCCCCAAACTGGGAATTGTATCCTACCAAATCATGGATATTGGCGTAGTTCTCATCATCGATCAATTGGTATTCTGGAGACACCACAGGAGGTCCGTCATAGCCCTCTTTTACGTGATAAAAAATACCGCTGTTTCCTCCCTCTGGGATTTTCCATTCCAGATAGAGTTCAAAATTATCGAACTCTTCGGCCCCATAAATAATGTCCTTACCACCGGTATAATCCTGTTCAAGACCCAATTCGGTGTCAAAGGTCAGGGTGCTGTCCTTAATGGTCCAGCCCGGGGGTAGGGAATCCATTCCATATCCGCGCCATCCTTCCAAACTGGTTCCATCAAAAAGATACATCCATTCGGATGTCTTGTTTTCGATAATTTCTGGACTTTGGGAAGTTTCAGGAGGTTTGGTTTGATTTTTACAAGCCGCAACCAAGGATATTGCGATTGCGAGCTTCATTAATTTGTGCATAGTTTAGTTATTTGATCATATGTGAAGGAGCAAAGTACAAAATATTACATACTTTTTTTGCCCCTTTTTCACTACATTTAATGCCGACTAACTCAACACTTTAATAATGAAGACTAGCTTTTTAAGGGTCGGTATGCTGTTACTGGCTACCGTCTTGTTTACTTCCCCTATTTATTCACAACGAAAAAAGAAAAACCAGAGTGCTCCGGAATATCCCGAAGAGCTGTATTCCAGTTTGGAATATAGATTGATAGGCCCGTTCCGTGGAGGACGTTCAGGATCGGTCGCAGGGGTGCCGGGACAACCCGATCTGTACTATTTTGGTGCCACAGGTGGTGGTGTTTGGAGAACAACCGATGGCGGAATTACTTGGGAGAATATTTCCGACGGTTTTTTTGGAGGAAGTATCGGCGCCGTTGAGGTGGCCCAAAGCGACCCTAATGTAATTTATGTTGGTGGCGGTGAGCAGACCGTAAGAGGTAATGTTTCATCTGGCTACGGAGCTTGGAAAACTGAGGATGCTGGAAAAACTTGGAAATCCATAGGATTGGAAAACAGTCGACACATTTCACGTATGCGAATCCATCCAACGGATTACAATACCGTATATGCTGCTGTAATGGGTAATCTGTACAAACCAACCGAAGAACGAGGGGTGTATAAGAGTACCGATGGCGGTGAAACGTGGAAAAAAGTGCTTTATGCCAACGATATGGCAGGTGCTGTTGATTTGATCTTTGACCCGAACAACCCAAGAATTTTATATGCATCGACTTGGAGAGTGCAACGTACACCCTACAGTTTAAGTAGTGGTGGTGAAGGTTCAGCGCTTTGGAAAAGTACCGATAGCGGTGAAACTTGGACAGAAATTTCTAAAAATGATGGCTTCCCGCAAGATACATTGGGTATTATAGGTGTGACCGTATCTCCTAAAAACAGTAATAGGGTTTGGGCCATGGTAGAAAACAAAGCCAAAGGAGGATTGTACCGTTCTGATGATGGAGGTAACAAGTGGATACTGGTAAACAGTGATAGAAGCCTAAGGCAACGTGCCTGGTACTATACAAGAGTATATGCCGACACCAATGATGAGGACGTAGTTTATGTGCTCAACGTTAGTTACCATAAGAGTATTGATGGGGGTAGAACTTTTGAATCCAACAATGCCCCACATGGAGATCACCATGACCTTTGGATTGCACCTGAGGATTCCAAACGAATGATCATGGCCGATGACGGTGGTGCTCAGGTAAGTTATGATGGTGGTGAAACATGGAGTACCATGAACAACCAACCCACTGCACAATTTTATAGAGTGACAACCGATAATGCCTTCCCGTACAGAATTTATGTGGCGCAGCAGGATAACTCTACTTTAAGAATCAACTATAGAAGTGATGGTTACTCCATTAGCGAGGACGATTGGGAAAGAACAGCGGGTGGTGAGTCTGCACATATTGCAGTAGATCCAACCAATAATGATATTGTTTATGGTGGTAGCTATGATGGGTTTTTGGTCCGCAAAAACCATGAAAATAATACAACTAGAGCAGTGAACGTTTGGCCAGATAACCCTATGGGTTATGGTGCTGAGGGAATGAAATATCGTTTTCAATGGAACTTTCCCATCATGTTCAGTAAGCACGATCCTAAAAAACTGTATACTTTCTCCAACCACGTTCATATGACCACTAATGAAGGTCAAAGCTGGGAGTTGTTAAGTGATGATTTGACTAGAAACGACCCAACGAAATTGGGTTCTAGTGGTGGTCCCATCACTCAAGACAACACCAGTGTGGAGTACTACTGTACCATTTTTGCAGCAAACGAAAGTCCTTTAAAAGAAGGTTTGCTTTGGGTAGGTAGTGATGATGGTTTGATCCATGTAACCAAAGACGGAGGAAAAACTTGGGAAAACGTGACCCCATCCAACATGCCAGAATGGAACATGATCAACAGCATAGAGCCTTCAGCTTTTGACGAAGGAACCTGCTACGTTGCCGCAACACGTTACAAGTTGGGTGATTTCACTCCATATTTATATAAGACCACCGACTACGGAAAAACATGGTCTTTGATCACCAACGGAATTGAAGACGAGCATTTTACCCGTGTGGTTCGTGAGGACCCAAAAAGAAAGGGATTGTTGTATGCTGGTACAGAAACAGGAATGTACATTTCCTTTAACGATGGCGCCAAATGGGAGAAATTCCAAATGAATTTGCCCATTGTTCCGATTACCGATCTAACCATTAAGGACAACAACTTGATCGTGGCTACCCAAGGTAGAAGTGTATGGGTAATTGATGACCTTACGGTGCTTCACCAATTGGATGACACCAAAAAGTCTGCTGAGACTGTTTTGTACCAACCAAGAGAAAGCTACAGAACAAAAGGAAATGCAGCAAGAAGACCTTCTTTAACGGAAGGAACCAACTTGGCCAATGGCGTAATTACCCATTTCTATCTTAAAGATGTTGCTGAAAAAGACAGTGTAGCACTTACCTACACCAAGATGAACGGGGATACATTGGCAACCTATAGCACCTATTCTAAAGAAAGAGGCAAAAAGTTGGAAGTTAAAAAAGGAGGTAACACCCATGTTTGGGATACAAGAGGTAAAAGTGCCGAACGTTTGGACGGCATGATCCTGTGGTGGGCCAACCTTAGTGGTCCAAAAGCAGTTCCAGGAACTTACAAAGTAACCTTGAATGTAAATGGTGAAACTCAAACAGAGGATTTCAACATTCTTCCAGATCCAAGGGCTGAGGTTACTATTGCCGATATGCAAAAGCAATACGATTTTATCACAGAAGTGAATGAGACCGTGGATTTGGCGCACCAATCCATCAAGAAAATAAGAGCTGTAAATGGAAAGTTGGAAGAATTCATCAAAAAATATAAAGATGAAGAAGCAACCAAAGCTTTGGTAGAAAAAGCCAAAACCATGAAAGAGAATTTCGGCTCCATTGAAAAGGAATTGTACCAAACCCAAAACAGAAGTAATCAAGATCCTTTGAACTTCCCGATCAGGTTGACCAATAAGTTGGGCCACTTGAACAGCTTGGTATCTATGGACGATTTCCCACCAACCGATCAGGATATCGAGGTTAAAAATGAATTGTCTGCCCAAATCAAAAAACAACTTACGGAATTTGATGCCATGGTCGATAAGGAAATTTCAGACTTTAACAAGGAGTTCAACAGTCTTAATTTAAGCTATTTGAGCATCGAAGAATAAAAACAAGATAAAGCCCTTATGTTTTGCATAGGGGCTTTTACTTTATAACCTTAGGAAGAACACATATTATCATCATGAAAAAAGGATTATTGCTCTTGCTGTGCGGCATTTGGGGAACCCTAACCTTTGCACAGACCGCCAACGAATATTTTGAACCCATGAAATTCAGGAACATAGGCCCTTTTAGGGGTGGACGTTCCGTAACCGCAAGTGGGGTGATAGGTGACCCACTTACCTATTATATGGGTACCACAGGAGGGGGACTTTGGAAAACGACGAATGCTGGCGGACAATGGGAAAATATTTCCGACGGATATTTTGAAATGGGATCTGTTGGAGCCGTTTCCGTTTCACCATCCAATCCTAATATTGTGTATTGCGGAATGGGAGAACATGCTCCAAGGGGAGTAATGACATCTTACGGGGACGGCATGTACAAATCCAATGATGCAGGAAAAACCTGGATCAAACTAGGATTGGATAAAACACAGCATATTTCCCGAATCATTATCCACCCGACCAATCCAGATATTGTTTACGTAGCCGCTCAAGGTGCTTTGTATGCTCCAAATGAAGAAAGAGGAGTATACCGTTCCAAAGATGGAGGAAAAACATGGGAGAAGATACTTTATGTTGATGAGGGAACAGGAGCCGCTGAACTTTCCATGGACGCCAACAATCCATTGGTGCTATATGCCGCCATGTGGGAGCATCAACGTAAACCCAATAAAGTGATCAGTGGAGGGCCAGGTAGTGGATTGTACAAAAGTACCGATGGTGGTGACACTTGGAAAGAAATGACCAAAGGTCTACCCGAGGAAAAAGGAAAAATGGCCATTTCAGTAAGTCCTGCTAATTCAGATAAAGTGTATGCTTTGATTGAAAGTGACTCCAATCAAGATAAAGGAGGGTTGTTTGTGTCTAATGATGCTGGGGATAGCTGGCATATGGTGAGTGGTGATAACCGTTTGGTGCAACGGGCTTGGTATTACATTGAAGTATTTACAGACCCCAATAATGAAAATACGGTGTATGTGTTGAGTGCACCCATGATGCGTTCCGAAGACGGAGGAAAAACATGGGAAACCATTTCCGTGCCCCACGGAGATACTCATGATCTTTGGTTCAACCCAGACGATTCCAATAATATGGTGATGGCGAACGATGGTGGTGCAACCATTACATTTAATTACGGGAAAGACTGGTCGTTATTGGACAATATGCCCACCGCACAATTTTACAGAATAAACACCGATAATCTTTATCCGTATAATATTTATGGAGGTCAGCAGGATAACACTTCGGTTAAAATTGCAAGTCAATCCATGGGCCGATGGAGTATTGGCAGGGAAGATTGGCATTATTCGGCTGGAGGCGAAAGTGCCTTTTTGGCCTTTGACCCAGACAACCCACGTTATGTAATGGGAGGAAGTTATTTGGGAACTATTGAGTTATTGGATATGGAATCCAAAATGTCCAGCAACATCATGGCGGCGCCCATTCAATATTTAGGTCGCGATGCACGTGATATGAAATACCTCTACAACTGGAATGCACCTATTATTTGGTCCAAACACGAGCCAGGTACTTTTTACCATGGAGCGCAATTGGTGTTGCGAACTCGTGACAATGGGGTGACTTGGGAAGAAATTTCACCCGATCTTACCCGCGATCAAGATGAATTGCAAGGAAAAGGAGGAGGGCCTTATACCAATGAAGCAGTAGGGGCAGAAAATTATGGAACCTTGGCCTACCTTATCGAATCACCTCATGAAAAAGGGGTTTTGATTTCTGGAAGTGATGACGGTTTGGTACATATCACCAAAAATGGAGGGGATTCATGGGAAAATATAACCCCAAAGGGGTTAAAGGAATGTTTGGTGAATGCCATCGAAGTATCGCCACACGATCCAGCTACCATTTATATTGCCACCACTCGATATAAGTTCAATGACTATACGCCAGGATTGTACAAGAGTTCTGATTATGGAAAAAGTTGGACCAATATTAGTGAGGGAATTCCTTACGGTGCTTTCACTAGAGTAGTTCGAGAGGATGCCGATCAAAAAGGTTTGTTGTACGCAGGTACCGAAAAAGGTCTTTATGTGTCTTGGAACGATGGTAAAAAATGGGAATCCCTTCAGTTGAATTTACCTAAAACCCCTATCACAGATTTAAAAGTACACCAAGGAGATTTGATCGTGGCCACTTCGGGCCGTTCTTTTTGGATTTTGGATAATATCACCACACTATCCCAATATAAAGGCGATACCAAAAGTTTGAAGCTTTACCAACCTGAAACCACCGTTCACGGATATTGGGGCAGTCAGTTGAACAGCAGTTCCAAAAGTGTAACAGGCACTAGTACTTTTGAAGGGGTAAACCCCGCCAATGGAATGGTGATCTATTACAATCTCCCAGAAAAAATGGACAGCACCGAGTTGACCATGGAAATAGTGGATGGCAAAGGAAAAGTGGTTAGGAGTTTGTCTTCGAAAAAAGATGAAAGTTTTGTTCCTCATAATGGCGGTAGTGCCCCACCTGCTCCTACTTTAGGAAAAACCAAAGGGTTGAACCGTTTTGTTTGGGATTTAAAAACGCCGATTGTTCCAGGGGTGCCAGGCGTTTACATCGAAGCCAATTTTACGGGACACAAAGTACCACCAGGAGCCTATACCATCAACCTAAAGGTTGGAGATGAGACAGTGTACACCCAAGCATCTATCATTAAAGCACCGAACACCGAAATCACCCAAGAACGTTTTGAGGAATACCACACCTTCATGTCAGAAATTGAGGCTAATGTTACCGATATGCACAACAAGGTAAACACCCTAAAAAAGGTGCAAGATCAATTGACAGGCCTGGTAAAAGATTTGGAAAAGGCAACCTTAAAAGAAGAAGGAGAAGCATTATTGAAGAAGTTAAAAGCCTGGGATGGTGATATGGTGCAGCGAAAATCAAAAGCGTATGACGATGTGGAGAATTTTCCCAACAAGTTTACCGCAGAGTACTTATTTTTGATGAACCATAGCGATAGTTCATTACCGCAGATCAATCAACCATCAATAGATAGAAAAAAGGAATTGGATGCCCAATGGATTGGTCTCAAGCAACGAGCAGAAACTTTAATGAATTCAGACATTCCTAATTTCAATAAAAAACTTTGGGAAAATGGCGTGGGGGCTATTCGAATGTAACATTTAAAAACAGGATAAATTGCTGTACCCTTATATAAAATCCTTGCACTTAATCTTTGTGGTAACTTGGTTTGCAGGCTTGTTTTACATTCCTAGGCTGTTTATTTACCACATTGAGGCAAGTCAAAAACCATCGCCCGATAAGGAGATTCTTACTGAACAACTCAAGTTGATGACCAAACGGTTGTGGTATATTATCACTTGGCCCTCGGCCATTTTGTGCACATTAACGGCTATTTGGCTACTGATTTTAATGCCAGGATGGTTGGAGCAGGCATGGATGCACGTAAAACTTGGTTTTGTGGTTTTGCTCTTCGGATATCATTTTAAATGCCATCAAATTTTTAAGCAATTGCAGCGCGATGAGGTCAATTACACTTCCAAATTTATGCGGATGTGGAACGAGGTGGCGACCATTATTCTGTTTGCAGTGGTCTTTTTGGTCATTCTAAAAAGCGCCTTTAACTGGATCTATGGTATAGTGGGCATGTTTGTGTTAATGATTCTTCTCATGCTCGGTATTCGATGGTACAAAAAAGTAAGGGATAGAAATCCTAATGCATAAAAAGGTCGAGGTTTAAGTTCACAATGCAAGCTCAAATTCAAGTGCGAGTTCAATAGAATACCAATACTTGTGTTTGAGCTTGCTACTTGCGCTTAAACTTTCCTCTTGTGTTTGCACTTTGTTTGGCTCAATAATTGCTTAAATTTAACCTTAAATCAGGCAAATTTGTTGAGAAAGCTTTCCTTAAGGTCTCGTATTTTCATTTCCATGATTACCTTGGTTGTGGTTGCTTCTGTCTTGATTGCCGGGGTTACGGTATATCAATACAAAGAGCAGTCCAAGGACTACCACAATGTTCGATTGGAGCGGAAAGAGCAACAAATCTTGCGAAGCATTACCTATGCGCTTAGGGAAACCACCTATCCTATCAACACCGAAAACTTAGGGTTGATTTTCAGCGAAGAAATCTATAAGATTGCCAATATTCAAGATTTAAACTTCAATATTTATGATTTGGAAGGGAGTCTTATCAAAAGCTCTAGACCAAGTTTTGATACCGATTCCATTGCGGCTTGCTTGGATGCCGAGGTGTTGAATTATCTGCAGGGAAGTGGAGAATCAAGGTTAGTTGAAGAAAAACACGTCGCTGGCGAAGACTTTCAATCCTCCTACACTTATATATTGGATTTAAAGTTCAAGCCCATAGGGATTTTAAACCTGCCCTATTTTGAAGACAATTCCTTCAATAACATGGAATTGAAAGAGTTTTTAATGCGATTGGGCCTAGTGTATCTTTTGATGTTGATCGTGGCAATTATCTTGGCCTATTTCATCACAAAATATATTACAAGATCACTGCAAACCATTTCCGATAAAATCAATAGAACCAATCTAACCAGACAAAACGAAAAGATTTATATCGATAGTCCAGGAGAGGAAATAGGCACCTTGGTGGCCTCTTACAACCGAATGATTGACGAATTGGAAGAAAGCGCGGTAAAACTGGCCCGAAGTGAACGAGAGCAAGCGTGGAGAGAAATGGCCAAACAGGTTGCCCACGAAATTAAAAATCCTTTAACGCCGTTACGATTGACGGTGCAAAGCTTTGAGCGGAAATTCGACCCTAAAGATCCTGAAATAGATAAAAAAGTGCATGAGTTCTCCAATACGTTGATTCAGCAAATCGATACCATGAGCAATATTGCCACCGCATTTTCAAGTTTTGCCGATATGCCAGCACAGCAAAATGAAACTTTAAATGTGGTGCATGTGGTAAAATTGGCCTTGGAGATCTTTAACGAGGACTATATTCATTTTATAGCTGATGAAAAGGAAATCATAGCCAAATTAGATCGTACCCAGTTGATCAGAGTAGTTACTAATTTGGTCAAAAATGCCATTCAAGCAGTTCCTGAGGTTGAAGCACCGCGCATTTTGGTTACGGTGGCCAGTGCAGGTGAAAGGGTAAAAATTTCTGTGGCAGACAATGGGGTTGGCATAGCAGACGAATTTAAACACCGCGTGTTTGAACCTAAGTTCACCACCAAATCCAGTGGTACAGGTCTCGGATTGGGAATGGTAAAAAACATTGTGGAAAACTACGGCGGAACCATTAACTTTACTTCTAAGCAAGGAAAGGGCACTGTTTTTACCATCGAATTTCCTAAGGAACAATCGGCTTACTAGTTTGAACATTTCAATCTAAATCAACAACTTCACATATGGACTACGAAAACATTTATATAGAAGAAGAAAATAATTTGGCTATAATTACCATTAATAGGCCAAGTAAACTCAACGCACTTAATAAAAGAACCATCGAAGAACTTCATGTGGCCTTTAAGGAGTTGGATGATGACCCGGAGATTAAAGTTATTGTAATCACAGGTAGCGGTGAAAAGGCCTTTGTGGCCGGTGCCGATATTTCTGAGTTTGCCAATTTTTCTGTGAAGGAAGGTCGTCAACTGGCGGCGATTGGACAGGAGAAACTGTTCGACTTCGTAGAAAACTTAACCACACCCGTTATTGCAGCCATCAACGGATTTGCTTTGGGTGGAGGTTTGGAATTGGCGATGGCATGTCATTTTAGAATAGCCAACAGTAATGCGCGAATGGGATTACCAGAAGTTTCCTTGGGAGTGATTCCAGGTTATGGAGGTACCCAAAGGCTACCGCAATTGATTGGAAAGGGCAGGGCCATGGAAATGATCATGACGGCAGGTATGATCGATGCCGACAAAGCATTTGCCTACGGATTGGTGAATCATGTGGTCTCCCCTGAGGAATTGTTGCCCGTTTGTGCCAAAATAGCGGGCAGGATATCGAATAATTCTTCTGTGGCCATAAAATATGCAATAAAAGCGGTAAATGCTGGTTTTAAGTATGACGCTGATGGCTATTCAGTGGAGATTGATGCTTTTGGCACTTGCTTTGGTACCGACGACTTTCAAGAGGGCACCTCCGCATTTTTGGATAAACGAAAGGCAGATTTTCCTGGATCGTGATCAGTGGCATTAACCAAGCCAAATCATGAGTAAAAACCTACTGCTTACCCTATGTTTTGTGTGTGTTGGCATTGTTTCCAATGCGCAAAA
Organism: Flagellimonas cixiensis; assembly: GCF_042134615.1. GTDB lineage: Bacteria > Bacteroidota > Bacteroidia > Flavobacteriales > Flavobacteriaceae > Flagellimonas > Flagellimonas cixiensis. The sequence goes on from NZ_CP169639.1 coordinate 1,590,053, forward strand.
AATGCCCGTTTCATACGATTTTGGAGAAAAATACCAAGACCGCTATCGCTACTCCAATCTAATGACGATCGATGAAGATGCTTCAGGCGGTTATATTTTGGTCCGTGCATATTACCAAGGGTTGGTATTAAGACCCAAAGGTTACCTCATTGAGCACTACAACAGTGACCTTGAGTTGATCAATGAGTTTAACTACAAGCTCAAGGGGATGGATTTTGTGGATGGTTTTCTAAAGAATGGACAATTACACCTCTTATTCATAAATTACAACAATAGTAAAGGGGAATACGAATATTGGGCGCATTCTAGCCCCATCATCAACTTTAATTTTAAGGAAAAGAGAATACTTTCCATTGCTTCGGAACCAGTAGATGACCCTGTAGGCAAAAATTATTATAATCGTAATTTTACAAAGGGATTCACCACGGCAATACTCTTCAATGAAGCCAAAACAGGTTTTGTGATCAGTACCCATCATAAAAGAGGTAAGCAGAATAAGCATATGATCCATTTGTTCGATACTTCGTTGAATCAGCGGTTCGAACATGATTTTTCAGTTGAAATTGAGGAAAAGAACTATGCGTTTGAAAATGTTGCCATTTCCCAAGACCTTCAAACGGCATACATTGTGGGGAAAGCTTATTTTAAAAGAAAACGTTTCCGCGTAGATGAGCGTAAATTCCAATATGAACTTATCAAAATCGATGCATCAGGCAGTCAGACACAGTCTTTTGTGGACCCAGGGAAGTATCCTGAAGCGCTTTACCCTTTAATAGTAAAAGACAGACTGGTCTGTGTTGGGTTTTATGCTGATAGAAAGGATAATCGGTACAATGGTATTGCTTATTTTGATGTTGATTCCAATAACTTGAACATCAAATCCCAAAAATATAATCCCTTTACACAGCAATTTATGGACGATAAGTTCGGTAGGGAGGGAGATAAGGAGATTAAAAACCTCATTTTTAAAAGTGTGGTGGTTTCACCCAAAGATGAGATTTTCTTTAATGCTGAAGAATACTTTGTGACCTCTGGATTGGAGGTTACGGGTGCAGGACAGCGAGTAAAAATTGAAAGATATCATTATAATGATATTGTTAGTGTAAAGCTTTCACCGGATGGTTCGTTGGATTGGGCCAGAAACATTAACAAAACAGAAGTTACCCGCGGTGATGGCGCTTATGCTTCGTACAGTTCGTATTACAAAAACGGTAAAACCTATTTCTTCATTTGCACCGCGTCCGAATCTCCTGATTTGATCAACAACGAACGACTTATTTTTAAACAGGGCTTCAGTCGAAACCGTAATGTTTTTATTATTTCTTTGGATGAAAATGGAAGTATTGACTACGAGAAAATTATCGATTCCAAGGAAGCCCGATTGCCTTTAATGGTTTCCAAGCCCTTAAAGGACGACCGTGAAAACAAAATGCTTTTTTACGCTAAACAAGGGAACAAAAAACAGTTGGTGAAGGTAGATTTCATGGATCAGTAAACAATTTTCAATAAGTAATATGTTGTCATTTCGAGAGAGCCTGCGACGAGAAATCTTTCCATTTACCTTTTGCGCTGAATCGATTAATTTCATTTCTCTTTAAGGAGGCAAGAGCAAAGACAGGGAATCGGTGCTAAGGTTGATACTACTATTTACAATTATCAATAAACTTTTAGTGGTTTGTTGTCAATTCGAGCGCAGTCGAGAAGCTATCAATTCATCAAAACCTTTAACCCTTTTACCTATGTTTAATTTAATAATTGGAAATATTCCATATATTTGGAATAAAGCCAATTTTTGTCAAACAAATTATTTTTAGGAGGAAGAGGAGCCCAACAGAATACACCCAATAAGTTTCTACAACATATGTATGAAACCAGGGACGATTTTCTGGAATTCTGTAGATTGGAAGGTGAAGAAGTGGAAAGTAATGCTACTCAATACATTCCCATTTTTCCCAAAACCATTGTAAACAAGGTAACCAGTCCAGATGTGGGGATGACCTATTCCTTAAACCCCTATCAAGGCTGTGAACACGGATGTATTTATTGTTACGCACGAAACACCCACGAATATTGGGGATATAGCGCTGGATTGGATTTTGAAAGGCGCATTTTGGTGAAAAAATCAGCTCCTGAATTATTGGAAACCAAATTGAGACAAAAGAACTGGAAGGCGTCGACCATTGTATTATCCGGAAATACGGATTGCTACCAACCTGCTGAGCAAAAGTTTGGCTTAACCCGAAAATGTTTGGAGATATTTTTAAAGTACCGTCATCCTGTGGGCATCATTACCAAGAACGCATGGATTTTGAAGGATTTGGATATTCTAAATGAGTTGAACCAATATGGTTTGGTTGGTGTACATATTTCAGTGACCTCCCTATCCGAAGAAACTAGAAGAATTTTAGAGCCACGAACTGCTTCGATTCAAAAAAGACTGAAAACCATTAAGATTTTAGCAGAAAATAATATTCCAGTAAACGCGATGTTGGCACCTATGATTCCGGGCATAAACAGTCACGAATTATTGCCTTTGGCAAAAACCGTTGCCGAACATGGAGCTCTTTCTTTTGGGCTAACCGTGGTTCGTTTAAATGGTGCTATTGGACAAATATTTACGGATTGGATTCAGAAAACCATGCCAGATCGAGCGGATAAGGTATTGCATCAAATTCAGGATTGCCATGGTGGTTCACTTAACGACAGCCGATTTGGAACCAGAACCAAAGGAGAGGGCAAGATCGCAGAACAAATTCACGAAATGGCACAATTGGCCCGAAAAAAATATTTTAAGAGCAAGGTTTTTCCTAAACTGAACCACGAATTGCACCAAAGCTATAAAAATGGACAGTTGAAATTATTCTGATAACTATGATCAATCAACAAGTGTCAAACTCAAACGCATAAAGCTTCACTTTTAAAGCATTTGAGTGAACTCTTGAAATTCGTATCAAGCTAAAAAGCGCAGCAAAGAACGTTGCATTTGGTTCTCGACTGCGCTCGAACTGACAAAGTTTTATATGAGAATGATTATTTCAATTCCCACCCAGAGCGGTAATCGCGTGTCACCCAATCATTGGCTTTATCATAATTGGTGATTTTCATGTTCTCACCATCCCATAACAGTTTTCTTCTTCCAGGAGAATTGTATGGATTCCAATCAGAAGGCGTTTTTCCAGGTTGCAATTCTTTGTATTGATATGCTTTTACGGCCAGGTTACCCATCAATACGGTTTCGGTCAGTTTACCCGCTTTCTCAAAATTGGAAGATGTGGGCGTGCCGTTCAAACATCCATCCACAAAGTTGGCAACATGGCCTTCCATACCTCCGGGCACTCTTGGGTATTTTGGTGCGGGTGCTTTGTAAAGGTCCATCATATCAGATGGCAGTAAACGTGCATTTCTTGAATAGGTATCACAAACCAATATGCCTTTTTCTCCATACATAACAGTTCCACCGCCAGTGTCACCTATAGTTTCGCCATCTTTCAACTCATCTGGCAAATCAGGTTTAATGCCCCCGTCATACCAGTTTAATGCAATGTCTCCATGGTGCTCATGTTCAAATTTTAAATGGATTTTAGAAGAGGGAGGACAAGAGTGACTGTAATCAGCTTCCACAAAATCATCTACCCAAACTGTGGTGCAGCTTGCTTCAGCTTCGGTTGGGTATCCTAAATCCAATACGCTAAATGGTGTTTCCATTATATGGCAGCCCATATCGCCCAATGCTCCAGTTCCAAAATCCCAGAATCCTCTCCATTTAAATGGAAGATAGGCATCGTTATAATCACGCATAGCAGCAGGTCCCAACCAAAGGTCCCAATCCAATTCTCTTGGAATACGATCTCTTTTTGTGGGCATGGGCACACCTTGTGGCCACACAGGGCGGTTGGTCCAACAATCAATGGTGTGCACTTTTCCAATTATACCAGATTCTACCCATTCACGGGCAATCCTGCTATCATCACTCGATGCTCCTTGGTTGCCCATTTGGGTCACAATACCATTTTCTTTGGCCACTTGGGTCATTAAACGAGCCTCATAGATATTGTGGGTCAATGGTTTTTCCACATAAGCATGTTTCTTTTCGCGCATAAAAGGTAACGCAATAGTGGCATGCGTATGATCTGGAGTGGCCACCATAATGGCATCTATATCGCTTAGTTGCTCATCAAACACTTTGCGGAAATCTTTATATCGTTTTACATCTGGGAAAAGTTCGTAGGTCTCTTTGGCTCGTCGGTCGTCAACATCGCAAAACGAGACAAATTTCACCTTTCCAGTGTCGTTAAATCCTCTTAAAACACCATTTCCTCTTCCTCCAACACCAAAACCGGCTACGTATAGGGTGTCACTGGGTGGAACATGTGTTTTTCCCAACACATGGCTGGGTACAATCGAAAAAGCAGCCGAAGCGGCTGCCGCATTTTTAATGAACTTTCTTCTTTGCATTTTGTTTAGTTTGATTTATGCTACCACAAGATACAAAAAAGGTAATGGGATTATCTGCCGTTCCATTCCTTGTAAAACTGATCAAGGAAGTCCACCATAAACTGATGTCGCTGTTCTGCCAGTTTTTTACCGGTTACTGTGTTCATTTTTTCTTTTAGAAGTAATAGTTTCTCATAAAAATGATTGATGGTTGGAGCTTTGGAAGCTTTATATTCTTCTTTGGTCATGTTGAGGTTGGGTGGAATGGAAGGATTGTAGAGTTCCCGGTTTTTAAAACCACCATAATTAAAAGCTCTTGCAATGCCAATGGCTCCAATTGCATCTAACCTGTCCGCATCTTGCACTACTTGAAGTTCTAAAGAAGAGAATGTTTCCCCATTATTTTCAAGGCTATTTTTAAAGGACATGTGTTTGATGATATTCACGACATGTTCAATAATCTCTGTTGAAACAGCTTGTTTTTGTAAAAAGGTTCGAGCCACATTTGGACCTATAGATTCATCTCCATCATGAAATTTAGGGTCGGCAATATCGTGTAAAAGAGCAGCGAGTTGAACTACGGTCTCATCGGCTTCCTCAGTTTGTAAGATCAGCTTTGAAGTATTGAAAACCCGCTCAATATGGAACCAATCATGTCCACCTTCGGCATTTTCCAATTCTTTTTTTACAAATTCAATGGTATTTTGTACCAGTTGGTCTTTATGCATTAGTTTGGGATTACGCCTGACACGATTTGTTTTTCAACCTTTAAGATCAATTCAGTTATATTTCCTTCTATTTCCATTGGTGGATGCACTTTGAATTTTACATGTGATCCCAATCCCATTGGAAATTGTCCAAAACGCAATAATTTCCAGGAGTTGTTTATACTGATGGGTACAATTAAGGCTGAAGGTGCATTTTTGATCAATACTTTTAGCCCTGTTGTGTGGAATGGCTTGGGAACTCCTGTTCGACTTCGGGTGCCCTCTGGAAAAATCACAGCACTTCGTTTATGTTCTTCAATATATTTTCCCAATTTCTGTAGTTCTGAAATGGATTGTTTTGGGTCCTTTCTGTCAATTAATGCTGAACCTCCATGTCTTAAATTGTAAGAAACGCTGGGAATACCCTTTCCCAATTCAATTTTACTCACAAATTTTGGATGGTATTTGCGCATATACCAAATTATTGGTGGAATATCGTACATGCTTTGGTGGTTGGTTACAATTATTAATGGTCGATCGGTAGGAATTTGTTGGTTGTTTTCAAAGGAATATTGGGTGCCTAAAATATTGGTGCATCGCATTAAAGTCAAATTAAGGATGGCAACACTTTTATTATGGGCATTGTAGCCAAAAGCATTTAGGCACACCCATTGAATAGGATGAAAAATGACCAGTGCCAAACCAAAAAATAGAAAGAAAATAATTGTTAAGGGGTAAGACAGGATTTTTTGCACGGTTGTTATGTTTAGGTTGGTGTAAAAATAAAAAAACCACCCTAAAGGGTGGTCATTCTAATCGGTTATGAAAGTGGATTTAGCAAAACTCGTTATAAGCTTCCATTAAATTTTCTGCGATAAGTTCTGCAGGTCTACCTTCAATGTGGTGTCTTTCGATCATGTGAACCAATTCCCCATCTTTGAACAAGGCCATACTTGGTGATGAAGGAGGGAAAGGAACCATGTGGTTTCTTGCGGTGGCAACAGCTTCCATATCCACCCCAGCAAATACAGTCACCAAATTATCTGGTGTTTTGCTGTTTTGAAGGCTTAATTTAGCTGCGGGTCTGGCATTTGCCGCGGCGCACCCACAAACGGAATTTACCACTACCAAAGTGGTGCCTTCCTTTTTAAGGGCGTCGTTTACAGCTTCGCTCGTATGTAATTCTTCAAACCCGGCGGTGGCCAAATCTGCGCGCATAGGTTTTACCAATTCTTCTGGATACATAGTACTTTTTTTAATTACACCTCAAAGATAAGCTATTATGAGCGTTTTTTCATCACCCTTAACATTGCTTAACGCCTTGTTTACTGATCAAAGCCCTATATTTGACCTTTAAATTTTAAAGCATGATCAAATGGGTGGCCGCCTTTCTCGGCTATTTTTTATTTCGATTTCCTGGTGCTGTGCTGGGTTTTATTGTAGGTACTTTTTTGGATAATTTCAGTGGCTCGGGCAATAAAGCAAGGACTGTTTTCCAAGATTATACCCGACAATCGGTGTCCCCTGCCGATTTTGAACTCAATTTGTTGTCACTTTGCTCCATTATAATCAAGGCTGACGGACAGGTGAACCAAAGGGAATTGGATTATGTTCGACAGTATTTTTTAAGTACTTACGGTAAGGAAAAATCAAACGCCATTTTTCGGACTTTTAACGAGGTGATCAAAAAACGTGAGGTATCTGCCCAACGCATTTGTGCCTTTATGGAGCAGCGTACCCGCTATGAGGTGCGTTTGCAGTTGCTTCATTTTTTGTTTGGCATTGCACAATCAGATGGTCAGGTTAGCAAAGCCGAAGTAGAAAAATTACGTGAGATTGCTGGGTATTTGCGTGTAGGGCGAAGTGATTATGAAAGCATTATGGCCATGTTTATTGAAGCCGCCGATAATGCCTATAAAATTCTCGAGATCAGTAAAAATGCCACTGACGATGAAGTAAAAAAAGCCTATAGAACCATGGCAAAAAAATACCATCCCGATCGTGTGATCACCGAAAATGAGGCTATACGGAAAGGGGCCGAAGAAAAGTTCAAAGAGGTTCAGAAAGCTTATGAGACCATTCAAAAAGAAAGAGGAATAACTTAAGGTGTAAGATGATGCAAGAGTTTTGGTTTTATATAAAATTGGGTTTAGATCATGTATTGGATTTTAATGCCTACGATCATATTCTATTTCTTTCCGCTTTAGCAGTTCCCTTTACCTTTAAGCAATGGAAACGTGTATTGCTTCTGGCTACGATTTTTACGGTGGCGCATTGTACCTCCTTGGCCCTTTCGGTTTATGAAATTTTCACTGTTGATGTAGGTCTAATCGAATTTTTGATTCCGGTGACCATTCTACTTACCGCAATTTTTAATTTTGCCTATGTGTATAAGGAAGCATTGGATGTTGGGATATTTTTGCACGTAGTGGCAACCGCATTTTTTGGTTTGATACATGGCTTTGGTTTTTCCAATTATTTTAAAATGCTGATGGCGGAAGAGGAGGACAAAATCACACCATTATTGGGATTCGCTACTGGTATAGAATTGTCTCAACTGACCATTATCTTGATGGTTTTGACCATAGCGTTTTTAGTTTTGGACATATTCAAGGTGAAAAGGAAAATTTTTATCGGAGCAGCCTCTATTTTGATCATTGCCATAACAATACCCTTGCTCATTGCAACGTTCCCGTTGTAGCACTTACGTTAAATTTTATCGAATAAGGTTGTAAGGGTCTTTCAATACAGGTATATTTAATTAATTATCAGTGTTTTTTCTGATTTATGAAGGAGAGCAAACAAGAAAAGTACGATAAGGCGTATTTACGCATGGCCTTGGAATGGAGTAAACTATCCTATTGTAAAAGAAGACAAGTTGGGGCCATTATCGTAAAAGATAGAATGATCATTTCGGATGGGTATAATGGTACACCGACCGGTTTTGAAAATTTTTGCGAGGACGATGAAGGGTACACCAAATGGTATGTTCTGCACGCCGAAGCCAATGCGATTCTTAAAGTGGCCTCTTCTACCCAAACCTGTGAAGGCGCAACATTGTACATCACCATGTCTCCCTGTAGAGAGTGTAGCAAGCTGGTGCATCAAGCTGGCATAAAACGTGTGGTGTATAAAAGGGCGTACAAAGATGATTCCGGAATACAGTTCCTGGAAAGAGCGGGCGTTGAAATGGTACATTTGCCCGTGCTGGAAGAAATGGTTTAAAACCTCATTGCTTAATGAAAAAGATCAAAGGATATATATGGCCCACCTTACTAGCCTTGGCAGTTGCCTTGGGGATTTTTATTGGGGGCAAACTTCATTTTAACGATTCTCCAGAGAAGTTGTTCTCCACCAATTCCAAAAAAGATAAACTCAATCGCCTTATTGATTATATCGACTACGAATATGTAGATGATGTGGACACCGATAGCATTGTAGATGTTACCGTGAACAATATTCTGGGTAAGCTAGATCCGCATTCTGTTTACATTCCAAAGGATGAAATGAAGGATGTGGCCGAAAGCATGAAAGGAGATTTTGCCGGAATCGGAGTGAGCTTTTATATGTACCGCGACACCATCACCGTAATAAGAACCATAAAAAATGGCCCAAGTTACATCAGTGGAATAAAACCAGGAGACCGCATTTTAATGGCGGGTAATGATACTTTATTCGGAAAAAGAATGCCGAACGACGATGTGGTTTCCACGCTAAAAGGAAAGATTGGCACCAAGGTGAACCTAAAAGTCTTCCGAAAAACGGAAAATAAATTAATGGATATTGATGTGGTACGTGATAAAGTACCAATTCGAAGTGTGGATGCCTATTATATGATGACCAACGATATGGGCTACATCAAAATCAACCGTTTTGCCGAATCTACATTCGATGAGTTTAAAGATGCCCTTAGGAAATTAAAATTGCGGGGTGCCGAGAAACTCACCCTTGACCTAAGGGATAACCCAGGTGGTTATTTGGGCATTGCAGAAAAGTTGGCCGATGAATTTTTAGGGGATGACAAACTTATCCTTTTCACTAAAAACAAAAGGGGAAAAATCGAAAAGGCCTATGCCACCAAAAAAGGAGATTTCGAAGACAAGCCTGTTTTTGTGTTGATCAATGAACGTTCTGCCTCGGCCAGTGAGATCATAGCGGGAGCACTTCAAGATAACGATGTGGGGACTATTGTGGGTAGGCGATCTTTTGGAAAAGGTTTGGTGCAGCGGGAAATGGATTTGGGCGATGGCTCTGCAGTTCGTTTAACAGTGAGCAGGTATTATACCCCAACAGGACGTTCCATTCAAAAATCCTATAAAGATGGCAACCATGATTACTATAAAAAGTTTATGGAACGCTATTCCAATGGGGAGTTGACGTCTGCAGATAGCATAAAAGTGGCCGATTCTCTTAAGTTTGTGACCCCAAAGGGAAAGATAGTTTACGGTGGTGGTGGAATTATTCCAGATGTGTTTGTGCCGATAGGCAGCAATCAGGAAGAGGCCATTGAAAGTATGGATGATACCTACCAGTTTTTTGCCCGTTTCATTTTCGAGCATTTAGAAGAGGATAGAACCCGTTATGACGACTATGATCAAAACGAGTTTTTGGATAATTTCAAAGTAGATGATATCCTGTTCGATAATTTCATCCAGTTTGTTCTCGACAGAAAGATAAAATTGGATTTCTACGCCTACGAGGATAAAATAAAAGCTTATTTAAAGGCCAATATTGCAGAACAGTTGTTTTCACCAAACGTATCGGCCCAAATAAAAGGGGAATACGATGCAATGCTCCAAAAGGTGAAGACCATTGATGAAACGGTGATGAACCAATCTCAAATAGGGGCTGTAGGATTAAGACAATAGTAAAACAACTACTTTTTAAGCTTGTTCTCTATTTTTTTAGAGGTCATGAAAATCAGAATCAGCACAATGGCACACAAAGAGGCCACAATGCCTATCAATGCTACGGTACTATCACCTTGAAGGGGGTTGTCAAAATTTACCATGGTTACATTGTAGGCAATAAGTGCCAATGCCAAAATAATCAGGATAATTGCTAAAGTTTTATTCATGGGTATACTTTAAATGCCGTGCTCGAATAATTGGTTGATGTTCGCTGCAAAAAGCTTAACGGCAATGGCCATAAGAATAACTCCAAACACCTTGCGGATGACATTCAAGCCGTTCTGACCCAATATGCGTTCAATTCTTGAACTGGATTTAAGCACGATATACACAAAGATAATGTTAATAATTATCGCCACAATGATGTTCTCTACATGATATTCTGCCCTTAAAGCCAAAATAGATGTTAGGGTACCTGCACCTGCAATCAATGGAAAGGCAATAGGAACAATGGAAGCTGTTTCTGGGACATCATCACGATACAGGGTTATGCCCAAAATCATTTCGATGGCCAAAAAGAAAATAATAAAAGCACCTGCCACGGCAAAGGAATTCACATCAATCCCAATCAACGAAAGTATGCTTTCACCTACAAATAAAAAGGCGACCATTAAGCATGCGGCCACCAAAGAGGCTTTTTCGGACTGAATATGTCCCACTTTGTTCCGAAGAGAGATAATTATGGGAATACTGCCCAAAATATCGATTACGGCAAACAAAATCATTCCAGCAGTTGCTATTTCTTTAAGGTCAAAATTCATGGTTCCAAATTTTCGGCTGCAAATGTACGAGTAAAAAAGACTTTTGGATCACATAAAATGGTTTAGAAAACATCAAATTTTGGGTTTTAATTTACCTTTGTCCAAAAGTTAGAAAGCTGATATGTTCCAGATAGGAAAAACCATTGTTTCCGAAGATATATTGGAAAACGACTTTGTGTGTAATTTGAATGCGTGCAAGGGTGCTTGTTGTGTAGGAGGGGAGTATGGTGCCCCTGTGGAAGATTTTGAAACGGATAAACTGGTAAACGTCTATGAGGATGCAAAACCATTTCTTCGTCCAGAGGGTATAAAAACCATTGAGGAGCAAGGTGCTTTTGTAAAAGGAGAAGATGGGGAATGGGAAACTCCGTTGGTGAACAATAACGAATGTGCTTACGTTGTTTTCTCCGAACAAGGTGTTGCTAAATGCGGTCTTGAGGAAGCTTATGAAGCTGGTGCCACCAAATGGAAAAAGCCGATATCTTGTTATTTATACCCTGTTAGAACCCGAGAGTACACAGAATTTACTGCTGTGAATTACCATAAATGGGAAATTTGCGACCCAGCATGTAGTTTGGGAAAAGAACTAAAAGTTCCAATTTATAAGTTTGTGAAAGATGCCCTGATTCAAAAATTTGGTGAAGCTTGGTATAAAGAATTGGAACAAGTGGCTGAAGAAAACACTAAATCGTAGGGATATCCAATATTACTTTGGTGCCGTTTGGGTCCCCATGTTCGTTGAACAAGTCCATAATATCCACATCGAATTTGTTCTGATAGTCCCTTGAGAAATTGGCCAAACGTTCTTTTGTAATATGGATACCCAATGACTTCTTTTTAAGTACACGGTTTTCCTTGTTTACTTCGGCCATGGTCCTACCAATACCATTGTCTATCACTTCAATGCTCACATGGCCTCGGTCTTTATTTTTTACATTAATCTGGATGCTCTTTTCACCATCTTTTGGTGACAAACCATGCCAAAGTGAGTTTTCCAAGAAAGGTTGTAGGGTCAATGATGGAATTTTAATGTTATCGATATTGATATCGTCTTCTACATTGATTTTAAAATTGATTTCATTGGAGAATCGAATGTTTTCGATATTCATATACAATTCTACCGTTTCCAATTCTTCGGCGAGGGAAATTTCTTTTTGGGAAGAAGCCTCTAAGATTTTCCGTACCAATTTGGAAAACTTGTTGAGGTAGTGCACGGCATTTTTCTGTTCGTTATTAATGATGTAGAGCTTAATGGAGTTTAGCGAGTTGAACAGAAAATGAGGGTTCATTTGGCTACGCAACATCTTTTGCTCCAAGGTAAGCACACGCTTTTCATTTTTGCTCTGGTATTGGCGGTACAAAATGTATAGAATGGATGAAATAAGGCCAACAATCAAGGCACTTACCAAAAATGTGGTCTCATTCTTTTTTAGGCGCAGGCGGACGAGTTCATTTTCAGCGGCCAAAACAGCAATTTGATTGTTCTTTTTATCATCTTCATACTTTTCGATGATATCGTTCATGTACCTTAAATTGATCGCGCTCGAAATTTGCTTGTCGTACTCATCTGCCTTTTTGTACATTTCGTAGGCAGCTTTATAATCTCCTCTAGCATTTTCCAGGTCCGACATTTTTTGATAGGCATAGAGGATATTGCTGGGCATGTTTCTGGATTGTGCCATGTCCAGACCTTCCTGAATTTCTTCAAAGGCTTGGTCATAATTGCCCAACTTAGTGTTGGCCCAGCCAGAATTTATATAAACATAGGAGGCAATATATAGATCTCCTATTCTTTTGGATTCATCTTTTAGCGGGTTTAACAAGGTAAGTGCTGCATAGGGCATATCTTGTTTCAGATAGATTTGGGCCAAACTGTTTTTACAGATCACCCTACCAGAATCAGAATCAATATCTTCATTATAGGCTAAGGATATTCGATAGTTTTCCAATGCTCCATCCAAATCGCCCTTTTGCTCCAAACAATATCCAATGTTTTGGTAGTTGATGGCCAATCCCAATTTATTGACCAGCTCTTCTTCCAGATCCAATGCTTTTTCAAATTGTACAATAGCTTGGTCGTATTGCTCTAGGGTTAGATAAAGGTTGCCAATTCCATTATGCGAGACATTAATGCTTCGCTTAATATGGTGAGAAGGGTTCTCCACGTTTTCTGCAAGTTCCAAAGCTTGTTGGTGATAATCCAAAGCAGTCTTTATAGCGTCCATTCTTCGATAGACTACACCTAGCATATTTAAACTTAATATTTTAAAATCTAGACTATTGGCCTCTTCCGAAATTGCAAGTGCTTTATCGTGAAGATCTACTGATTTTTGGAACTGGGAAAGGTTTCGGTAACTTCTGCCCAATAGGTTTAAGGCATAGGCTCGACCTTCTAAATAATGATATTCGTTGGCGACTTGGTCAAAATAGCGAATCAGCGTAGTGTCATTCTTGAATTCATCAAGATCTTCATCAAGTGATTCATAACTAGGAGACCTAAGTTTAACAAGGGTTTCAGCAACTTCCTTAAATTCTTCGGAGATTTCTTGTGCGGGTAAAATTTGGAAGACAAGAAACAATAGAAAAACCAGAGTAGTTCGAGTTACTCGATGCAGGGTTTCGACTTGTTTGAACTTTACGATGGGCACGGGAAATTTTGCAATTTAAAGCATATCCAAAAAATCGGACTTTTTTTGACGTGAAACAGGTATTTTATGATTCGATTCCAAAACCACGTAACCGTCGGTTTTTAGAAATTCTTTTATTTTGTTGAGGTTGATGATATATGAGTTGTGAATCCTAAAAAAACTGGATTCTGGCAACAGCGCATTGACTTCCTTTAGCTTTTTGGTCAGTAATATTTTCTGGCCGTCTTTTAAAAAGATGGTGCTATAGTTGCCATCAGATTCCGCATAAAGAATGTCATCACTATTCAAAAACACCAGTTTACCATCAGTATTAATGGTTATTTTCTTACTGTGCGATTCTGAATTGAAGTTAAGCAAAATTTTTTCAAGACGTTCAACCGTCAGGCTTTTTGCATTGTATTTTTTTATTTTGGCGATGGTAATTTCAAGGTCATCCGTGTCGATGGGTTTTAACAGATAGTCAATGGCTTCGTTCTTCAAAGCTTGCAGGGCATATTGGTTGTATGCTGTTGTGATTACCACCGGAAAGTTTTTGTTCTTTAGGTTTTTAATGAATTGAAAGCCATCCATTGCAGGCATTTCAATATCTAAAAACAAACAATCTGGTGTGTTGTGCTCCAAATAATCCAAGGCTTCCCTCGCATCTGTAAAGGACGCAATAATATCCACTTCATCACTTAAATTGGTTAACTCCCAACTTAAACTCTGAAGTGCTTTTATCTCGTCGTCAACTATAACTGCTTCTAACATAGAATGAGGTATCTGTAAAATCAAATTTAGAATTTATCCATTTATAACACTAGAATTATGTGTTAATGGATAAATAGCACGTATAATTGGTATAAAATGTTAATCCTTAAGATTTATCGGTGTAACCAGGCCTGTTGGACTATATGTTTCATGAACTAAAGCATAGATCGCGTAATATTCAAACACCAACTATACAAAAAAAAGTACAGTTTATACATAGCCTTTAAAGCTCATTCCTATTGTTCTCTATATTCGAACTGTCAAAAAAGGGTTCGCCCTAATAAAAATAACCCGCTATGAGAAAATGCATTGTGCTTTTTTTGATTTTTGTAGTAGCACTGGTTATTGCAGTCGTATCCCAGTCCAAAACGGATAAGTTAGATGCCAGTATGGAAAACATATTGGTGAAAAAATAAGGAATTCGACACTTGTTCTTAAAATTATTGTATTACCAAAATAAATTGTACGGCCACAGCAACCAATCATCTGATTGTTAAACCGCTTGCAAAATAAAATCTTCGATAAAGTTTTTATCTGGATTCGATATTGGGTTTCGGGGGAACTACCTAATTTGAGGAAGGATATGGATTAACTTTACGAAGAGGCCGTACGCTTTGGTAATATATTTTGTATTTCGTCATACGTTTATAGGCCATGAAACAGCAAATGTTTCGTGGCTTTTTTTTGTTTTAAAATTGAGAGCAAACAATGTGGTTTTTGCGTGCACACCTAGATGTCAACATTTTATGTTAAAAACTTTGCGCTGTTTTTGATGTTAATTTTTTCATCATTTCTATTCAATTTTAAATCTTTGCCAAATCTGTTCCTTTTTTAAAGAATAGAACTCTTTTGTAGTTTGTGCTGAACTATATCAGCACACGTGATAGTGTTTATTGATTTATGCCTCGGAAATGTTCACCCCACATAAGAACGTTCCGAGGTATTTTTTTAAATAAAAAACCCTCCAAAAATTGGAGGGTTTCATCTTTAAATAGTTTGCTATTTAGATAGACCAAGCTTTTCCACCGGTAAGGGTGTTCAGGTCCCCACAGGCAACATACTCACCTGGAATCGGCAGATAGGCCAAAACCTCTTCACCCACATATTCAGATGATTTGTAGGCCCAAGTGGCCAGATCCCTCAATTCGGTCGCGAAAGAAAAGCGGGAGATCTCATCGTCCAGGCTTGCCTCCCCACCTTTCATAATAGCTTCCATGTAATTCATGATGGCCTCGGATTGCAGTTCCTCCTCCTCGTCGGAACGTTTGGTAAGATAGGTCTTGAGAACCGGCTCTATGTCCGCTGGTTCAATGTCCATCAAAGATGCCTTGCCCGAATCGGCCAATACCTTGTCGTAGAACTTGTCCATCTTCATCATCACAAAGTCCCTTTGTTCCAGTGGCATCACCTCGTCCAGATAGGCATCGATAAAGGTGTGCACGTTCACTTCGGTGGCCGAAGGCGTGTCGGTCTTTGGAAGGATCACGTCCAAGGTCTGTGCCAGGGCAAATCCCTTGTCCTTATCCAGGAAATTGGGTGTCCATTCCGCAAATGCCGGTTGGTCCTTGCAGCTGTTCAACAGGGACAGTAAGGTAGGGGTGGCCACGGCGTACCCGAAGGCCATCCCCATATTTTTGAGTGCTGATCTTCTTTCCATTATATGTTTCCTTTTTTAAGTTCTTGTACCGCATGGTTGGCAGCTCTGGCAGTGAAGGCCATATAGGTCAACGAAGGGTTTACACAACTGGCGGATGCCATAAAGGCTCCATCGGTCACGTAAACGTTCTTACAGGCATGTACTTGGTTGTGTCCGTTCACCACAGAAGTTTTAGGGTCACGACCCATACGGGCGGTTCCCATTTCGTGAATTCCAAGACCCAAAGCATAAGGTCTGTCATAAGGAGTAATATCTTTAGCTCCCGATTTTTCCAACATTTGAACAGCTTGGTCCTGCATATCCTTACGCATGTTCAGTTCGTTTTGTCTGATTTCCGCGTCAAAAGTTACGGTGGGCAATCCCCATTTATCCAGTTTGTCGTAGTCAAGGATCATTTTGTTGTCATGGTATGGTAAAATCTCACCGAACGCAAGCATGTTCATGGTCCAGCCACCAGGTGTAAGTACAGCATCTTTATACGCGGAACCGTATGTAGCTTCAGCAACTAACTCTTCATAGTTTCCTCTAGAGGCTCCACCTTGGTAACCATAGCCTCGAACAAAATCTTTCATATCCGAATTACCACCCAAATTTCTAAATCTTGGGATATAGGTTCCATTGGGTTTTCTTCCTTTGTAAAATTTGTCCTCAAATCCTTCAAACTTTCCATTGGCGCCTACCAAAAAGTGGTGGTCCATAATATTATGGCCCAATTCACCAGAATCGTTACCCAATCCATTCTCGAACCTATCAGATTTGGATTGCATCAAAATGGATGTGGAAGCAATGGCTGATGCACATAGGAAAATTACTTTTGCCTTAAACACAAACTCTTCCTTGGTTTCCCTGTCGATTACTTTAACTCCTGTAGCCAATTTGGTGTCTGGGTCATAGATCACTTCATGAACGATGGAATCTGGTCTTAAAGTAAGATTACCGGTTCGCTCTGCTGTAGGCAAGGTAGAGGAAACACTGCTAAAGTAGCCTCCAAAAGGACATCCTCGGATACATCTGTTTCTAAACTGGCAACGCACACGACCGTCCCCTTCGAATTTTTTGTCACTATTTATATGGGCCACCCTACCAGCAGTTACCACACGACCATCAAAATGCTCGGCAACCTTACCTTTAACATGGTCCTCTACGCAGTTCAATTCCATCATGGGCTCAAATTGGCCATCGGGCAATTGTGGAAGTCCCAAAGTTTCACCAGAAACCCCAATAAAGCTTTCCACTTTATCATACCAAGGGGCAATATCTTTATAGCGAACAGGCCAGTCAACTGCTATGCCCTCATTCTTGTTGGCGGCAAAATCAATATCGCTCCAACGGTAACTGTGACGTCCCCACATAATGGAACGTCCACCCACATGGTACCCACGCATCCAATCAAAGCGCTTGGTTTCGTTGTAAGGATGTTCTAAATCGTTGACGAACCAATGCTTGGAGGCAGCCCCAGTGGTATACCCTGTTCTGGATTGTTTTTCTTGTTGTTTAATGTCTTCTCTAGTGGCTCTTCCTGCATGTGGAAAATCCCAATCGTCCTTATTGGCCGTTGGGTAATCTTCACGGTGTTTAACCATCGGGCCACGTTCCAAGACCAAAGTCTTTAGACCGTTTTCACACAGTTCCTTAGCGGCCCAACCGCCGCTGATGCCCGTTCCTACCACAATGGCATCATAGGATTCCTGTTCCTGGTTGTAATAAAATTTACTCATTTATTCGGATTGTTTATTTGCTAAATGTATTAATTATTAAATTAATTTTCTACATTTAAACCCTATGTTTATTGAGAATTCAACACTATAACGTTGTAGTTTTTGAGTTCCACATTAAATTAACTAACTAAAGATATGAACAGAAGAAGTTTAGCTAAAAACAGCATTTTAAGCTTATTTGCAGTCGCTCTATTGGGAATTTATTCCTGTAAGCAAAATCCTAAGAAAGAAAACGCAGAGGAAACCACTGCCGAAGTTGTTGTAGACGAAGAGACCAAGCCGGATATTAAATTATCGTTGGCCCAATGGTCTTTGCACAAAATGATTTTAGAAGAAGGAGTTGATCCGTACACTTTTGCAGAAAAAGCCAATGAATGGGGATTTGAAGGCTTGGAATATGTAAGTGCTTTATACTACAAGGAACTACAGCCTGCCAATTTTTCGGAAGAAGCCATGAATAATTGGGTGGCAATAAGTAAGGCCGAAAGCGAAAAGTATGGGCTCACCAATTTATTGATTATGGTTGATGGACAAGGTGATATTGCCATTGAAGATGCTGCCAAAAGAAAAGAAGCTGTAGAAAACCATTACAAATGGGTCGATGCCGCCGCTGCTTTGGGGTGCCATTCCATTCGAGTAAACTTGAACGGAAGTATGGACCCAGAAGTTTGGATGCCTGCTTCTGTAGACGGACTTACCCAATTGGCAACTTATGCAAAAGATAAAAACATCAACATTATCGTGGAGAATCATGGTGGACCATCATCAAATGCAGAGATGTTGGCCGAGGTAATGAAGCAGGTTGGAATGGAAAATTGTGGAACGTTACCAGATTTTGGAAACTTCTGCATCAAAAGAGAAGCTGGTGATTACTATTCTTCAGCATGTTTGGAAGAATATGACAAGTACAAAGGCGTAAAAGAATTAATGCCCTATGCAAAAGGTGTAAGCGCCAAATCGTACAGCTTTGATGAAGAAGGTTACGAGACTAGAGTGGACTATCCTAAAATGATGGATATTGTACTTGAATCAGGATACGAAGGTTTTGTCGGAGTGGAATACGAAGGTGCTGAACTGAGCGAGGAAGAAGGTATTGTGGCCACCAAAAAATTGATTGAAAAAGTTCTAGAGTAAGATTAATTATGTAAATAGGTCCATGAAGTCATTTTTTCATGAACTGTTCGATTACAATTTTTATTGTAACAAAACAATAATTCGGCAGTGTGGTACCATGGATCAGGTGCCAGACAACGTTGAAAGACTTTTTAGTCACATTT
This sequence comes from Flagellimonas cixiensis, assembly GCF_042134615.1. Classification (GTDB taxonomy): domain Bacteria; phylum Bacteroidota; class Bacteroidia; order Flavobacteriales; family Flavobacteriaceae; genus Flagellimonas; species Flagellimonas cixiensis. Next base: position 1,608,915 of record NZ_CP169639.1, read on the forward strand.
TAAATGCCCATCATATCTGGAATCACAGAATGTTGGGCATTCCAAGTGTGTTAGGGGTATGGGATATACATTCTTTTGTTAAATGGGAAGATATCCACTATGAAAACCAACGCACTTCTTTTGAAATTATCACCAATACGGATAATTTTGAAAAAAGGCTGGAGTACGAAAACAGCGAGGGAAGGACCTTTGCCAATCAAATGAAAGATATCCTTTTTCATGTGATCAACCACTCTACGCACCATAGAGCACAAATTATGGTCGAAATCCGGAAAGCAGGTTTTGCTCCGGACCCATTGGATTTTGTGCATTACAAACGATGAAGAACCGACTAAGCACAACATGAATATAAAAACCAAAATCCAGCTGTCTTTTATGATGTTCCTCGAATTTTTTATTTGGGGCGGTTGGTTTGTTACCTTAGGAATTTATTTATCGAAAACATTGAATGCAAGCGGGGCAGAGACCGCTCTTGCTTTTTCAAGCCAGTCCTGGGGAGCTATCATTGCACCATTTATCATTGGTTTAATTGCAGACAGGTACTTTAATGCAGAACGTATTTTAGGGGTGCTTCATTTAATAGGTGCATTTTTAATGTATCAAATGGCATCGGCTGATAATATGTCGGTTTTTGTTCCCTATATATTTGGATACATGATTGTTTACATGCCAACATTGGCTTTGGTGAATTCGGTTTCATTCAACCAAATGAAAGATCCTTCAAAAGAATTTGCTTTTGTTAGGGTTTTTGGGACTATAGGCTGGATAATATCTGGGTTGATTTTCATAAGTCTAATTTTTAAATGGGATGCTCCAGAAAATGTCGCTGAAGGAGCGTTAAAGAATACTTTTATAATGACTGCAATTGCCTCTGTGGTTTTGGGAGTATTTAGTTTTACCCTTCCTAAAACACCACCTAAAATCTCAAAAGGAGATAAAGTATCGATCACTGAAATTTTGGGACTGGATGCACTGAAATTGTTAAAGGACCGAAACTATTTTATTTTTTTCATTGCATCCGTTTTAATTTGTATTCCCCTGGGGTTTTATTATCAACTTGCATCGCAGTATTTAAATGAGATAAATGCATCCATAAATATGTTAGGGTCGGAAATTGGTCCTGCAGGAATGATGACGATCGGACAAATATCTGAGGTGATGTTTATGTTGCTATTACCATTTTTCTTTACCAAATTTGGATTTAAAAAGACCATTTTGGTGGGGATGTTGGCATGGCTCGTTCGGTATTTGTTATTTGCTTATGGAAATACAGGGGAATTAATTTTTATGTTGATCATAGGAATTGCTTTGCACGGAATATGTTATGATTTTTTCTTTGTATCTGGTCAAATTTATACAGACACCAAAGCGGGCGAAAAATATAAAAGTGCGGCCCAAGGGTTGATTACCTTGGCCACATATGGAGTGGGTATGCTAATTGGGTTTTGGGTGGCTGGTCAAATTGTGGACACCTATGAACTTTCTGAAAATACTCATGATTGGGTGAGTGTATGGAAGTTTCCCGCCATTTTTGCACTTGGCGTAGGAATTCTCTTTGCATTCTTGTTCAAAGAAGAGAAAGTAGAGTACAAATAATAAGAATAACCAAAAATTAACTGATACAAACATGAAAAACGTAAACAAAAACCAGCTTTTTTTAGCTGCCTGTATTTCGCTGGTCGTAACATCCATGACCTTTGCCATTAGAGCAGGTATCCTTACCCAATTGGGTGAAGAATTTGGGATTTCCAATCAACAATTGGGATGGATCAATAGTATGGCCTTTTTGGGCTTCCCGTTGGCCATGATATTTGGGGGGTTGCTCTACAATAAAATTGGTGCCCGAAAACTTATGGTAACCGCATTTGTGTGCCACCTTTTAGGATTGGTGCTTACCATTGTGGCAGGAGGTTTCTGGACCTTGATCATTTCCACCTTCTTTATTGGATTTGCCAACGGTTCCGTTGAAGCGGCCTGTAACCCTATGATTGCCGATATGTATACCAAAAACCGTACGGCCATGTTGAACAAGTTTCACGTTTGGTTCCCTGGGGGTATTGTAATTGGTTCTTTAATTTCAAAGTTTATGACAGATTTTGGAATGGGATGGCAATTACAGATTGGCGTAATGTTGATTCCGACCTTGATTTATGGATATATGTTCTTTAAACAAGAATTTCCAGAAAGCGAGCATATTGAAACCGATACCGCCAAAAACATTAGGTCACTTGCCGATCCATTGTTTATTTTCATATTGATCTGTATGACCTTGACCGCCATATCTGAGTTTGGTCCACAACAGTGGGTGGAACGTATTCTTGGAAACTCAGGAGCAAGTCCAATGTTGGTTTTGGCCATGGTAACCGGTATTATGGCAATTGGCCGTTATTTTGCTGGACCCATTGTACACCGTATCAACCCTATTGGCGTGTTATTGATGTCTGCCATTATAACAACAGTGGCTGTATATAGCATGAGCATTGCTGAAGGATCTATGATTTACCTCGCAGCCGTTATTTTTGCCTTGGGAGTTTGCTATTTTTGGCCTACTATGATCGGCTTTACCTCTGAGTACCTCCCTAAAACGGGAGCTTTGGGAATGTCGTTGGTGGGTGGAGCAGGAATGTTCGCCACCTCTATTTGGCAGCCCGTTATCGGTGGCTGGTTGGATAGCGCCAAAGAAGCAGCTGTGACATCAGGATTAACTGATCAGGTGGCAGAACTTTCAGCAGGCAAGGCAACCCTCGGGAAGATGATGTTTTTCCCATTGGCGGTAGCCGTGTTGTTTGCCATTTTGTTTTTGTTCCGTAAAAAATTAGAAGAAAGAAGAGTGCCGCAAGAGCACACATCAGAAGAAATTTTATAACCCAAAAATTAATAGTAAGAGAAAATGCCAAAAAAAATTAGACTAGGAATACTTGGAGGAGGAGGAGATTCCCTAATTGGAGTTTTACACCGAGTAGCATCCTTTATAAATGATAATTATGAAATTGTTGGGGCAGTTTTTAACCCTAACTTCGAGGATAACGTTGCCTTTGCAGAAGAGATAGATGTTCCAACCAACCGGATCTATAAAGATTTTGATACGTTGGTGGAAGAAGAATTAAAGCTTCCGGAAGACGAGCGTATTCAAGTTTGTTCCATTCTAACCCCAAACTTCTTGCACTTTCCAATGGCTAAAAAACTTTTGGAAAACGGTTTTCATGTCATCTGTGAAAAACCAATGACCACCACTTATGAGGAAGCCTTGATTTTGCAGGAAACCTTGGAAAAGGCCGGCACAGTGTTCGCAGTGACGCACACTTATACCGGATACCCAATGGTACGTCAAATGCGCGAAATGATTAAGGACGGGGTTATAGGGAAGGTGCACAAAGTAGATGCGCAATATTACCAAGGTTGGATGAATCCTGTTATCCACGATAAGGAAAAACGAGGAACGGTTTGGAGATTAGATCCAAAAAAAGCGGGAATCAGTTCTTGTATGGGAGATATAGGGGTACATGCCTTTAATATGATAGAATTTACCACTGGTTTGCAAGTGCAGTCTTTGCTTTGTGATTTTAACTATATGTACGATGACAATGTGATGGATATGGACGGAACTGCCCTTATTCGATTAGATAAAAACGTAAAGGGAGTTATCAGGGCAAGTCAAGTGGCAACAGGTGAAGAAAACAATCTGACCATTGCTATTTATGGTGAAAAAGGAGGCTTAAAATGGGAACAAGAAAATCCCAACTACCTTTACAAGTTGAACGACCCAGAACCATTACAGGTGTACAAGCCAGGTCATGCCTACAATTCCAAACTGTCTTTGGACGGAACTAAATTACCTCCGGGACACCCAGAGGGAATTTTCGACGCTATGGCCAACATTTATTTGGGAGCAGCCAAAGCTATTCGTGGTGAAGAATATAACAGCGGAGAATTCCCAACCATGTTGGACGGAGTTCGTGGTCTCAAATTTATAGAGAACACCGTAGCTTCCCACAAACAAGGGAATATTTGGATGGATATGGACTAATTAAACCCTAAAAATCAAAATAATGGCTGCCTTTAGGCGGCCATTATTTTTTGTAGAGCAGTTCAAATTCTTCAAATACTACGATCATACTTTCTTTTGGAGCAGCGCCCAGACTTGCCAATTCACGGGTATAATAATCCCAATGCGTTTTTTTCCAATATTCAAGACTTTTATCACCTTCGCCCTCCAATCTTGCGTGCTCCTCCTTAACGCTAAAATAGGGCAGTAACTTTACCCCAGTGGTTCTAATAACACACTTTGCGTTTCCGCCCCAGTCTGTAACCACATAAAAATCGCCAATTTTGGGGAGTTTTTCATTGCGTAACTGAAGCCCTTTTAACGAATGTGTGGTAGCTCTTTTAGTTTCTTTACAGATCAATTCCGAACACCTATCGGCATCCGTTTCATTATCATAAAAATGAATCACCTTGGGCGCATCTTCCGAAGCAAATTCCAAATGTGCGTCTAAAAAGTCACCCCAAAGATTACGGGCAGAAGCATTTTCCATAAGTAGTATTTAAAAAAATCGCTAAACTATATTAATTGTTAACGAATCCCTATATTTATATCTTACTACATGAGACATAAAATTAACATAGTTTTTTTCTTAAATATAGAAGATAAATCCCAATTATGTGAGGATTTATAAATTCCTAAAAATCAATATCAATGAAGACAATTAAAGGGCCTGCCGTATTCTTGGCACAATTTGTAGATAGTCAACCCCCTTTCAACTCTTTGGATGGTCTTTGCAAATGGGCATCCGATTTGGGGTACAAAGGTATTCAGATCCCTACTTGGGAATCTTTCCTGATAGATTTGGACAAAGCGGCGGAAAGCCAAGATTATTGCGATGAGCTGAAAGGAAAAATCAACTCCTACGGTTTAGAGATTACCGAACTTTCTACACACTTGCAAGGTCAATTGGTTGCCGTGCATCCTGCGTACGATATTATGTTCGATAATTTCGCGCCAAAGGAGCTGCATGGAAAGCCTAAAGAGCGTACAAAGTGGGCCGTGGAAACCGTAAAAAAAGCGGCAACCGCTAGCCGTAGATTGGGACTAAATGCCCATGCTACATTTTCAGGTTCACTACTTTGGCATACGGCTCACCCTTGGCCTCAAAGACCTGCTGGATTGGTAGAAATGGGATTTGAAGAACTGGCCAACCGTTGGATACCCATTCTAAACCATTTTGATGAAGAAGGTGTTGATGTATGCTACGAAATCCACCCTGGAGAAGACCTTCATGATGGAGATACCTTCGAGCGCTTTTTAGCGGCAACGGGCAACCATAAAAGAGTTAATATTCTGTATGACCCAAGCCATTTTGTGTTGCAACAATTGGATTATATCGAGTACATTGATTTTTACCACGAATTCATCAAATCGTTCCACGTAAAAGATTCAGAATTTAATCCAACCGGAAAAAAAGGAGCTTTTGGAGGGTATAACGATTGGGTAGACAGAGCAGGGAGATACCGCTCTTTGGGCGATGGTCAAATCGATTTTAAGACCATTTTCTCCAAACTGACTCAATACGGATGTGATGTTTGGGCCGTAATGGAATGGGAATGTTGCATTAAAAGTCCTGAGCAAGGTGCTAGGGAAGGTGCCAAGTTTATCCAAGATCATATCATCGAAGCTACCACCAAGACATTTGATGACTTCGCTGGAGCAGAAATAGACAAAGAACAACTAAAACGAATATTAGGATTATGAGAAAACCACTATTATTAGCCGTCTTGGCCGTAACCTTTGCATGCAAGGAAAAACCAAAAGAAAAGGTTGAAGAAGTAGCTGAAGAAGTTATTGAAGTAGTAGAGGAACCCGAATGGACAGTATTGTTCGACGGAACTTCCTTTGTTGGTTGGCATTTTTACAACGGAGGCGAAGTAACCGAACCTTGGGTGTTGGAAGATGGCGCCATGGTGCTTTACACTCCAGACCCAAGACCAGAAGGAGCCAATTATAACCTAGTAACCGATAAGGAATACACCGATTTTGTATTGACTCTGGAATGGAATATTGCCGAAGGAGGAAACAGTGGTTTCTTTTGGGGTGTAAAGGAGGGTGAAAAGCATAGTCAACCCTTTTATACGGGGCCAGAGATTCAAGTGTTGGATGACGAACGCCATCCTGATGCTAAGAACGGCGAGGACCGTTTGGCGGGCTCTTTGTACGATATCGTGCCACCATCGGAGAACTCAGTGAATCCTGCTGGGGAATGGAACTCTGTGGAGTTGATGATCAACCACAAAACCAATGAAGGCCATGTGATTCAAAATGGTGTAAAAATCGTGGAATTTCCTGTCAACAGCCCTGAATGGGATGCCTTGGTGGCCAAATCAAAATTTGCAGATTGGGAAGATTTTGCCAAGTTCACCACAGGAAAAATAGGTGTACAAGATCATGGTGACAAAGTCTCATTCAGAAACATAAAAATTAAAGAACTATAAGCATGTCAAAATTAACAAACGGACTATTGGCTCTTAGCCTGCTTGCCTGTGGATTTGTTTTCGCTCAAGAGGTAGAGCCCACCAAGCCTGAACAAACTGAATTTTACGAACCAGTACCCCCAAGAGTAACCCCTGGAACCAATGGCTCTGCTCCAAGTGATGCCATTGTACTTTTTGATGGTTCCTCTTTGGACAAATGGATAAGTTCTGTTGATAGCACGGCTGCCAAATGGACCTTGAACAAAGATGGTAGTATGACCGTCAAGGACAGAACAGGAGATATCCAAACCAAGCAGAATTTTGGGAGCATTCAACTGCATATCGAATGGAAATCACCTGCCAAAGTGCAGATGGAAGGACAGCACCGCGGGAATAGCGGTATTTTTTTAAATGGCCTTTATGAAGTGCAGGTGTTGGATAATAATGATAACCCGACCTACGTAAATGGGCAAGTTGGATCTATTTACAAGCAACATGTGCCTTTGGCCATGGCTTCGGTTCCAACAGGGGAATGGAATACCTACGATATTATTTACCATGCACCTGAATTTGAAAAAGGTCAAAAAGTTAAATCGGGAACCTTGACCGTTATCCACAATGGTGTTTTGATTCAAGACCATGTGGAAATTAAAGGCACCACACCTTACATTGGGTGGCCCAAAAATCCAGTTCACGGAAAGGGACCCCTAAAATTGCAGGACCATGGTGACAATAGCCGTGTAAGTTACCGCAACATTTGGGTTAGGGAGTTGGATTAGTCCAACTTTCACAACAGTTTAATTGCCAAGGGTACAAAAGCTATTTTGGTTACCTTTGGCAAAATTTCTTTTGCTTATGATTCAATCCATGACAGGCTTTGGGAAGCATGTAATTCAACTTCCCTCCAAAAAAATTACCATTGAGTTGAAATCGCTCAACAGTAAAAGTTTGGACATCAATGCCAGAATTCCACAAGCGTATCGAGAAAAGGAGCTCGTGCTTCGCAAAATGATTGCGGACAGTCTGGTGAGAGGTAAGGTCGATTTTGGATTGTACGTAGAAATTACGGGGGAAGAAACCACAGCCGAAGTAAACCAAGGTGTGGTGAAAAACTACATGAGCCAGTTGGCGAAAATTGCCGAAGGAGACGATATTAAATTATTGGAATTGGCGCTTCGTATGCCCGACACCCTAAAAACCGACAAAAACGATATTGACGAGGAAGAGTACAAATCCATTGTTTCGGCCATGAAAGAGGCGTTGAGTAACATTGTCGAGTTCAGAAATGAAGAAGGCGAAGTACTCGAAAAGGACTTTGTAGATAGGATCCAAAACCTAAATCGTCTCTTGGAAGAAGTAAAAACCATGGATCCTGAACGTTTAGGTGCTGTTAGGGAGCGATTGGAGCGTGCCGTTGCAGATCTTAAGGTGGAGCTCGATGCCAACAGGTTTGAGCAAGAATTGATTTATTATCTCGAAAAGTACGACATCACCGAGGAAAAAGTGAGGTTGGCCAATCACTTAAAATATTTTGAAACCACTTTGAATTCCCAAGAAAGCAATGGAAAAAAATTAGGTTTCATTTCACAAGAGATTGGAAGGGAAATCAATACCATTGGCTCCAAGGCCAACTATGCCCCTATGCAACAATTGGTAGTGCAAATGAAGGACGAATTGGAAAAAATCAAGGAACAAATGCTTAATGTTTTATGATGGAAGGAGGTAAGCTTATCATATTTTCAGCTCCATCTGGCAGTGGTAAAACTACCATTGTCAAGCATTTATTGGATCAACCCGAACTTAATTTGGCATTTTCCATTTCGGCCACATCCCGTCCACGGAGAGGTAAGGAAAAAAATGGGGTCAATTATTACTTTATGTCCGTTTCCCAATTTAAAAGACACATAAAGGATGGTGATTTTTTAGAATGGGAAGAAGTGTACCGCGACAATTTTTATGGAACTTTAAAAAGTGAGGTGGAGCGTCTTTGGGCCGAGGGCAAGAATGTGATTTTTGATATTGATGTTTCAGGGGGACTTCGAATTAAGAAGAAGTTTCCAGAAAAAACCTTGGCTGTTTTTGTGAAGCCGCCAAGTGTTGACGAACTTAAGATAAGACTCAAAAAGCGAAGCACAGAAAGTGAGGATAAAATCAACATGCGTATTGCGAAAGCATCCGTTGAGCTAGCAACCGCACCTCAGTTTGACAAGATCATCAAGAACTATGATTTAGAGGTCGCTTTGGATGAAGCCCATAAATTGGTGGCCGATTTCGTCGGGGTCGAGATTCCACCTAAAGAAGATTAAACCATGAAAAAGGTAGGGCTCTTTTTTGGGACCTTCAATCCTATTCATATAGGCCATTTGGCCATTGCGAACCATTTGGTTGAGTTTTCCAATTTGGACGAGGTTTGGTTCGTGATAACCCCGCAAAGTCCATTTAAGACCAAGCAATCGCTTTTGGATGATAATCACCGCTATCAAATGGTTTACGAAGCCGTAAAGGATTACCCTAAGTTACAACCCAGCAAAATTGAATTTGATTTACCACAACCCAATTACACCATCAATACCTTGGTGTATTTGGCAGAAAGGTATGGTGAGAACCATCAATTTGCATTGATCATGGGAGAGGATAATTTAAAAAGTTTTCATAAATGGAAAAACTACGAGACCATTTTGGAACTTTATTCCATTTATGTGTATCCAAGAATTTCGAATGGAGAAATTGATCATCAATTTAAGGATCATCCAAAAATTACAAAGGTTGATGCGCCCATCATGGAGATATCATCCACCTTCATTCGCAAGGCCCATAAAGCAGGCAAGAATATTCGTCCGTTGTTACCCTTTTCGGTTTGGACATATATGGATGAAATGAATTTTTATAGGTAGCCTTATGGTTTAAAGGTGACCAAACCTACCATGCTGTCGGCGGTTCCGTAGTACAGATGCCAAACATTATTGAAAAACACCAATCCTTCCAAGAAGGTAGTTCCGTCTTTATATTGTCCGGATTTTTCAAAAGGCAATTTAGGTTGTATGAACGGCTCTTTGGTTCTATCCAACAATTTCCACGGTTCTTTGACATCAAAAAGAGCCTGTCCTCCAGTATAAATTCGGTTTCCCAATTCTTTTACTCCAATATTTTGGGAATTTCCGGCATTGTAGAGCACAACAATACCTTTGTCCGTAAGTAGGGGAGGTGGACCTGCTTCAACCAGCCAAGAATCAAAATAGCCTGGTCTTGGACTTAATACTGGGGCCAGTTTGCTTTCGTGGGTTTCAAGCGGAGTCCAATCAATCATATTGGTTGAGGAGGCCAACCAAACGTGCGGAACTCCATAATACATCCAATAGCGACCATTGATTTTGGCGGCAACCAACTTTCCGTTTTTAAGTGTAGTAACGATTGCCCCAGATTTGGTTTCATTTTTATGGTATAGACCATCCTTGTAGTTTTTGAATACAGGACCGTGTTTCTCCCAATGTACTAAATCTTTTGAGGTGGCAACGGCCAACTTAGGAACTTCACGGTTCCATTGGGTATAGGTGAGAACGTAAAGTCCACCTTCGGTCTCAACAATTCTTGGGTCCTCTACACCGCCGGGCCATTCATTTACTTTTTGTTCGTCGGATGCTGGATAAAAAACAGGTCGTGGCCATTTGGTGTATGTTGAACCATCGGATGTCGTCGCCATTCCAATCCGGGAACGGTGTCCACCTATTTCTTTTTCCCCCAGTTTTTCTTCGGCACGGTACAACACATAAATGGAATCACCTTTAATAATTGCAGCTGGATTAAATGTGGCCATGGATTCCCAATGAACTATCTCGCCAGTAATTGGATCTTTAAAGGAGGATGCTCCATCTTTTTGTAAAATGGGTTGGGCATTTTCAGGTCGAACAAATGGACCTAACATCCAATCTTTTTCCTTTGTTTGGGAACATAAACTGGCGCAGAAAAACAAAAAAAGTAAAGAGTGAAAAGTTATTTTACCCATTAGTATTATATTTTGTTCAAGGTATCCGTTCCCAAATATTTGTTGTCCTTGTTCATATACCAAGCACGTGTCTTGCGCATTTTAATCCCATTGATTTCTTCAAGACCTTCAAGAAGGATGTATTCCCCATCATTTTTACTCTTATCATGGTAAAATTGATAGATTTCCATTGCATAGGTGCTAGGGTCAAAATAGAAGTACCATTCGTCTTTCCCCACTTCGGCATCATATGTAACATTCAATACCAAATATGATTTGCCGTTAAAGGACTTCTTTTGCACTTTAGGATTCAATTGGGTACCAGGATCGTGTAACTTCATGGGCAACCCATAAAGGTAGGTGTAGTAATCTTTCATAAAATTGCCCCGCTCACAGGTCAATCTCATTTTTTCTTTATCCTCATCTGAAAAATCTTCGCTACCATTCAAGGTGATGACACAAGAATTATCGGTGATTTGAAAGTGAGAGGTATTACCGCCCTGTTGCACGGTAAGATTAAATACTTGTTTTGGAAAATCGACCTGAATAGTGCTTATCCGCTCTGGTCGATTGGGAGTGGTCATGGTAACCTTAAAAGTGGCTTGAAGACTTTCCCAATGGCCCTGTGGGTCATGATAGGCAATGGCTTTTTCCAAAACTTGCTCGGCAGTTTCTTGTTGCGCATGCAAGTTTTGGAAATGAACCAATACTAAAAGAAGTATAAAAAGTAGCTGTTTTTTCATTTCGGAAGTTTTACCGAAATGAAAGATACCATTTTTTATTTCTTTTCAATCTTAGCTGGAGCTATGGTGCTATCGTGTTCAGCGTAGTATAGTTCCAATAAATTCAACATAGCAGTTATTAAATCCCTTGTTTCCAACAATAAGGAGAAGTAAAGGGTGGTGTTTTTAGGACTGGATTCTTCAGTTCTGGTCCTCGCTACCTGCTTGTCAATTTTTTGGGAAACCAAATCGTAAAGTTCTTGCTTGGAATTTAAGATCATTCCTATTTGCTCAAAAGACCTTTCGTCGAATGCCTTTTGGGTGCGGTTGAAAATATCTTCCAGTTTTTGGTCAATTTCCTTAAGCTCCTTGATTTGGTTGTACTTGAGTTTTTTGTGATTGTTGTGTACGTGGTTATGACTCACTTTTCCAATATATTCCAATGATTGGGACATATCAGTCAGGTGACCCATAATATTGATGTAGAAGTTACTCGCACCCACATGGGCTTCATCCAAATTCTTGATGAAATAGAACGTATGCTCCCTTAGGTCTTCTATTTCCAAGGACAATTTGTTGCCCTGCTTTTTGTTCTTCTTTAAAAAGTCGAGGTCATGCTTGGCCAATCCGTTGATGGAATTGGTGTAAATTTTGTTGCTTCTTTTTACCACGCTGGAAATGTTGGCAGCGGTTTCTTCAATCACCCCTTGAATAGAGCTGCTCTCAGCTCTTCTCAATTGGTCCTCAACCCTGATTTCCTTTGATTTTTTGTTGTAAGAAATGTAGTTTCTCACCAAAAGGAGTACGGCAGCAAACAACAAGATTGCAATGGCAGCTCCTTTACCAAAGCTGATAAGGGAAAGGATAACCCCAGAGGCGATAAATGCAATAATCGCAGTGCTGAACCACCCGGCAATTACGTTAAGTACTCCAGCCACCCTGTAAACAGCACTTTCAGCACCCCAAGCTCTATCGGCCAAAGAAGTACCCATGGCCACCATAAAAGTTACGTATGTAGTGGACAGTGGCAGTTTGTATGATGTGGCTATGGAAATCAAAATACCGGCAACCATTAAGTTTACCGAAGCACGAATCATATCAAAAGCAGGCAACTGCAAAGTTTTGTCTTTTGATAAGGTGATCACGGGCTTTTGAAATCTTTTGTCTACAGCATTTTTTAAAGAATTTGGTGCTGCATTGGATACCCAAGTGGATAGGCCAATGGAAAATCGCACCAAACTTCTTGAAAGGTAATTTGGTTGGAACTTTTCTTTGGCTTCACCCTCTCTCGACAAGTTAATTTCGGTATCGGCAACATATCGCGCTTTTTTGGACCACCAAAGTGTGGCTACCATAATCATTCCCGAAATAAAAAGTAAGAAAGTAGGTGTTTCCACTTTTGACGACAACACTTCCATACTAAATTCTGAAGCTGGAAGACCTGAAGCACTCCAAGCTTCATAGGATTGCCATGCTGCAATGGGTACACCGATAAAGTTTACCAAATCGTTTCCGGCAAAGGCCAATGCTAGAGCAAAGGTTCCAACACCGATAATCAATTTGTAAATGTTTGTTTTTGCAAATTGAATAAGAATGTAGGAGATGATTGCCCAAATGGCAAAATTGATTAGGATTACCTCGTAAACCTTGGTTTCTAGAAAATCCTTAATGGTAATACCACCGATTAGGGCATATTCTTGATCGGCAAAAGGGGTTCCCTTAATACCCTTGATCAATATGAAATAAGTAATTGCAGATAGAGCAATTCCTCCAAAGATGGCACCTGTCCATTTTGGTTTTTTCTGAAAATCGTAGGACAACAGCAATCGCGAAACCCACTGAACAAATGCCCCAATGGTAAATGCTATGACCACCGAAGAAAGGATACCCACTATTATTTCAATGGCCTTATCGGTATTGATGTAGTTGATAACATCGGTAAAGCTTCCGTTAGCCGTTCCAATTTTAATCAGCGCCATGGCTACGGCTGCCCCCAATAAGTTGAATACAATGGATACCGTTGTTGAGGTAGGCATTCCCAAAGTATTAAAGAAATCGAGCAATAAAATATCAGTGATCATCACGGCCATGAAAATGAACATGATCTCATCGAAATAAAATTCGCCCGGATTGAATATTCCTTTTCTGGCCACTTCCATAAGTCCACTTGAGAAAATAGCTCCACAAGCAATACCTATACTGGCAACAATCATAATAGTTCTAAAAGAAATAGCTTTTGAACCGATTGCGGAATTAAGAAAGTTCACCGCATCATTACTCACACCTACAACAAGATCTGCAATGGCCAGGGCTGCCAAAGCAACCATAATTAGAAAGTAAATATTATCCATGATTATAAAAATCCAAAAAATTTGTCAAATATCTAGAGATTGGTACTCGATAAAGTTATGTAAAGGTTATCTTTTTTAAAGATGAACTTCCAGTTGCAATCTATACATTAATTGATTGGCTCCCTGTTCTTCTGTCAAATAACTAAAATCGGTTTGTACTTTAAGTTGATGACCAACGATATATTTTGAAAGTCCCAGTGTGTATTGGTTCACTGGGTTTTTGCCAGTAATGTCCGTGTCCAGGTTGATGTTGGTGTACCTTGCCGATACCTCCCAATTAGAATCAAATAAATAACCGGTCTGTAGGTTCAAGGCATTACCAACCTGTACTACATCACCCGTAAGTGATCCATCGGAATTTTTCGCAAAGGGATCCTCCGCATTTCGGTTGGCATATTCACCCATTAGTGAAAATCCATTGTATTTGAACATCATATCTACAAATACGGTAGAAATGTCCGTTGAATATAGTCCCAAGTCATTTTCCATATAAGCACCCATGTTACTCCTGTTTCTTACAGCTCCCTTGTTCATGTCATAGGTAAAGGCCATCATAAGTTTAGGAGTAATTTCCCGATCCAAATCGGAAGATATATACCCTCCTTTTGATTTAAAGTTCCCAAAAGGCAGTAGCTCTAAACGCCCAGTATATTGGTGCCCTCCTTCGTTTCCTGTGGTCACGTTTCTTCCTTCACCTTGCGACACTGCTATTTTTTCGCGAATAAGTGCCTTTTTACCAACTTTTATATGGTGCCTTAATTGAAATCCCATGTCACGATCAATATTGAACCTACTATTTAGCAATGAGCGATCCACTTGCTGAAGGTTTCCAGAAGAAATAACACGTTCAATGTTTCCTGGCAGTTTTGTTTGGCCGAACCAAAGCACAAAATTCTCATAGAAATTCCATTTCACAACAGCATCCAATATATACCTTGGAGTATCGCCAGTATATTGTGATGCTCCTGAGATGTCCCTGTTGGATAATCCCAACTCAATTTTATATACCAATTTTGGGGAATGGACAAATCCATCGAACTTTAAACGTGCCCTACGAACCAAAAAATTTTGTTCGGGGTTCCCGAAAGTTTCACCGTTGGCATCGTCCCAATTGGCAATGGCCAAAAGCTGCATTCTTGCACCAATTTTAGCGGTCCAACTGCTGTCTTTGCCAACAATATTAAAAAGTCCTTTTCCGAAGGTTGTGGGGGAACTTGTTTGGGAAAATGAAAAATGAGACCCAACAAGAAGAAACCCAATAAGGGTTAACTTTTTGAAATTCATTACAGTACTAGTTTTTGTCGCTGCAAAGAACAAAAAGCAATGTTAAGTTAGTGTTTCTTCTATGTTATGATTTGTGTTAAAATCAGACAAAAAAAGAGCTACCTTTTTAAGGTAGCTCATGGATTCCGAAGAATAAGTCGACAAAAACTAATATCTGAATCGAAAATCCTTAATTAATTTTCAAAAATCATCTATGTTGATGATGTTTACGTAATCTAAAAATTAAGGAATCATTAAAATTTTGGGATAACGTTCAATTCTGGCACAAGATTATTTAATGTTTGAGCTTGCCAAACCAACGGCGTATATTGCGCCAATAGTAAAATATGAACTGGGAACAACGACTATCTTTAAAACGACAGGGCGACACCTCTAAGCGCTTGAGAACGGAACAAAATGAGACCCGTTTGGGGTTTGAGGTGGATTACGACCGTATTATATTTTCATCTGCGTTTAGAAGTTTGCAAGACAAGACACAGGTGTTTCCTATGCCCATTGCCGTGGGCTCCCAAAAGAATTTTGTACATACCCGACTCACCCATAGTTTGGAGGTTTCCGTAGTCGGTCGTAGCCTTGGACGAAGTGCAGGTCAGCAAATTATTTCCAAATATCCCTATTTGAGTGAGGTGCACGGCTATCATTTTAATGATTTCGGAGCCATTGTTGCCGCAGCCGCCTTGGCACACGATATTGGCAACCCACCCTTTGGTCATAGTGGTGAAAAGGCAATTGGCAACTATTTTAAACAAGGAAACGGCCTAAAATATAAAGAGCAACTTACTGCAGAAGAGTTTCAGGATTTGATTGATTTTGAGGGAAATGCTAATGGCTTCAAGTTGTTGACGGAATCTAGGGCCGGTGTGCCTGGCGGACTTCGATTAAGTTATGCCACATTGGGCGCCTTTATGAAATATCCCAAAGGATCATTGCCCAAAAAACCATCCAAGAACATAGCGGATAAAAAGTTTGGTTTTTTTCAATCTGAAAAAGAATTCTTTTTGGAAGTGGCCGATGAAATAGGTTTGTTGCCCAATCCGAGTCATCCAAAAACAGGATTTTTAAGACACCCACTTACCTATTTGGTGGAGGCGGCCGATGATATCTGCTACACCATTATTGATTTTGAAGACGGTATCAATTTGGGGTTGATTCCCGAAGAATATGCGTTGGAATACTTGATCAATTTGGTGAAGGAAAATATCAACACCAAAAAGTACAACGCCATGACCCATTCCAGTGATCGATTGAGTTATTTAAGGGCTTTGGCAATTAGCACCTTGATCAAGGATGCCGTAGAGGTTTTTGTAAAGAATGAGGATAAGATTTTGAACGGTACTTTTGATGCTGCGCTTTTAGATAAAGGAAAGTATCAGGCTCAGGTGGAGGACATCATCAAACTAAGTGTCGAAAAAATTTACCAATCCCAAGATGTGGTGGATAAAGAATTGGCAGGATACCGAATTATTTCCGATTTATTGGAAATGTATACGACAGCTTTGGTCAATTCAAAAAATGAAATCGACACCAACTACGACCGATTGTTGATTAAAAGTTTGCCGGAAAATTACCGCAATTTTAATGTTCCGTTATATCAAATTTTGCTCGATACCAGTTGTTTTGTAGCTAGCTTATCGGATAGTGCAGCAGTGCATATCCACGATAAATTAACCGGTAGAATGATTTAAAAATTGTAGAGTAGGCCCACGCCCAAAAGTTGTTTAAACTGGATTCGTGGCTCTCCAGGGTCTATGATCAATCCTGTGTCATCCACTACCTCATCAAACTTAATGTCATCATCATAAATAAGATGGGTGCCAATATTGGCTGTGAGAAACTTGTTCACTTTCAAGTTGAAATTCATTTGCCAATCCACATCTATATTTCCAAAACTCCGCACATAGTCGGTATAGAGGTTTATCCGATGGTCAAGGACCACATTGGTAAAGATTTCATGTTCCCATGTGTTGGTGATCAAAAAACCAAGTTCCACAAAGGTGTTTTTCCCTCGTTCCACACCAAATGCCCCTTGATTGGATAAGCGCTCATCAAAAACAAAGGTCGACTTTAGGGTGGCAGGTGAGATGTACAGGTTAAACTTGTCGTTGGGAATGTATGAGGTACCCATACCTGAAAAGAGATATCCTGGTGACATGAATTTGGATATTGGATTTTCACGGTCGGGATATTTATAACCATTGGAAAACTGTGTGTTGAAGTTCATTTTAACCGAATAGTACCATTTGGTAATGGTATCGTTCCTAAAACTCAAAGTGGTGGACAATCGTAATTGATCATCTGTTTTCCGCAGCTTTCTCCCTTCTTGCGCATTGAGTCCGTACCGCATCTGGGCCTCATTGTTCCAACTCAGGTATCGGAATTTATAATTTCGAACAAATTTGAAACTCGCCAATGCTGAAACTGAATTATCACCCCCTGCGTTCCAGTTGACAAAGGCAACTTCATTGATGTTCAGCCCAAATTCATTTACTTTTTTCCAAAAAGAGGTGGGTTTAAATCGACGGTACCACTTGCTTACGGGTTTTACTCGATTAAGTACCGTTCTTGGGTCGGTAAGTTTGGCACTTCGCACCGGGTATTTAAGCTTTACCTCCTTTATGCGAACCACTTTGAATCCAGCATCGGTACTATCGGGTTCAAAAACTTTTAAACGGGTAATTTGAGCGTTGGCGGAAAAGCAAACGAAAAGGAATAGTATTAGAAAAAAACTTATTCGCATTGGTTTGTGGTTGATTGTATGAAAGTTTTTAGGGTATCAAAATCTATACCAGCTATTTTATGGGTCTCATTTATAGTGCCGTGAGCAATAAATTCATCGGGGATTCCAAAAATTTTAATTGGTTTGGTAAAGCCTTCTTCGTTCGCAAATTCAAGAATTGCAGAACCAAAACCACCTATCTTACATCCATCTTCAACAGTAATAATATGATCATACTTTTCAAAAATAGTACGAAGCATATTCCTATCCAATGGTTTTACAAAGCGCATATCGTAGTGGCCAATATCCTCATTTTTTTGCAACGATGCGATGATGTTTTCAACCTCATTTCCGATGTGACCTATGGTCAAGAGAGCAATTTTGGAACCTTCTTTTAGGCAAATACCTGTGCCCAACTCAATAGGTTGAAAATCTTTGCGCCAATTTATGGTAACACCTCGACCTCTGGGATACCTTATGGCTATTGGAGTTTGCAATCCTATTTGTGCAGTGTACATGATGTTTCGCAATTCCATTTCGTTCCTTGGGGCAAAAACAATCATATTTGGAATACACCGCAAATAGGCGAGATCGAAAACGCCATGATGTGTTGGGCCATCTTGACCAACCAAACCAGCACGGTCCAAGCAAAAGATTACAGGTAGCTTTTGCAACGCTACATCGTGGATCACTTGATCATACGCGCGCTGCAAAAAGGTGGAGTAAATATTACAAAAAGGGATCAAGCCTTGGGTGGCCATTCCCGCAGCAAGGGTAACAGCGTGTTGCTCGGCAATTCCCACATCAAATGCCCTTTCTGGAATTTGGTCCATCATCAATTTAAGGGAACTACCCGTTGGCATGGCAGGGGTGATACCCACAATTTTATCATTTTTTTGTGCCAATTCCACAAGGGTTTGCCCAAATACTTCTTGATATTTTGGAGGTTCGTTAGAGCTGTTTTTTTTAAGACGTTCCCCTGTCTTTTTATCAAACTTGCCAGGAGCGTGATACACCACCTGGTCTTCTTCAGCTTTTTTTAACCCTTTGCCTTTTGTGGTAATAATGTGCAACAATTTTGGCCCTCGAACATGTTTCAATCGTTCCAATTCTGCAACTAAGGCTGTTACATTATGTCCATCAATGGGTCCTGAATAATTGAGGTTGAGGCATTCAAAGATGTTTTCATCCTTTGCAGTGCCCTTTTTTACATTGGTAAGGTATTTTTTGAGAGCTCCGACACTGGGGTCAATCCCAATGGCATTATCATTTAGAATGATAAGTGCATTCACATCAGTAACCCCTAAATGGTTCAGGCCTTCAAAGGCCATGCCACTGGCAATGGATGCGTCACCCACGACAGCAATATGCTGTTTGTTTACATCTCCACTTAATTTTGAGGCCATGGCCATTCCCAAAATCGCCGAAATGGCTGTTGAACTGTGTCCGGTTCCAAAATCATCGTAAACACTTTCACTTCTTTTTGGAAAACCACTGATACCTCCTAATTGACGGTTGGTTTCAAAAATATCCTTTCGTCCAGTCAATATTTTGTGCCCATAGGCTTGGTGGCCTACATCCCAAATGAGTTTGTCGTGGGGCGTATTAAAAACATGATGGAGTGCAATGGTGAGTTCCACGACTCCAAGACTCGCTCCAAGATGACCTTCTTTGGTGGAAACAATATCAATTATAAATTCCCGAAGTTCTTGGGCAAGTTGAGGCAGCTCATCCAAGGTCAATTTTTTGAGGTCTTCGGGGGAATTGATATGTGCCAGTAGATTTTCCAAGAAATAAAAAAACAAAAGTATCGATTATCCCCATAATTATTTATGCTTAGCTTAGCGAATACATGAATTTTGAATAGTAATGGTGGAGAATCCCTTTGATGACACATATTTTATGAAGAAGGCCTTGCAAGAGGCCGAGATTGCTTTTGAAAATGGAGAGGTGCCCGTGGGTGCGGTTATTGTGGCGAACAATAGGATCATAGGTAGGGCACATAATCTTACGGAAAGATTACATGATGTTACGGCCCATGCCGAAATGCAAGCAATTACGGCGGCCTCTAATTTTTTGGGTGGAAAGTACCTAAAAGGTTGTACCCTTTATGTGACTTTGGAGCCTTGCCAAATGTGTGCAGGGGCATTGTATTGGAGTCAAATATCTAAAGTGGTGTACGGTGCGGCAGATTTGGAACGTGGGTTCAATGTAATGGGGGGACATTTACACCCAAAAACCGAAGTGGTGAGTGGTATTTTAGAAAATGAATCTTCGGAAATGCTAAAGCGATTCTTCATTCAACGAAGGAACTTAAATTAAAAAAACCCCGGCTAGCCGGGGTTTGGATCAAATCAAAATAAAATATTTTTATCAGATTACCTGCACTTTTGCAGCAACCACTCCTTTTCTTCCTTCTTCTTCTACGTATTCTACTTTGTCGCCTTCGTTCAATTCTACTCCGTTCAATGCTGTAACATGAACAAAGATGTCTTTTCCTGTGTCGTCGTTAGTAATGAACCCGAATCCTTTGGATTCATTGAAAAATTTTACTGTACCAGTCATTAAAATAATATAAAAATGTTAAAACACTAAAGTATACTATTTTATTGGCGGTCGTATAAAATGTAGATTAAAACTTTTGAAAATTATTGATTTTCAGGCTTTTTGCGCTCCTTTTCTTGCATTTTGGCAATATTTTCTTTGGTTAACATGTAATCTTTCATGTTTTTACCCTTGCTCTCTTTGTAAAGAAACAGGGGCATGGCAATAAGAAATAAGCCTATAGTTCCCCCGCCAATAAATTTTGGCGCCAAAGAATCACCTTCTTCAAGATTAAAGCCATAAATTATTGAGGCAAAGGATGCTAAGGTGATTAAGATCACAATATATTTTAGCTTTATTTTCATTGGGAATAATTGATCAATTTTCTGCGATAGGCTGTGAGCATTTTGGATTTTGAAATAAATCCCTCGTATTTTCCATTCTTGATGACGGGTAGATTCCAAGCGCCGCTATCCTGAAATTTCTTCATCACCGTTTTCATGTTGTCCGTTTCGTAGAAGATAACCTCTGGCGGTGCATGCATCAAATTTTTAACAAATACGGTGTCATAAATTTCGGTGTCGAACATCATCGAACGAATGTCATCTAACACGATTATGCCAATCAACTTTTTGTCATCATCCAGCACTGGAAATAAATTTCTTTTGGATTTGGATACGGATTGGTGCAGCATTTCGCCCAAGGACATTTTCGGATGCACAGCTCTAAAGTTCTTTTCGATAACATCGTCCATTTCCATTAGACCCAGTACCATTTGGTCTTTGTTATGGGATAAAAGGGCACCAATTTTCGCCAATTCTTTGGTATAAATCGTATAATCCAAGGCGTTTTTGGTAATTAAATAGGAGATGGAGGCGGTAATCATCAGGGGTACAAAAAGCTGGTAGCCTCCAGTGATTTCTGCTATAAGGAATATGGCGGTTAAGGGAGCATGGATCACCCCTGCAATTAGTCCTGCCATTCCGATGAGGGTAAAGTTACTTTCAGATACCGAAAAACCCAATCCCAAGTTGTTAATGACTTTGGCAACCACATTTCCCAAAGCACTGCCCATAACCATGGTGGGGATAAATACTCCACCTGCACCCCCAGCACCAATGGTAGTGGTCATTGCAATGGCCTTGAAAATGGTAATCCCGAACAAAAGGGCGATGACCACCCAAATGTTATCGGTAAAGTTGTCGAATGGAGTGGTGCCCAACGCTTTTAAATGGTCCCCATCCAACAGGTTATTGATAAAACCGAATCCTTCTCCGTAGAGTGGGGGAATGGCATATAGCATAATTCCTATGGCTATTCCGCCTACCAATAGTTTGTATTTAGGACTTTTCAATTTTTTAAAAAGTGCAAGGATGGCAAAATACATTTTGGTAAAATAAATGGAAGCAAAACCGGTTCCTACACCTAACAAAATGTAAAATGCGGTATCCTTTAATTGAAACCCTTCTGAAAGTGAAAAACTGAACAGAGTTTCATTTCCTAGAAAGAAATAGGATGTCAACACCCCTGCGATGGATGCCAAAAGAAGAGGGAGCATGGAGATCATGGTCAAATCCAACGTAAATACTTCCACGGCAAAAATAATGGCTGCAATCGGGGATTGAAATATGGACGCGATGGCTCCAGCTGATGCACAAGCGACCAAAAGAGTGCGTGTTTTTGCATCAATATGAAAAAGTCTACTTAAGTTGGAACTCACGGCCGAACCCGATTTTACCGCTGGGCCCAACAATCCCACCGAACCACCAAAACCAACCGTAAGTGGAGCGGTGATTAATGGGGTGTAAATATCCTTGAGTTTTAGTAATCCCCGTTTCTTGGAGAGTGAAAATATAATAGAAGAAACGGCATGTTGTAAGGGCTCCTTGTGTACGAATTTCACGTAGAGGTACACCAGGGTAAGTCCGATGGTGGGCAAAATAAAAAACAATTGGTTCTCGGAAGAAACAATACCACTTTTTAAAAGGGATTCAATAAAATAGGTGCTGTTTTTTACGGTGACCGCGACCAATCCCGCTAAAAACCCAACAATAAGACTCATTACCTGAATAAAAGTCCTATTGGAGATATTTCTATATCGCCATTTTAGAAAACGGGTGAGCAGTTTTTTTTGGTTTAAGGCCATCGATGTCGGTGATGCTCTTAAAAGTATTAAAAAATCCCGCTACATGGCGGGATGTGTTTTTTAGAGGTCTAATTTTAAATGTAGCTCTTTCAATTGCTCATCGTCAATGTTAGCTGGAGCATCTATCATTACATCTCTTCCACTATTGTTTTTTGGGAATGCGATAAAGTCACGAATGGTTTCTTGTCCACCCAAAATAGATACCAGTCTGTCCAAGCCAAACGCGATTCCGCCGTGTGGCGGTGCTCCGTATTGGAAAGCATCCATTAAAAAGCCGAACTGGGCCTTGGCTTCTTCTGGGGTAAAGCCCAAATGTTTGAACATGGTCGCCTGGGTTTCTTTATCGTGGATACGGATGGAACCGCCGCCGATTTCATTTCCATTCAACACCAAATCATAAGCGTTGGCCTTTACGGCTCCAGGGTCAGATTCCAAAAGTTCCAATTGACCGGGCTTTGGTGAGGTAAAAGGGTGGTGCATGGCGTGATAGTTGCCAGTTTCCTCATCCAATTCCAATAATGGGAAATCAATGACCCAAAGGGGGGCAAATTCATCGGATTTTCTAAGTCCTAATCGAGTTGCCAATTCCATGCGCAAAGCACTTAGTTGAGCCCTAGTTTGGTTGACAGGCCCTGAAAGCACACAAATAAGGTCTCCAGCCTGGGCTCCGGTAAGCTCGGCCCACTGGGCCAAATCTTCTTGGTCGTAAAATTTATCCACGGAAGATTTATAAGAACCATCGTCATTACATTTTACATAGACCATGCCTTTGGCACCTACTTGAGGTCTTTTTACCCAGTCAATCAAGGCATCAATTTCTTTTCGGGTGTAAGATGCGGCTCCGGGAACTGCGATACCCACTACCAACTCGGCAGTGTTGAACACATTAAAGTCTTTATGTTGGGCCACCTCATTCAATTCGCCAAACTGCATTCCAAAACGGATGTCGGGTTTGTCGTTTCCGTACAATCGCATCGCGTCATCAAAGGTCATTCTTGGGAATTCTTCCACTTCCACACCTTTAATTTCTTTTAAAAGATGCTTGGTCAACCCTTCAAAAGTGTTCAATATATCTTCTTGCTCCACAAAGGCCATTTCGCAGTCAATCTGGGTAAATTCCGGTTGTCTATCGGCCCTTAGGTCTTCATCCCTGAAACATTTTACAATCTGGAAATACTTGTCCATTCCACCTACCATCAACAATTGCTTAAAGGTCTGTGGAGATTGCGGAAGTGCGTAGAACTGCCCTTCGTTCATGCGACTGGGTACCAAAAAGTCTCTTGCGCCTTCAGGAGTGGATTTGATCAGGTACGGGGTCTCTACATCAATAAAACCTTGATCCGATAGATACTTGCGCACCTCCATGGATACTTTGTGCCTAAAGATGAGGTTGTTTTTTACGGGATTTCTTCGAATATCCAGATAACGATATTTCATTCGAATATCTTCCCCGCCATCGGTTTCATCTTCAATAGTAAAGGGAGGAAGTTTGGATTCGTTCAAAATATTTAGCTCACTCACCAATACTTCAATGTCACCTGTGGGAATGTTGGGGTTCTTGGAGGCGCGTTCGATCACTTCTCCTTTTACTTGGATTACGGTTTCACGACCTAGTTCCCTCGCTTTTTCCATGAGCCCCTTGCTGGTACGCTCCTCGTCAAAAACCAATTGAACAATGCCATATCGGTCACGAAGGTCTACCCAGGCCACAAAGCCTTTGTCCCTAAGTTTATGAACCCATCCACTTAAAATTACTTCCGAACCAATATCCGATGCCCTTAACGCACCACAAGTGTTACTTCTGTACATGATGTTTTTAATGAGAGGGCAAATTTAAGAGTAATCCCATTATTAATCGTCAGATAATGCCAATTTCTCTGCTTACTTCCTATTTGGTGAAGGAAGAAATCCAAACTAGCTGTCAAATGTTATGATTAACTAACTGAAGGTTAACATAGAATTTACAAATGTTCCGATTTTGAGGTCGATTTAAGGATAAAATTGTCGATATAATGCTATTTTTAGTGTTAAACAATAAAATATAAACACCTAAAAATAAGATAAATACGGGTTTAATGTTAATTCAAAGTAAACTAAAGGTTATATAAATGTGTTTTCAACGTAAAATTTAAGTATCTTTGATTCGTTATCCTATTAGTATTAATGATTTAAACCCCTAATAAAATGAAGAAAGCAGTATTTTTTGTTGCGCTGATGTTTACGGCTTTTATGTCTGCACAAGATGTAAAACCAACTTATGAGAAGAAGGGAAAAATGGTAAAAGCAACCTATTATCACGATAACGGAGAAATAGCCCAAACAGGGACGATGATGAATGGTAAGTTGCACGGAGATTGGTACATGTTTGATGCCAATGGAAAAAAAATAGCATCTGGACAATATGATAATGGTGTAAAGACCGGAAAATGGTTTTTCTGGAAAGAAGATGTATTGCGTGAAGTTGACTTTACCGATAACCGCATCGCAAGCGTAAAAGACTGGAGCCAAGGCGAAGTTGTCTCGGTAAACCAGTAAATTAAATCAGTGTTTAAGAAAAAAGCCCCGACCAAATGGTCGGGGCTTTTTTTGTTCAGTTAACTGATAATCTTACTTTGTTATCACTTCGGGAGTTGGATCTGTGGATCTCCAGTTTTTGATTCTGATCTTAAGTCTGTAGGTAATATTGAACAGTACCGGAACAATGATCAGGGTCAAGAAGGTGGCCACGATCAGTCCAAAGATTACGGTCCAAGCCAATGGTCCCCAGAAAATCACATTATCACCTCCCATATAAATTTGGGCATCAAAATCAGAGAACAGTCCCACAAAGTTGATGTTCAATCCTATCGCAAGAGGTATCAATCCCAAAACTGTAGTGATTGCCGTTAACAATACAGGACGTAACCGTGCCTTTCCTGCTTTAATGATCACATCGGTAACTTCTTCATTGTTCAACAGCTCGTCATCAGAAATTCCAATCTCCACCTTTTTACGATCTATTAGAATTTGTGCATAATCCAACAGCACCACACCATTGTTTACCACAATTCCCGCCAAGGATATAATCCCCATCATGGTCATCATGATCACGAAAGGCCATCCAGTAACGATCAACCCGCCAAATACCCCGATAAAACTCAAGAAAATGGCAATCATGATTATGGTTGGTTTGGACACACCACCAAATTGGAAAATCAAAATAAGCATGATCAAGCCAAGTCCTAAAAAGAAGGCACTGATCAAGAACGCCATTTGCTTGTTCTGTTCTTCAATCTGACCCGTGTAATCGATTTTTACACCTTGGGGTAGCCCTTTGAACTCCTGCATTTCATTCTGAATTTCGGCTACAATGGCAGCTGCGTCGGTAAATCCAGGCTTTAAGGCAGAATAAACCGTTACCACACGTTTGGTGTCCACGTGTTTAATGGCACTAAAAGAGGAGGTGTTTCTTTGGGTTGCCACTGTTGAAACAGGAATCTCCTTGATCTGTCCATTCGAAGGATCTCTAAAAATGATATTTTGATTGAAAAGAGCACTAGTGTTGTACCTCAAGTCTTGATTAAAACGAACGTTTATATCGTAATCCTCCCCATCTTTTTTATAGATTCCGGCCTTGTCACCAAAAATTGATCTACGAAGCTGTTGTCCAACTTGACCTACGGATACACCAAGTTCACCAGCCTTTGCCCTATCCACTTGTACCTGCATACCGGGTTTGCTCTTGTTTACATCTACTTTCAACTCCTCAATTCCAGCAATGTTTTTACTATTGATGAAGTTGCGCATACGTTCGGCGGTGCTGATCAAGGTATCGTAGTTCTGACCCTCTATTTCTATATTGATAGGGTATCCTGCAGGGGGCCCAACAGCATCTTTTTCAACGGAAATGGTTACACCCGGGAATACACCAGTTAACGTATCTTGAATTTTTAGACGTAGTTCTTCTGTATCAAGACCGTTTCGGTATTTGTACTCGCGCATGGAGAGCGTAATTTTACCTCTATGTGGCATTTCCGCTGCCGAACCTCCTTCGGTAAATGGGTTTTCTGCCCCTTTACCAACTTGGGAAACACTGGATTCTACCAAATAATTAAAATCTCCATCATTATACATACTCCTATCCGCAACAGCGTATACCCTTTCTTCAATACGTTTGGTAATGGCATTCGTCTTATCGATATCGGTTCCCTGTGGATACTCGATATACACATAAATCTCGTTCGGGGTGTTGTCGGGGAAGAATTCCACTTTGGTTCGCTGTGTCCCTAATGACATTCCAAAGAAAACGAAGGCTAAAATCAACAAAATAAAAGTAAGCCCAGAGTATAGGTATACATTCTTGCCTCGAAGTGCTTTTTTAAGCTGTTTTTCATAAAAATTCTCCAAGTTTACCAAACCTCTGGTCTGGAAACTTCTCGCCCATGGCTTTAAAAAGTATTTGTATAACCAGAACATTATGCCAATAACGATCATCAATGTTCCAAGGCCACGCATTTCACCTCCAACAATAAAGATGAAAATTCCGAGCACTCCGAGAATAATACTCAGTCGGATCAATTGTTTTTTGGTTAATTCTTTATCACCTACTTCCATAAATTGGGATACCAACATGGAGTTCATAAAAATGGCCACAAACAAGGATGAACCAAGCACAACAGATAAAGTGATTGGGAATAGGATCATAAAGTTCCCCATGATCCCAGGCCACGCGCCTAGAGGTATAAACGCAGCTACGGTAGTTGCTGTGGAGATGATGATAGGAATAGCAATTTCACCAATCCCTTTTTTGGCAGCTTCCTTACGGGACATACCTTCTTTCTCCATGAGTCGGTATACGTTTTCCACAACCACAACCCCGTTGTCCACCAACATACCCAATCCCATGATCAAACCAAAGAGAATCATGGTGTTCAAGGTATAGCCAAGCGCATTTAAGATCATAAATGACATAAACATGGACATTGGAATCGCGAAACCGACAAACAACGCATTTCTAAAGCCCAAAAAGAACATTAAAACAGTTACCACGAGGATGATTCCAAAGATGATGTTGTTCACCAAGTCATCCACCTGGTTAAGGGTTTTACTGGAAGAATCGTTCGCAATGGTAACCTGTAGGTCTTTTGGGAAATAGTTTTCTTTGGCCTCATCCACCAATCTGCGTATTTCATCGGCAGCTTCAACGGTGTTTTTCCCTGATCGCTTTTTTATATCCAGCATTACCACGGGGGAACCATGTTCCCTTGCGTACGTGGTTTTGTCTTCTTCCTTAAAAGAAACGGTGGCAATATCCCGAAGGTAGATCGCCCCATTTTCAGATTTAACCACAAAATCTCGTAGTTCTGCGGGATTTTCAATTTCCCCCATAATTCGGAGGGTCCTTCTTTGGCCGCTGGTCACCAAATTTCCTGCGGACATGGTCATGTTTCCGTTGGCAATGGCATTGATCACATCATCGAAATTCACTCTAGATGCCATCATTTTGTACACATCAACGGCGACTTCAACCTCACGCTCTTGTGCGCCTCGAATATCAACTTCCTTAATTTGCGGAAGGTCCTCTATCTCGTCCTCTAGATATTCGGCAAATTCCTTCAAACGTTCCACAGGATAATCCCCCGTAAGGTTTACGTTCATAATCGGAAAGGATTCCGCTAAATTCAGGTCAAAAACGTTGGGTTCAACTTTGGCACCGTTAAAAACAGGCCAATCTTCACTCGCTTTTTCTGAATCTACTTCATCCTTTACCTTTTGCTTTGCATATTGCACGGAAATGTCCTCGTCAAACTCCACCACAATCATGGAATAA
This sequence comes from Flagellimonas cixiensis, assembly GCF_042134615.1. GTDB lineage: Bacteria > Bacteroidota > Bacteroidia > Flavobacteriales > Flavobacteriaceae > Flagellimonas > Flagellimonas cixiensis. The sequence continues at coordinate 1,636,934 of NZ_CP169639.1, forward strand.
TCCTCTTGAGAGGTCGAGGTGACTTCCACCACATTGCTAATGTTTTTCAGCACATCTTCCAATTGATCCGTGACCAATCGCTCCATATCCTCGGCGGTGTTTCCGGGATAAATGGTACTTATATAAATTTTGGTTTCTTCCACCTCAGGGAAATCTTCCCGTGGCATGGCAAAATAGGCAGAAACACCTATGAGGAAGAACAGCCCGATCATCACATAGATCACAGAGGGATTGTCTATGGCCCATGATGAAAGGCGAAATTCTTTGTTTGCGTTCTTTTTAGCTTTTTCCATTTGGGTTGGTTAGTTTTTAGATGTTAGCGTTGAATCCAAAACTTGAACAGCCTGTCCTTCTCTAATGCTTCTAGCACCTTCCACAATTACTTTACTTCCTGCAGGAAGACCTTCAAGCACTTCTAAGTAATCTCCTTGGGTGGTGCCGGGCTGAATGATCACTTTTTTGGCTACCATACTTCCATTTTCATCGGTAATCACATAAACAAATTGCTCACCTTCGGCATTTTCAGAGACTACACTTTGCGGAATAAGAATGGCATTTTCATTGGTGTAATCGTTGATTCTCACCTTGGCCGTTAAATTGGGTTTTATGTGCCCATTGTTATTGGGGACAGGTATCTCGGCCTTAAAAGAACGGTTGCTGGGATTAATAAAGTTGCTGGTCTGGCGCACTTTAGTGGTAATGGTCTCCCCAAGTACTGGGAAATAAGCATTCACCATTTTTCCCACGGAAACGTTCGGCAAATGCGCTTCTGGTACTTCTACATCAATGTACATGTCCGATAGGTTCACAATTCTGAAAATTTCGGAACCAGGACCCGGACTAACCACTGTTCCTTGATCTTTGATCACATCATCAATAATTCCTGAAAATGGAGCACGAATGGATGATCGTTCCACTTGGCTTTCCAATTGCTTAACGGCACTTTCTTGGGCTTCGTAATTGGTTTTAGCCTGTAGGTATTGGATTTCGGAACCAATGTTTTGCTCCCAAAGTCTTTTTTGGCGCTCAAAAGTGGTTTTGCTCAAAGCTGCTTGGGTGCGCATTTGTGCCAATTGGCTGGATAAACCCCCATCGTCAATGGAGGCCAACAACTGTCCTTTACTTACTTTTTGGCCTTTCTCCACATAAATACGGTATAGGGTTCCCGACATTTCAGGATACACCAAAACGTTTTGGTCGGTTTTTACATCCCCCTGCAGTTCTAAAAAGTGTTGAAATTCTTGGGGTTGAACGGTAAGTACAGAAACCAAGGGTAAATTTGCGCTATTGTCCAATTCGGAAATGGCATCGTCCAATTGTTTTACCTGGTTTTCCAATGCTTTTAATTCGGCAGTCAAATCGTTCCGCTTTGCTCGTAAGGCATCCACATCCTTGCTGGCTAAGACATTCTCTATGGAATTGCTGCCCGATCCTCCACAAGAAGCTAGTACTGCCGCTATTAGGGTTATATATATTGCTTTTTTCATGACGTAATGGTTTCTACTTTGTTTATTGATTTAATATGTTCTCCAGTTCGGTTTTCCTAAGGATAACATCGACCATGGATTGTAAATATTCTTGCTGATTGGTATATAATTGGGTCTGTGCCTGTCTCAATTCAAAACTGGTGGCCAAACCTTCGGTATATTTGATTTCATTTTTCTTTTCGATACGCTCGGCGAGTTCCAAATTATCTTTGGACGTGCCGTACTGTTGAATCGCAAGGATGTAATCGCTTTTTGCGCGTTCCAATTGAAGGTTGATTTGTGCCTGCGTTTGGGTGAATTGGGTCTTTGCTTTTTCCAAAGCAATTTTGGCTCGTTGGGTGGTGGCACTTCTTCTTAAGGAACTAAAAATAGGAATATTCAGGTCAACCCCTAAAATCGAAGACCCGAACCATTGCTGACCGCTCCTAAAAAAGTTAAATTCGTTACTAAAGGAGTTTCCACCGTAGTTAACAAAGGCATTAAGCGTTGGCAGCGCATAACTTTTGGCCAATTTCAACTCCAACTCACGTTGTTGGTTTAGGTTTAAAGCCATTTTGTAATCCACGTTGTTCTCTATTTTGAATTCGGAGTCCAATAGTTGAAAATCAATTTGACTTTGGGTGAGATCATCCAGGTTTTCGGTCAATTCCGTAGGGGCGTCAATGGGAAGCCCTAGTACAAAATTCAGCATCTGAAGGGTGATTTTCTCCATGCGTCGCGCATTTTTGAGGTAATTTTCCATGCTGGAAAGGGTAATCTGTAATTGATCAACACTTTCTTCATCTCCTAATCCATTTTCATAGATACGCTTGGTTTCATATAGGTTTTGCTGAAGGGTATTCACATTTCGTTCAGAAATCTTAACACTTTCTTGCGCTAAAAGCACATTGCCATAGGCTTCAACTACAGACCTTCGAACATCCAGCTCGGTTTTCTCCTTACTGTTTTGACTATATTCTAAAAAGGTTTTGGTGGCCTGTACTCCCACAAGATAGGATCCATCAAAAATTTGTTGGGTTAAGGTGGCACTTGCCGACATGGATTGTGACTGACCAAAAACCACTTCTTGATATTCCCCTGGTTCGCCACCAAAAAATTCGGCCGGAATTTGGGAAACGGGCTGTTTCAATTGGTTTTGATAGTTAACAGCGCCATTAATTTGAGGTAGACCAGAGGCAATGGTTTCCCATTTTTGCTTTTGGGCATCGTCCAAGTCCCTATCTGCATTGATGGCATTATAGTTGTGCTCAAGGGCATATAAAATGGCCTGATTGAGGCTAAAGCTCGGAATAGTGTCCTGTGCCGAGACAAGGACAGGTAAAAGTAAGAGCAGGCTGATTAGTGTTTTTCGCATTTAATCTTGATTTGAATTGATGATTGAGTTGAGTATTTTTCTTCCTTTAGGGGTTACAATGCCCCTTAAGTGGTATTCCAAATAATAATCCAGAAGCTGACGTTGACTGAAGATTTCGGTAGGGAACAGTTTGGTGTTTTTAATGCTCATTACCCCTGAGAAATATATTCGGGAAACAAATTCTGGATTTAGGTTGTCTCTATAGATTTCCATTTCCATTCCTCTTCTAACATTTTTGGAAACACATTCATTGGTACATTCAAATTGAATTTCCATTAAGGACTTGAAGATTTTGGGATAGTATTTCTGTAACTGGTACAATGGCGATGATTTTTCATCCTTCATGTGCGTCAATACAAACTTTTTTATCTCGTAAAGCTCTTCAATAGGGTTTTTCTGTAAATCAATAATCTCATTGATACCACAGGTAATAAATTGTGACATGGTCATGGTAGATTTCTCCACCAATTCTGTTTTGTTCTTAAAATGGGAGTAAATCGTTTTTTTTGAAATTCCCATTTCTTGAGCAAGATCATCCATGGTAACGCTCTTAAAACCAAGGTTTAAGAACATTTCAGTTGCTTTTTGAATTATATTTTCCCTCATAATCAGCGGCAAATGTAGGCTAGGAAACTTTAAAAACAAAAAAAGTTTCCAAGGTTTTACAATTTTTTAACGAGGGCTTAATAGGTTGTTTATTGCTGTTTGTCTATTGGAAAATAATGCACGGGCTGTTCCTTATCAGCTCTGACTTTTATGGGGCCTAAATTCCAATAGAAAGGTCTGTTAAAGCGCAAAAAGCGTTCTTTCAAGGATGTTTTATTGTTCTTTATCATGATTTTCGTTTTTGATTTTTTCTATATAAGATTTAAAGGCTGTTTCACCTTCTTCTTCCCAAAATTGGTCGTAGTATTTCCATTCATTAAAATCTCTTCTCCAAGGCTTACAGGGATTGGACGATTTCATCTTCTTTTTATGACTGGAGCCTCCTTTGCTTTTTCCGCCACCACCACCAAAGCCGAATAACAGTTTAGCCAATATAAAAATGCCAAGTGCTTGCCAGTATGTTACTGTTCCAACACCAAACAGATCGGGCATTAACCAGTTCCATAGCCTCATTAATAGATAATTGGCCAATAGGAAAATAATGGTTCCCAAAATGATCATGGCAATGACCTTTACCACTTTTTTTACGGTGTGCTCCACTTTTTTTTCAACGACTCTTTCGAACTCTTGTTTATGTTCCATAATTCTGTGCTTTTATATTCTCTAATTTTTTGGAGAGCTCCGACATGGCGCGATGTCTATGCGACATTAAAGTGCCGGCCGGAATTCCTGTTTTTTCTGAAATTTGTTTATAAGTATAACCCTCAAAATCAATGGCAATGATAATGTCCCTAAAAGAAGGCTTAAGATCTTCCACTGCCGCCTTAAGGGCAGCTTCCATTTCTGGGGTATAGCTATTGTCCGCATCGCCGTAAAAGAACTCTGCAAACTCCTGCCATTGTTCGTCAATGTTTTCGCTAGGCAGGTTTTGCTCCTTTTTGCCGCGCATAATGTCAATGATCCGATTGCGAATGGCGCTGTACACAAATCCACCTATATTGGTGATGGGGATGGCATCATCCGTTCTGGAAAACACTCTCAAAGCAACATCCTGCACAATGTCCTCGGCATCTCTTTCCGAAGTATCCCTAATGCGTGACTGCACATAGCTTCGCAACGAGCCGTATTCCTCGTTGAAAAATTGGGATAGGTTATTTCGGTTTTCCGTTTTGGCCGACATTTTGTGCTTGACTGGTTGTTGTCTTCATTAATAGAGACGATGGAATCGGAATCCATTGCACTTTTAAGGAAACTTTTTTTAAAATTTCTCAGAATGACCAGGATTTTCATCTCTAAAAATTAAAGTATTCCGAGTAACGTTTATTTCATTTCGGTTTTTTGCATGTATTTTTGACTCCATGGCAGAATTCGATTTTATTAGTCAGTATAGGGATACATTTGTTACTTACCTTACCAATAAAGCACAATGGCAAGAGCCAAAAAACCTGTATGAACCTATTCGCTACATCTTGGATTTAGGGGGAAAGCGAATGCGTCCTGTGCTCACCTTGATGACTGCCGATATGTACGGAGCCAGAGTTGAAGATGCTTTGGATGCGGCTTTAGCGGTAGAAATGTTCCATAATTTTTCTTTGGTTCACGATGATATCATGGATGATGCACCATTACGTCGTGGTAAAGTTACCGTGCATGAAAAATGGGATGTGAACACGGGGATTCTTTCTGGAGATGCCATGTTGATTCTTTCATACCAATTTTTTGAAAGCTACCCAGCAGCATTGTATTTAGAACTTACCAAGTTGTTCAGTAAAACGGCACTGGAGGTGTGTGAAGGGCAGCAATACGATGTGGATTTTGAGACTCGTGACGATGTGACCATTCCCGAATACATTAAAATGATCGAGTACAAAACCTCCGTTTTGGTGGCTGCTGCTATGAAAATGGGTGCGCTTGTGGCCAATGCTTCACAAAAGGATGCAGATGCGATTTATGAATTTGGTCGAAACTTGGGTATTGCATTTCAATTACAAGATGATTATTTGGATGCCTTTGGTGATCTAAAAACGTTCGGAAAACAGGTTGGCGGAGATATTATGGAAAACAAAAAGACCTATCTATACTTAAAAGCCTTGGAAAAAGCGACGAAAGATGATCAGGACGGGTTGTTGCATTTGTATTCCATAAAACCAGCTGATGCAGACGCTAAAATTGAGGCGGTAAAAGCTATTTTTAAAGAGAGTGGTGCCGTGGATGTAACCAAAAAGGCCATTGAGAACTATACCCAGAAAGCATTCGATGTTTTGGATTCACTGGATTTGCCTTCAGCTAAAAAACAGCTTTTACAAACCTTTGGAGAATCATTGATGAATCGAACCGTTTAAAAGATTCGTTTTAAAAGTGCTTTGATAAACGGCATGGGTTTCGGAGCTATTACAATTTTGAATTCTTCCCATAAATTGGTCTCGTTCTCCAAGAATTTTAAAATTAAAGAGGCTTTTCTTCTTTTGAACATGGACTCAAAAATTTCGTGACCCAAATGATTGTTCTCGTATAAAATATCCAACAAAAGCATGTCGTAAAAAGTAAATCTGCTTTTTTGGTGGAATTGAGAAAGTGGTTTTCCAGTTTTCAAATATTCAACCAATTTAGGTACTTGTTGACTGGTATTGTAGAAGGTATATCCTGTACTCGGTTTTGCCCAGCCACCAGCAAGACCTATGTGAAAAACACGATTGGTATGGTTTTCATGGAAGGGATAACAAGTCATGGGAATACTGCCAAATTCAGTTTCTTCAATAGTATAATTAGTGTCTCCGTATTTCTCCGAAATATAAGTTTTAATAGCCTCCTCATATTCGCTTTTTTCTAATAGATGCTCCGAAAACAAGGTATATTCCACCAAGGCTTCGTTTTCTGAAGTTGGAAGCACATACATAAAGCGCGTGTTGCCTTTTTGGGGCACAGAAAAGTCCATAAAAGTAGCTTCTTCTGGATTAAATACCGACTGTTCGGTTTTTATTTTCCAGCCAACAAAATGTTGCTGCAAAACAGGGAATTCCTTTTGTTTTAAAGGGATGAAAGCATCATATAGACTGGAAAATACCGTTTGTCCTGAATATTTTTGGGTTGATGTAGTTACCAAAACCTCCTTTTCTAGTTCTTCGATGTCGAGAACTTCTTCTTGAGCCCAAGTGATGTTCGGGTGTGACTTTACCTTTGGTATATAGTGGTTGTAAAAGTCAATCCCTCGAAGCATTTTGTAGGTGTACGGTGCAATGGAAGTGGATTTTTGAAGCTGCTGTCCACCTACATAAATATGTTCCCAAGTTTTATGGGTCAAATTATCAAACCGGCCTTCACCAAGCTCCCAAAAACACCATGTACGATCGTTTTTAGATTTATTATCTTTATCCAACACCAAAATGGATTTGGAAGCAAAGAATTCATCCTTGCCCAAGGCATCGGCCAATAATAGTCCAGCAGCTCCTGCTCCTATAATGATGTAATCGTATTGAGACATGGTTTCAAAGATAGGGGAAGGTAAGTAGACTTTTATTGTAGCTTATTGTTCAATGTTTCCAAAAGCTTAGGTAAATCATCTTCAATAATCTGCCATACAATCTCCAAATCAATCCCAAAATATTCGTGGACAATACGGTTTCTAAAACCTCTTAAATAAATCCACTCAATTTCAGGGTTCTCAGTTTTATAGGTTTCTGTTATTCGATTTGCAGCTTCTCCAATAATTTCAAAGTTTCTAATAACTGCGTCGATTGTTTTGCTGTCATTCTGAAAGTTAACAAATGACATGTCTTTAGTGTAAGTCAAAATCTTTCGTGCAGATTCAATCATGTCTTGAATCAAAAGTGTATTGTCTCTTCTAGACATATATCAAGTCAGATAGAATGGTGTTTAGGTATTGCTCTTTCACACCTTTTTTTGAAACTAAATCGACTTTTAATCCCAAAGATTTTTCAAGTTCGTTAGCTAAATCAATAAATTTAATTCCAATTTTTCCATTAAATTCTACTAAAATATCGACATCACTAGAATCGGTCTGTTCATTTCGAGCGTATGAACCAAACAAAGCCATAGAAGAAATCGGGTAACGTTCACTTAAACGCACCTTAAGCTTTGAAAGCTTGGTTGTTATATTTTGGGTAGTTTCCACACTCAAAGTTAGCAATTCAGACTCAAATTATAGCTTTTTGGAATATTCTAGTCTTGAAATATATTTTTTTTGGTTTAAAAAACCGTATACCTTAACCCAAAAAATCCACGAATACCTTGGTTGGGGCCATACACATAGCTTGGGTCAAAAGTAAGGGCATAAGGGTTGTTTGGCGTGGCCACTGCATTACCATTGCTGTCGAAAGTTACTTCCTTGTCGAAAGGATCATTGGCACGTGCAATGATAAAGGGGTTCCCTCGATTTGGAGTCCAATCCAATAGGTTTTTTATTCCACCGTAGATTTCAATATTATTGAGCCCTTTATAGGTAAACTGGATATTTTGAATACTCCAAGTAGGCGAATATTCCTGTCTTGGATCTAACTCCCCTAAAAGAGGCAATCGCATGGGTCCGTATAGATTTCCTGTGTAGTCCGCCGTTAGGTTGAGGGAGCGAAAGGTGTACGACAAATTCCAGGTCGCGGTAATACTTTCAGTAAGGATTTGCTGCTGGGTTACCCCATTTTCGGTGCTGCTGACATCTTGCCAAGTGGCCCCGACCATAATTTTAAAACTGCTTGGAAATGCAACGTCCAAATTCGCACTCACGCCCTGCGAAACTGATTTCCCATCCAAATTATCATAAATGATCTGGTTGGGATTGGTTTCATAATCTGGGAGAATCACGTTCGAAAATCGAGTGTAAAACGCAGAAGCATCAATCCCAATAAAGGTGCCATTGGTGCTATAAATTTTCTTTAAATAATTGATGTTGACATTGACAGACCGTTCTGGCTTTAACTCTTCTGCAATAATCACCTCTCTTGACCCAGTGAGTGCGGCATGATCTTCGGTAAACAAATTCACCACACGAAATCCGGTTCCTGCATTCACCCGAAAAATATCATTGTCCGATATTTTCCATTTGTAGGCCGCTCTCGGAGTAAAGATGTTACCGTGCCGTTGATCATAATCATACCGTAAACCACCCAAAAACGAATGTTTGGGGGCAAAGGCGTATTCATCTTGGGCAAATAGACTCGGTATCCAAATATTGTCGGCCGCTACAGTGGCGGGCGTGTTGTCGTCATAGTAATTATATCGAATAGCACTTCCGAACAGCAAATCATGATTTCCTGCAGTTTTGTCCCAGGTCAATTGTGCAAATCCTATGCGTTGGTCTGCCAAATACTCGGTATCGCCATAGACCGAATTCTGGTTATGATCATTATAGGAAAATGATAAAAGAAATTTTTCCTCAAAGGGCAATTGATATTTTCCCAGCACCTCCCATCTGCGGGTATAAATGCTTTCTCCATAAATTTCATCACCACCTCGGTATTCAGGGGTCCATTGCATTTCTCCACCCCAACGGTCCTCATAAAAAAAGCGACCGGCCAAAGAGAACAATCGATTTTCATTTCGTCTAAAATCCCATTTTTGAAAAATGGATATGCGGTCTTGGAGTGTCAAATCCGTAAAATTATCCCCGTTATTGTCAATGGGATTGTCGTAATTAAAGTAGTTGACGCCTAAAAGTAGATTGGTTTTGTCTCCTACAGCTATTTTACTTCCTACATCCAAATTGTATTCTCCCCATCCCGTGGCAAAGCCATCGGCAAAAAACTCAGGAGCACTTATCGCATTTTTGGTAATGATGTTGATCAGTCCTCCTACAGCTTCACTACCATAAAGAGAGGATGCAGGACCTTTTACAATCTCAATTTGCTCAATAAGGGAATTGGGGATTCCTGTAAGGCCATATACAGTCCCCAAGCCACTCACAATGGGCATTCCATCGATAAGAACAAGGGTGTAGGGGCCCTCCAATCCATTAATGTGGATGTCACCCGTATTGCAAACATTGCAATTGATCTGTGGGCGCACCCCGTTCACATTTTGGAGCGCATCAAAAACACTGGCAGTCGGATTCTTTTTTAAAAAAGTGGGGGAATAGACTTCTACAGGAACTGGACTTTCCAATCGACTTACAGGTTTTAGGGTTCCTGTGACCACCATTTCATCCAAACTTTGGGCCGAAGGTTCCAATGGAATGTTAATCGATTTTTCTTCTGAAGTACCAAAACTAATTTTGGTTTGGTAAGGTTGATAACCAAGTGAAGTTACCAGCAATACGTAATCCCCTGGTTGAATGTTTTCTAACCTAAATAACCCATCGATATCCGTTGCGGCCCCGATTTCTGTTCCTTTCAGCAATACGTTTGCCAAAGGCAAAGGTTCTCGATTATCAGTAACCTTTCCATTTAAGGATGCCATTTGGGCAAAACAACAACTGCTAACCAAAGTTATCCATAAAAGGGCGATATGTCTACAAACTAATTTCAATGAGTAAAAAATTAAATTTAGACAAAACTAAAAATAGATTTTGTTAAATAAAAATGTATTTTTGAAAAAATATTTTTTGATGACTCGATCAGAAGAGAATTATTTAAAGACCATTTTTCATTTAGGGGGAGGGGATTCCAAGTCCATAACCACTAATGCCATAGCCGACCAAATGGAAACCAAACCATCTTCGGTGACCGATATGGCCAAGAAATTGGCAGAAAAAGGGTTGGTCGATTATGTGAGGTACCAAGGAGTATCGCTGACCAATTCAGGAATAAAAACTGCCTTGTCCATTATTCGAAAACATAGGTTGTGGGAAGTTTTTTTAGTGAAAAAGTTGGATTTTTCATGGGATGAGGTACATGAAGTGGCCGAGCAGTTGGAACACATTAAAAGTGAAAAACTGATTGACAAGATTGATGAATTACTAGATTTTCCCAAGTACGACCCCCACGGCGACCCCATCCCGACCAAAGATGGAAAATTTCAGGAGCGGGATGAAAAATTGCTCAGTGAAATGCCCATTAATGCCACAGGGGTTTGTGTTGGGGTCAAGGATTCTTCGGTGCCCTTTCTAAAGTTTTTGGACAAGAATAAAATTGCTTTAGGAAACAACATCAAAGTATTGGACAAAGAAGATTTTGACAACTCTCTACGTATTCAACTGGAAGGGAAAGAAATGCGGATATCACATCAAATAGCGTCTAACCTCTATGTAAAAAAGAACGACTGATGGAACAAATAATAAACTATTTTCAAGAAATTGACCCAGTTTTGGCTGCTTTGTATGCCACCCTTTTTACTTGGGGGCTTACGGCCGCAGGTGCAGCATTGGTTTTCTTTTTCAAGGGAATGAACCGTGCCCTTTTAGATGGCATGTTGGGCTTTACAGGGGGCGTCATGGTTGCTGCCAGTTTTTGGAGCTTATTGGCTCCGGGAATCGAAATGAGTCCTGGTGAGGGGTTTGTGAAAGTAATTCCAGCTGCGGTTGGATTTTTGTTGGGAGCGGCCTTTATTTTCGGATTGGATAAGATCCTACCTCACTTGCACATCAATTTTAAAATGAGCGAGGCCGAGGGGGTTAAAACGCCTTGGCATAGAACTACCTTGCTCACTTTGGCCATTACCTTGCACAACATTCCTGAGGGATTGGCCGTAGGGGTGCTTTTTGGGGGAGTAGCAGCAGGTTTTGAGGGCGCTTCCATTGGAGGTGCAGTTGCTTTGGCTTTGGGTATTGGACTTCAGAATTTCCCCGAGGGATTTGCAGTGGCCATGCCATTGCGCAGACAAGGGTTAAGTCGACGAAAAAGTTTCCTTTATGGTCAAGCATCGGCATTGGTGGAACCCATTGCAGGGGTGTTGGGAGCTTGGGCCGTATTGACTTTTGAGCCTATTTTACCTTACGCACTTTCTTTTGCTGCTGGGGCGATGATCTTTGTAGTGGTGGAAGAAGTAATTCCAGAAACACAACAAGACAAATACACCGATATCGCCACTATGGGTTTTATCGGTGGATTTATCATTATGATGACTTTGGATGTAGGTTTGGGGTAGCGGAATTATCCACCAATCAAATCAAATACACCCTTAGTTAAAAATTGATCACTTTCGGATAGCTCGGAAGAGTTGATTTCCGTGAATCCGCCATAGGTGCTACCTTGTTTTACCGCTACGCGCTCAAAAGTGTAGCCACCATCTTTTTGGTCAATCAATTTGAGCACATAGTAGTTGCCCTCGGATTCAATTACCGCTTCTTCGGGCAGGGACAAAGTTTTGGTCGTATCCGTCATGATCATGGCATCTACAAACATACCAGGAAGAAAATTACTGGCTTTTTCATCTTCGTGCTCTAAATGCCCATGAACTTTAATAGTACGTTGGGTATTATCGATGGATGTTCCCACCAAATAAACCTCAGCATTAAAAGCTGCTTCAGCTGCTTCAGGAATCCTAAACTCTATTTTCTGTCCTTTTTTAACCTTTAAAATGTCTTTTTCAAAAACAGTCAACTCTAAATGCACATGCTCATTGTCCACTATTTCCAATATTTCGGTAGCAGGGGAAACATAGCTTCCTTTGGCCACATTCATTTTGGTGATACTTCCTGAAATAGGGGCATAAATGGCCGCTTGTGAAGAAATGTTGCCTTGCTCCACATTGCTGGGTGAAATATTGAGCATTTGCAATTGCTCTTTTAACCCTTGGTAACGTGCTTTAGCGGTTTCATAATTGCTTTTGGCCTGAAGAAAATTCTTTTGCGAAGCGATTTTTTCATCAAAAAGGGTCTGATTTCTCTCGAACTCAGCTTTTAAATAATCCAGCTGGTTGAACACCTCCAAATAATCCTGTTGCATTTGCACAAATTCTTGGTTTTCCAAAATCACCAATAGTTGTCCCTTTTTTACTTGATCCCCAATCAATAATGATGTTTGCTTTACAAAACCACCCATAAAAGCGGATACACTTGCGCGGTTTTCTGGCGGTACATCAATCATTCCAGAGGTTTCCACCATTTTTGGAAATGTTCTTCGTTCCATGGCACCGATCATGAGACCATTGGTTTCGAATTGCGCTTGGGTTACCACGATTCCTATCGCTTCAGTTTGTTCTTCGGAAGCGGATTCTTTGGTGTTTTTATTGCCACAGCCCATTATGAATAGGAATACAGCGGCGATGTGAAATATATTTTTCATTTTTTAAAATGTTATTGTCAAGTAGTTAATGGCGATTACAGTTTGATTGTATTGGTTGAGGATATCCAGATAATTGACTTGGATATCGTAGGCGTTTTCCAAACTTTGGATGTATTGGAAAAAGTCAATTTCCCCATTTTGAAAGTTGCCTGTAGCTGCCTTCAAAATTTGCTCGGAAAGTTGACCGCCCTCATCTTCGTAATAAGAGAGTTCCTTGGTTTGTTGCTCCAGTTGTCCCAACAAAGTTTTAAAGCGTTGGTTCATGGCGACCGTGATTTCAGTGTTCTGCATCTCGGTAATTTGAGTCTGAAGCTTTGAAGATTTCACCTTGCTACTATGTCCAAAGAATAAGATGGGAATGCGAACCCCTAATTGAATGCCATATAAGGAAGTGCCCAATCCACTATTGGTTCCTTGAAAATATTCCAAGTTAAGGTCTGGTAACAATCTGTTTTCTTCCAAGCTTTTTTGCGCATTGCTCAACTCTTGGCGATTGTCCAAGAATAAGGCTTCCGTTTCCAACAAGCCTTGGGCATTCAATACCATCAATTTTTCTGGTTTTTCATCCGCAATGAGCAAAGAATCTTCACTTTGCACCAAACTCACAATTTGACCATAAGCGGTCAGTATTTGCTGTTGAATCTTGGAGTAAGTGTTTGCAATCTGTCGTTGTTTGGCCGTAGCAGTCACTTTTTCCAAATAATTGGTCTCACCCAACTCAAAACGTCTTTGGGCGGCATGGGCAAAGGTGCTATAAATGCTGTCTAACGTTTTATAGAGCTTTGCTTTTTGATTCAAAGTTTGGTACTCATAATACGCATTGCTCAACGATTGGTACAATTGCTTCTTTCGAAGCTCAAACGAAGATTTTTGCAGCTCATAATTTGATTTTTGAAGTCTGCTTTTAGCCCCATACACGGTAGGAAACTCAAACTGTTGTTGAGCGCCGAACACTTTAAGGGGTTCCCCATTCAATGCCAGGTTGTTTTCATCATACTGGTAATAAATGTCCATTTTATCGAACTCAAAAGCAGTTCCTTTTAGAGTTTCCGCTTGATCTACCAATAAAGATTCGGCTTGTATCCCTTTGTTGTTTTCCAAGGATAACGCCATTAGATCTTCCAGGTTCAATTGCGTTTGTGAAAATCCTGAAGCTGAAATTAAAAGTATTATTAGGGTCAGCGCGTTCTTTTTCATTTTGCGCTCTCTTCTTCTTTTTCTCATACCACGGAATTTAATGTTGTGGGAGTATGCATATAACACGGGCAATACCACCAAGGTAAGCATGGTCGCCGTGACCAAACCACCGATAACAACGGTGGCCAAAGGTCTTTGCACTTCTGCGCCTGCGTTGGTCGAAACCGCCATGGGCAAGAACCCTAATGCTGCTGCAGATGCGGTCAACAATACGGCACGAAGCCTGTCCTTGGTTCCTTGTTTGATCAAGTCTTCCATGGAATCAAAGTCTTCTCCTTTGAGTTCTTTGAAGTGTTCAATTAGAACAATTCCGTTCAACACCGCAATTCCAAATAGTGCAATGAACCCAACTCCTGCCGAAATACTAAAAGGCATATCACGTAACCAAAGTAAGAGTACACCTCCCACTGCCGATAATGGAATGGCCGAGAAAATAAGCAAAGCTTCTTTTACCGAACCAAATGCAAAATACAGCATGATGAAAATGAGCAATAAGGCAATCGGTACTGCAATCATCAAACGTGCTTTGGCGTTTTGCAGGTTTTCAAATTGACCACCATAGGTGATGGTGTATCCTGGAGGTAAGGTGATGTTTTCATTGATCAACAATTGTACATCATCGACTACAGATTGGAGGTCACGGTTCCTTACATTGATTCCCACCACGATTCTACGCTTGGTATCGTCCCTTGAAATTTTAGCAGCACCTTTTTGATACGTAATCTCGGCCAATTCGCTCATCGGAATTTTACCTCCGTTGGGGATGTCCACATACAGATTTCTCAGGTTGGAAATATCTTGACGGTTTTCCGCATCCAATCGAACGGCCATATCGAATTGCCGTTCTCCCTCAAAAACGCTACCGACAATTTTACCCGCAAAGCCCATCGCAATCATTTCGTTGAGGTCGGCAATGTTGAGTCCGTGACGGGCAATTTTAGCTCGATTGAACGATACATTCATTTGCGGAAGTCCCTCTACTTTTTCAACGATAATATCGGATGCTCCCTCAACATTTTGAATCAGGCTTTTGATTTCATTCGCCTTTTTGTTCAAGGTTTCCAGATTTTCTCCGAATATTTTAATGGCGATATCAGCACGTACCCCTGTAATTAACTCATTAAAGCGCATTTCAATGGGTTGGGTGAATTCGACCTCTACTCCCGGCAATACAGAAATTGCCTCCTTGAATTTATCGGCAAGTTCATCCTTGGTTTCGGCAGACACCCATTCATCTTTTGGTTTAAGGGCAATGATCACATCGCTTTCTTCCATCGACATGGGGTCGGTTGGTACTTCGGCAGCGCCAATACGGCTCACCACTTGTTTCACTTCTGGAAATTGGTCCAACAATATTTGTTCAATCTTGGTGGTGGTTTCCACGGTTTTGGTCAAGGATGTTCCTGTTTTTAACACAGGTTGAATCACAAAATCCCCTTCATCCAAAGTGGGTACAAATTCACCTCCCATGGAAGAAAACAACAAAATGGCTCCAACCAAAAGGGCAGCTGCAAGTGAAAGCACTAATTTTTTGCTTCTCATGGCCCATTCGATAACAGGCTCGTATTGTTTATTGATCCAATTGACCAATCGCGTAGAAATACTTTTAGCCGATTCCTTGGATGGCCTTAAAAATAAGGCTGATGCAACAGGCACATAAGTGAAACATAGTAATATGGCACCTAATAAGGCAAAACTAAAGGTCAATGCCATGGGTTTGAACATTTTTCCTTCCACACCACTTAATGATAGAATTGGAATAAATACAATTAAGATGATTAACTGCCCAAAAACAGCGGAGTTCATCATTTTGGTGGCTCCCTTTAAGGTGATATCATCTTTGATGGACTGTACCTCATTTTTACCCAAATTGGCAATTTCAGCTTTCTTTTGGGTGATTTGAAAGGCGATATATTCTACAATGATCACCGCTCCGTCGATGATAATACCAAAGTCAATCGCACCAAGACTCAACAAGTTGGCATCTACCCCGAAAATGTTCATTAAGGTTAGGGCGAACAACAAGCAAAGTGGAATCACAGAGGCGACTACAAGTCCTGACCGCCAGTTACCCAAGAGTAATACCACCACAAAAATCACGATCAAACAACCTAACACCAAGTTTTCGGTTACGGTAAAAGTGGTTCTTCCAATCAGCTCGCTTCGGTCCAAAAAGGGATTGATGTACACCCCTTCGGGCAAGGATTGGGAAATGGCGGCAACCCTTTCCTTAACGGCTTCAATCACGCGTTTGGAATCTGCATCTTTGAGCATCATGATTTGACCCAATACTTTTTCCCCTTCACCATTTCCAGTGATGGCACCAAAACGTGGGGCACTTCCAAATCCGACCTTGGCCACATCCTTTATATAAATAGGAATACTGTTACGAGTGGTGACTACAATGTCTTCAATGTCCTTGAGGCTTCCGACCAAACCTTCCCCTCGGATAAAATAAGCTTGGTTTACTTTTTCAATATAGCCACCACCGGAAATGCTGTTGTTCATTTCCAAAGCCGTAAAAACTTCTTTGGCAGTGATGTTGAACGCGTTGAGTTTTTGGGTTTGAATGGCGACCTCGTATTGTTTTAGATGCCCGCCCCAGGTATTCACTTCAACCACTCCAGGAATTCCCGAAAGTTGACGTTTTACAATCCAATCTTGAATAGTTCGGAGCTCTGTTGAAGAGTATTGGTCTTTATACTCGGGCTCTACATCCAAAATGTATTGGTAGATTTCACCCAAACCAGTGGTGATCGGGCCCATTTCTGGAGTTCCAAAACCTTCTGGAATTCGGCTGGATGCGGATTTGATTTTTTCGGCAATCAATTGTCGGGGTAAATAAGTACCCATATCGTCTTCGAAAACAATGGTGACCACCGACAACCCGAACTTTGAAACCGAACGGATTTCTTTTACACCAGGTAAGTTCGCCATTTCCAGCTCCACGGGATAGGTAACAAATTGTTCCATATCTTGGGTGGACAGACTATTTGAAGTGGTCAGTACCTGAACTTGGTTGTTGGTAACATCGGGAACCGCCCCGATGGGAATTTGTGATAGGGAATATAGCCCGACAAAGGCTATAAACGCTGTGAACAGAAGAACAATAAACTTGTTCTTAATACTAAAGTTTATAATTTTTGAAAACATGATTCATAGAGAATGAGAGCATTATTAAATAGAATAAGGCTTGCGAAAAGTGTTCAGCTATGCTGAAAAACTATGAATTATGCGTGTTTGGGCGGCTGAAAAAGCTCATCACCCCAGATGTGGGAGTAAGAAATTTGATAATGAAAGTTTCCTTTAACCACCAACGGGGTTTCGGAACGGGTTTCCATAAAATTATTGGAGTCCAAAACAAAGACTAGAGGTTGTGCACATGGAGATTGATGCTGAAAAGGCAATTTTTCATGTTCCTTTTGTTCCTCTTGGTGCTTTTCGCTGTGAGAGGCTTTAAGTTCACCATAATGTTTGGAAACAAAAACCATAAGACTATCCCCATATTCCTCACTATGGAACTGGTAATGCTCAATAAATTGTCCAATTTCAACCAAATCCTTTAAATGGATGCTAGTACCTTGAAGCAAAATGAGCAGGGATATCCCTATGATTACAATTTTATTCATCCTGACTTCGTAAAATTAAGAATAATGTGTTGTAGGGTAAACAGTTGGTCTTAATTTAGAATTATTCTCATTTCTTTTGAAGCATTAGTCGATATATAAAATGACGGCTTGATACGGCTTCAATATTATGGTTTTGTCAATATAATCCAAACCAGAATAGTTATTGATCAATACGGTATGGTTACTCCATTTTTTATCAAGAGTGATTTCTGGTTTTTCTTTAGAAAAGTTTAACATCAATGGTCGATTCAAACGCAAATCACCCATCTATTATAGATTATGTTTCTAACATAGATGGGTGATCTTTAAAGCAAAATTTTGTCTAAAGTGACACTATCGGGCCACAATTGGAGAAATTCCCTTGTCTTCCAACAAAGCATTCACTTTAGGAAGCTCCTTGGTCAAAGTAGTTTCAAGTTTACCCATGTGAACATCCAATTCTTTGGTAAGCTCATCATACACCACATAAGCAGCATCGGTGGGTTTGGCGTCCCCATTTTCAATGCTTCGTTGCAAAGCATTAAATCTATTGTTCAGTTTGATAGGGAAGTTCAATGGATCTTGTCCCGATTGGTTCTTGGTTTGATATAGATCATTCTCGATTTCGGTCAAGGTCTCCATGAAATCTTCAGTTAACTTTGTGAACTTTCTACTTGACATACCTTTGCCCAAACTATCCAATTGTTTACGAATACTTCTAATTTGAATAACAGCTTCGTTGGCAATGGTTGCTTTCGCCGTAATCTTGGAAGCCAATTCAAATTGCTCTTGTAAATCTTCCGCTTTGATGCCTTTTAAGTTGGGATCCATTTCAATTTCGAATGGATAGCTTTTAATCACTTCTTCCCCCACTTTCATTTGAACGGTGTAAGTGCCAAGTTGTGCTTTAGGACCAGAAGTAGCCGAAGCACCCCAAATAATAATGCCATCAAAAGTGGTAGGGCCGGGGTATCTTAAATTCCAACTAAAAGTATTGATGCCTTTTGCAGTTGTTGGTTTGGTGCTGCTGAATCGACTATACCAAGATGAACCTCCAGTGGATTCATATTTAGGTTTATTCCCTCCAAAGGTGTCAATCAACTTGTTGTTTGCATCAAAAATGGAAAAGGTCACCGTGTCAACTTCCTCTTCCAAATAATATTGGAAGTTGGCATTGTAAATTCCTCTAATGGCATTGGTGGGTTTAAAGAGTACATTTTTCTCACTCAATAATTCCTTGGAGTATTCTCGTAAGGGTTGAATGTCGTCCAAAATCCAAAATCCCCTTCCGTGCGAACCAAGAACCACATCATTGTCCTTGATCACCAAATCACGGATAGGAGTGTCGGGTAAATTCAATTGTAGCGATTGCCATTCTTCGCCATCATTAATGGAAAAATAAACGCCGTGCTCGGTGGCCAAAAACAAAAGTCCTTCTCTTTGGTGGTCTTCACGAATGGCTCTGGCAAAGTGTCCTTTTTTAATTCCTGTGATGATTTTGGTCCACGTTTTTCCGTAGTCGTGGGTTTTAAAAACGTACGGCTCACGATCATCCACTTGGTAACGGTTGGCAGCCACATACAAGGTGCCAGGATTGTGAATGGACTCTTCAATGATGCTTACTCTGGAGTATTTAGGCAAATCTTCTGGAGTGATGTCTTCCCAGTTTTTACCACCATCTCTTGTAATATGGATTTTTCCATCATCGGAACCTGCCCAAATGGTATTTATATCATGGTTTGATGGCGACAAAGCAAAAACGGTTGCATAAATTTCAGGTCCGTTCATGTCCATAGTAATCACACCACCCGTTTTTCCCAACGTTTCTGGGTCGGCATAGGTGAGGTCTGGACTGATTTTTTCCCAAGTCTGTCCGTCGTTTGTGGTTTTCCAAACGTGCTGGGAACAGGTGTACATTACATTAGGGTCTTTTGGTGCAAACATGATGGGGAATGTCCACTGCCAACGCTCTGGAAGAGCACTCGCTGGTTCCCCAGAGAAGAATCTTGGATATACCTGAATATCTCTGGTTTGTCCGTTGCTACGATCATATCGGGTCAATAGGGCTCCCTGACTTCCTGCATAAAAAATATCGGGATTGGTCGGGCTTTGTGTGATCCAACCACTTTCACCACCTCCAACGGCATAATACCATCCATGGTTTGGTCCTCTAGCTTGTTTAAAATCCCATCCATCACTTGGCATGGCCAAGGTAGAATTGTCTTGCTGGGCACCCGCAACGTGATAGGGTACATCGCTTGTGGCCATTACGTGATACACTTGGGTGGTAGTATAATCTTGTTCTGTCCAAGTTTTTCCACCATTGATACTTACCACACCACCTCCATCATTGGAGCTGATCATTCTATCTGGATTGTTTGGGTCTATCCACAAATCGTGGTTGTCACCATGTGGTGTAGTAATTCTTTCATCAAAGGTTTTTCCTCCGTCTGTAGATTTGAAGAATCCAACGTTGAGGCCGTAAACCACATCTTTATCTTTTGGGTCTGCGACCAAACGGGAATAATAAAACGCACGTTGTCTCAATTTACGCTCGTTGTTGGTCATTTCCCAGGTCTTTCCACCATCATCGGAACGGAAAACACCACCTTCGTTTGCTTCGACTATGGCCCACACTCGGTTGGAATCTGCAGGAGAAACGGCTACCCCAATTTTTCCAATGGGGTCTTCTGGCATCCCTGGATTTTTGGTAAGATCGGTCCAAGTTTCCCCACCATCGGTGGATTTCCATAATTTACTATCGGGCCCGCCACCCCACATTTTCCATGCTTTACGGTACACTTGCCACGTACTGGCATAAAGCACGTTGGGGTTGTTTCGGTCTATGGTCAAGTCGGCAGCACCCGCTTTATCGCTTACGTAAAGCACTTTTTTCCAAGTTTCACCTCCGTCAACGGATTTAAAAACACCGCGTTCCTCATTGTCGCCATAAGGGTGACCAAGGGCCGCTACGTACACAATATTTTCATTGGTTGGGTCCACACGAACTCGGGAAATGGCTTGGGTTTCTTCCAATCCCAAATGTTTCCACGTTTTTCCACCATCAGTGGTTTTGTACACCCCATCACCTTGAGTGATACTTCCGCGCAATTGGGTTTCGCCCATCCCGATATACACTACATCGGGATTGGTTTCAGCTACGGCTACGGCACCCACTGAAGAACTGGTAACTTGGCCGTCGGTAACAGGGTTCCAGGTGTTTCCGCCATCAATGGTTTTCCAAAGACCACCACCAGTGGCCCCAAAATAATATTCGTTGGGTCTGGATGGACTTCCGGAACTTCCCAAGGAACGGCCTCCACGTTCGGGACCAATATTCCGCCATTTGAAACCGCTATAAAAACTGGTGTCAATGGTTGTGAGGGATGCATTTTGTGAATAGGTAAATAGTGTAAAAAGAAAAAGGCAGAGCATCGCCCAAGTCTTTGTTGAGGTAGTTGGCATTCTCATGATGTCAAGGTTGGTTGAGTTAAGTTAGAATAAGTCCCTAATTTACTCAATATTGATGAGAAAAATTAACCTAAAAACCCAAACCCTTGAATATTTTGAACAGTTCTAAAGAATTGGTTGCGGTTTATTGATGAAAACTCAAAGCGTAAGTTCTTCGAGAATTACGCCATAATCGTGCTGTAAGTCTTCGTGAAGCAATGGGATTTTCTTGCCAATGTATTCCAACTGCCTATTGTACAAATTTTTTAGGGTGATGTTTCGGTTGATGGATGGCTTAAAAGTTTTCAACTTCTCACAGAAATAAAGAAGCAGTTCAACTTCGGTCGCTTTATCTCCCGAATAGCGAATGTATTTTTTGACGGTACGGAGAATCTTGCGAACACTTTTTTTAATGTAGAAGTAACTGTTCACGTTGATTTCGGCAAACATCTCATCCATCTCTTCCTTGACCGTTTCAATGTAGGCTTCCTCACTTTCCGATTCAAAAAGGAGGTAGGTAAGGAGTTCCTTGTTCTCTTTTTTAAAACGAGCCAAACGAAGACACAGCTGCATTACCTCTTCCTGTGATTTAAACTGAAGTTCTTTTTTGAGTTGTGCAACAGTGGCTGCCTTCATACTATTTTATCTTAAATAAGATGCTCCATTTACATCGATTATGGTACCCGAAGAATAGGCTGCTTCGGCAGAAGCCAAGAACAATATGGCATGGGCAACTTCTTCGGGCTGGGCCATTCTTTTAAAGGGTGATTCTCGGAGCAAATTTTCCCTTTCTGCAGGCGTAAGGGTCACTTTTGCCATTTCGGTTTCGGTAAATCCTGGCGCAACAACGCCAACATAAATGTTGTGTGGTGCTAATTTTTTGGCCAAGGATTGACTCATGGAATTCAAGGCAGCTTTGCTGGCCCCGTAAGCAGGTTTAGTGGGTTCTCCACGGAAAGCACCTCGAGAGGACACGCTTACAATATGTCCACCACCTGTTTTCATCATGGCTTTGGCTCCCCAATAACACAAATTGGCCACGGCAAATAGATTGGTTTCAAAAGTTTTTTCCCAGGCATGGGTCCAGTGGTCAAAATCAACTTGGTCTATTTCATGAAAAATGGAAATCCCAGCATTGTTCACCAACACATCCAAACGGCCAAATTCGGCCACAAAATCATTGATCAGCGCTTCTGTTTCTGACTTTTGGGAAATATCCCTTTTAAAAAGTTGATGTCCTTCACCAGGCAATTCGGCCAAGGTTTGTTGGGCCACTTCATTATTGCTTCGGTAGTTAATGCCCACTTTGGCGCCTTTTTTGGCAAATGCCATGGCGGTTGCTTTTCCAATGCCTCTAGAAGCACCGGTTACGAGCACATATTTGTTGGTAAAATCCATTGATGTTGGTTTTGTACAAAGGTCAGGCTTAATTCACAATTCTAAAAACTTAATCCATTCCAGACTTTAACTCAAATTCAATCATCTCATAAATAGTTTTATTTCTACTTAAAGTAGTTAGGTAGCTTTGATGAATTCCATTAATCAACAATTTTCTTAATTCAATAGCATTCAAAACAAATATTTTGTCCTCTTTGCTTAAACTACTTTTTAAACCATTAAACATTCCACCTTCAATTTCCAATAGTTTAGGGCCAATGGTTTGTCGCGTATAGGTTTCGTCTGCGGCCAGTTGTTGGTTGGTGTAATTGTTTATGTCGTTGTAATAATTGAACAAAGAATCTACAATGGATTGATTTGAGATCAATTCCAATTTACCTGTCGAAATCAAATTGTCGAACGTGGAGGTTTGGGGTTGTATCCTAAAGAGGGTAATGAGTCCGTAGAACATGTTCTCATTTTTGAATTCTTTTAGGTTGTTGTCGCGAAGTTGAGCCTCTAGGCTAATTAGACTATCCGTAGTATAGCTCAATTGACGAGTTCTAGCACTTAAATGAATGGTATCCTGAACCAAGTTGGTTTGTAATTTCCTTAAATAAAACTGTTCTTCTTTTTTATTGTTTTTTTCTTGGTTCCAAGTATTTATCTGTAGCGCCAAAAGTATCCCGATTACAACCAATACAATTTCGCCAATGGCATACAAAAGGTATTTTGTAAATCGGTTTTTGGAAAGCAGCGCTTTTCTGATTTTTCGGAATAAGGTTGGCATGGTCAGTGGTTTGTTTAAAGATAACAACTTCGAACACAATATTCTATGGAATATGGGGTTGTTGTATTAATTACTTTCCTTTGCCATTTGATTTTTCTAATGTGCAAAAGGATATTCGAGAATTACTATGGGAATTAAAAAAAGACATGTTTTGTGGAACATTTTGATTGTTCTCACCGTTATCGTTTGCTTTTTTGCCTTTGTGGAGCATTATAAAAACTGGCACAACATTGAAGATGGAAACCTAAAGGTGCTTTCTGGTTTTTATTTTCAAAAAATCCCTTTATCTGAATTGGATAGCGTGCTTTTGGTAGAAAAATTGCCCGAAATGGAACGTTCAAGTGGCTTTTCTTGGATGGAACGAGAAAAAGGAGTTTTTTTTGACTCCATTACCCAATCCAAAGTGTATGTTTTCGTGGATGATTTATATCAGCAAAAGATAAAATTGGTACATCACGATTCGTTACAATTGTACATCAACCTTCAAGATAGCATTCAAACCCAAGAATTATTCTCAGTTTTGCAGGCCGATTTGCTTCAGCGAGCGGAACAGGCCAAAGTTGTACACTAGTATGAAAGGAATAGTAGTTATCTGTTTAATGGTTGTAACATCCAGTGCCTTAGCGCAGAACACCTTGTCCGTAAAAATCAACAATATTGCATCAACCGATGGAAAAGTGAATGTTGCAGTGTACAATTCCGACGATACTTTTTTGTCCTTTGATAAAGTGTTGAAGACGCATAGTGTATCTGCACATAAAGGAAGCGTTGAGCTTACGATTGCTGATTTGCCTGCAGGGGAGTATGCCCTAGCTGTTTTTCATGATGAAAATGATAATGGAAAATTGGACACCAATTGGTTGGGCATTCCCAAAGAGAAAGTTGCGTTCAGCAATGCCAAAATGAAGACTTTCGGCCCTCCCAAATACAAAGAATGCGCATTTACCGTAAATTCGGACTACGAAATTCACATTGATTTTTAAACTGGTCTTGCACTATGGAAACAATATTTATGGCTCAATTTATGGGAGCCTTATACGGGCTTTTATCGGTAATTTTTGGTGCCTTTGGTGCCCATGCCCTAAAAAAGAAATTGACCCCCGAGCTGCTACAAAGTTTTGAGACAGGGGTCAAATATCAAATGTATCACGCGATTGTGCTATTGGTTCTGGGTTTCAACCTGAGTTTTGACAAACCGTTGGATGCCGCTATAGTCAATTGCTTTATTTTTGGAACGCTGTTGTTTTCCTTCAGCATTTATGCCCTGTGTTTAGGCGCTGCAAAAGGTAATAAACCCTCTTTTTTAGGACCAGTGACTCCACTCGGAGGTTTGCTTCTGGTTGTTGGTTGGGGATTGTTGCTTTATTCCTTTATTGCCAATATGGTTTAAAGCCTTAGGTACATATTTCCATTTATGGTATTTAATTTTAGATGGTGGGTGGCGCTGTCAAAACTTCCTTCCGCCTTTTGGCCCACATATCGGTCACTTACGGTAAGGTTCATACCCTCATCGGCATAAATGCTGCCATGGATGGTTTCTGCGACCAATCTGGAATTCTTCATTACCAAATCTATTTCCCCGTTGATGGTCTGTAGGTTCAGGTCACCATTATATTTGGCAATATCAATATCCCCGTTGATCAAATCTGCGGTAAAATCCCCTTCAATAATGTCAGATTTGAGGTCGCCGTTAATGCTGCTCACTTTAAAAGTAGCTCCTTTGGGCACATACAGCACGTAATTGAACTCGTAGGTGTCATGCGTAAAGTAGTAACGCTTCTCCTTGTTGGGGTTGTTTTTGTTCCATTCATCGTGGAATGCTTCAAAAACGGGTTTTGCATCTGATTCGATATGCAGTGAACTGCTTCCCTCATCAATATCCAATTTATAGAGGTCAATAAATTTACCGTTCTCTGTTTTTATATCAGCCTTAAAATAAACCGTGGATTTATCCCAGGTTTTAACCTCGATGTTATTGGCAAACTTCACATCCAAGTCGATGGTTTGCCCTGAGTAGTTAAAGTTTTTTTCAATGATTTTCTGTGCGCTTAGGGATAGGGCTGCCAATCCCACAAAAGCGGTGATGATGAATTTTTTCATGACTGTTCGTTTTTTGATTTTAATATTTGATTGATGTTTTTGTCATCTTGAGCCTTTCGACTGCGCTCGATGTGACACTTCAGTTTATTCTTTTCTTAGGTACATATTCCCGTTGGTGGATTTCATGGAAATTTTAACCCCGCCTCCATTGATGGACGCCTTAATGTATCTTCCCAAAACCGATTTCATACCGTCTTTTTCATCGGCTTTAATGTCAAAATCGGTGTAGACATTTCCGTTTAGGGTGCTCAAGGCCAAATTGGCAGGGGTGTTCGATGGGAGGCTAACATCTACCGCCCCGTTGGTAGAGTAGAGGGAAATGGGGGAACTCTGGTTTACATTTCCAAATGTTACTTCTATTTCACCATTTAAGGAGTTGGCGGTTACGGGACCGTTTACGTTCAATAGTTTTACTCCGCCGTTCAGTTGTGCATCCGCTTCTATTTCTCCCGAAAAACCATCGATTTCAATATCACCGTTCCACGTACTTTTTACAGCAATATTTTGTGATGCAGGTAAATAGATTTCACCTTTCTTATCTTTTCTTAGGTTGTGGACAATTAAGGTGCTTCCGTCCTGCACCACGGAAAATCCTACGTTGGTGTTGTCTGTTCCGCTTTCGCCTACCAATTTAAGTCCTTTGGCACGTTCTGGGGTTTTTATTTCAGGACCAGATTTAATCAATAATTGGTTTGAGTTGTGGCTTTTTATCACAATGTCAGCAACGGATTGAATCTTTACCCATTGGATTCCATCCAATGATTTAGTGTAATCGCTCTGCGCTTTGGCAATGGTAGCCGTAAAAAGGGCCATTAAAATAAATGTGAATTTTCTCATGATTTTTCGTTTTTTGATATTAAGTTAAACTGGGCAGTACCGCCTTGATTTGATCTTTGATAAAGGGTTGTGTATCGTCTTTTTCCAACAATTTCTTCATAGGTTCCGCTGCTTTTTTCTCTTGAATTTGCACCAATGCTTGAATGATGGCAACCTGAATGCTTGGGTTTTTCTCTTTTTCCAAAGCTTCAATAAAGGTGGTTTTTACGCTTTCGGAGGAGGTGAACTTGATCAGAGCCTCAAAGGCGGTCATCCGAACATTATCATTTTCATCATAGAGCAATCGGTTGGCAAGGGCTTGGATGATGGCTTCATCGGGCTGTTCAAATTCCTCGATATAGTTCACACCTTGAATACGTTTACTAGCAGATTGATTTTCCATCAACGAAAGCATGGCGGTCTGTTTCATCTGAGTAGTCTCATCTTGGAGTTGTGCAATGCTCTCATCCACTTTTCTTTGCTGAAAAAGACTTCCCATCTGGAATGAGGCAACCAACAACGCTATGCTGGCTGCAATTTTCAATACATTTCCTGTCCAGTTGGATGATGATTCGGGTTTCAATTGAAACACTTTGCCTTGATGCTGTTTTTCTTGTTCAAGAGCGGCCTCAAAATTTGCTTTTAGCCTATCTGAGGGTGTTGGAACATCTTCTTCAAACACAATGAAAAAGGCTTCCATTTCTTCCAATTCTTTTTGGCAATCGGCACAGTTTTCTAGGTGCTTTTCAAATTCAGCCTTTGCAGATTTGTTCAAATTGCCATCCAGATAATCGGGTATTTGGTCAAAAACATGTTGCTTTTCCATGGCTATATACTTTCTAAATAGATATTCTTCAATTTTTTTAAAATCCTGCACACTCTGGTCTTTACGGCTCCAGGGGTGCTTCCAAAAATTTCCGCGAGTTCTTCGTATTTGATTCCCTTGTAGCGGTTCAAAATCACAAGTTCCCTGTCTTGAGGATCAAGTTTGCTCAAAGCATATTGGAGGTGAGCATTGTTTTCGTTCACATCATTTTCCTCTTCTACAGCTTTGTATGCAAGCACCTCAATATCGTCATGGGACTTATGGTTTCTTGTGTAATGTGTTTTAAGATTGTTCCGTGCAATAGTGAACAACCAAGACAAGAAAGACCCATTGTTGTATGAGTTCCGATACTTGATCAGCTTATAAAAAACATCTTGTGTAAGATCTTCGGCCAACATTTGATCGCCCGACATTTTGTATAAAAAATTATACACATGCTTGTGGTGTCGGTCAAAAAGTACCTTGAGCAAATCCAAGTTTCCCTCGGATACTTTTTGCATGATCATTTCATCTGAAAGCGTTTCCAAATGCTGCTTTTTAGTTGGCGTTTAACTTATATAGTCAGGAAATTAAGAAAGGTTACAGAAAGGGAGAGAAAAATTTTAGGAGAGATTGGAAAAAGAGCTTCATTTCGAGTTTTTTCAAAGAAAAAGTATCAAGAAGAAGCCTAAAAGTCATTAATTCTCGATACAATCTTTTTTCGTTTCTACTCAAAAAGATCACTCGAATTGACGATTTGATTTGTAGACTTCTCGACTGCGCTCGAGGTGACAAATAAATGCTGGAATAGTTAACTACAACCGCAGTTGTCACTTCCGCAGGAATGGGAATCGTCTTTTCCTTTACTGAAAAGGGATTTGGGAAGCAAGAATTTCCATACCAGATAACCTGCTGCAAGCAATAAAGTTCCGTATGCCAATAGTTGTTGAATCATGCTGGAATTAAATTAGTATTTGGTAGGCTATTAAAGCAATAATATATGCAAAAACACTCATAAAGCCCAATTGGATCATAGGCCATTTCCATGAGTTGGTTTCTCGTTTTACAATGGCAAGGGTGCTCATACACTGCATGGCAAAGGCATAAAACAACATCAGCGAGATTCCTGAGGCCAAATTGAACAAAGGCTTACCATTTTCATCCAATTCGGCAGCCATACGATTTTTAATGGTTTCTTCTTCATCACTACCTACACTATAAATAGTGGCCAAGGTTCCCACGAATACTTCCCGAGCGGCAAAGGAGGTTAAAACGGCAATTCCAATTTTCCAATCGTACCCTAAAGGTTTCACAAGTGGTTCAAAGGCTTTTCCGGCTTGACCAATATAGGAGTGTTCCAATTTATGACTGGAAATTTCCTGCGCAATAGCTCTCTCGGATAGTTCCGCTGTCAACACTTGAATGGAATCTTGAAGGGAAGCTGACGCTAAGCCTTCCTCCTGCGCTTCTGCTCGATAAGATGCGATATTGTTTTGGATATAGTTTTTACTGTAGGTACTTAAACCTTTATTTTCGATGCGTTCCGTTACAATCTGCTCGGCATTTTTGAAATCATCGGAATACCCATTGGAACCCAAAAACCATAATACAATGGAAATGGCCAAAATAATCTTCCCGGCTCCCAAAACAAAACTCTTCGTTTTTTCGATTACCGTGTACCCTACGTTTTTTAATAAGGGCAAGCGATAGGTAGGCATCTCGATCATAAATACCGACCTGCTCTTTATTTTGAGAATCTTGTTTAATACCATAGCTGATAACAGAGCCATTCCGAAACCAATAAGGTAGAG
Organism: Flagellimonas cixiensis; assembly: GCF_042134615.1. Taxonomy (GTDB): domain Bacteria; phylum Bacteroidota; class Bacteroidia; order Flavobacteriales; family Flavobacteriaceae; genus Flagellimonas; species Flagellimonas cixiensis. The sequence continues at coordinate 1,665,508 of NZ_CP169639.1, forward strand.
GAGCATCAAGGTCAAGGCTTGATAACTTAAACCAAGAAAATTCCCTTCAGGTATTACGAGTGCGATCAAGATCAAATAGACAGGCAATCGTGCCGAACAAGTGGTGAATGGAGTCACCAAAATTGTGATAAGCCTTTCTTTCCAATTTTCAATGGTACGCGTGGCCATAATGGCTGGAATGGCGCAGGCATTTCCAGAAATTAATGGCACCACACTCTTGCCGCTCAATCCGAACGGACGCATTACCCGGTCCATTAAAAAGACTACACGGCTCATGTATCCTGATTCTTCCAGCAAGGAAATAAAAAGGAACAAAAAGGCAATCTGCGGGATAAAAATCACAATTCCACCAATACCGGCCACGATACCTTCAGCCAACAGGTCGGTGAAGATGCCAGGAGGCAAGGTGTTTTTGATCCATTCCGCTCCCAAAGCAAATTGCTCGTCAATAAAATCCATGGGATAGCCACTCCAATCGAAAATAGCTTGGAAAATGGTGAGTAAAATCGCAAAGAAGATGAGGTAACCAAATACTTTGTGGGTTAAAACCTTGTCCATTGACGCGCGCAATCCCTTGGCGGCCATAAAATCGACCTTATAGGTCTCTTTCAATATATTGTTGATGAGTTGATACCGAAGTACAGTTTCCTTGTGCTGTAATTTTTTTAGCTCATCTTTTGATTTGGTGGCAAAGTCCGTCGCATCTTGAATCCGCTTTTTTTCGATGGGCATAAAATTCACGTCTTGCGTGATCACTAACCAAAGCTTGTAAAGATCGTTTTGCGGGAAGGTCTTTTGTAAGCGCTCAAAGTATTCTGGCGAAATTCTGTTTGGGTCCAGAAGAGGTTTGGAGGAAATGCTTTTGTAATCTGCAATAAGTTCTTTGATGCGGTCAATTCCTGTATTTTTTCGTGTACTGACCAAAGCAATTTTTGTGTCCAACTTCTTTTCCATGGCTTCAACGTCCAACGAAATGCCTTTTCGTGACATTCTATCTGCCATGTTGATGACCAAAATGGTTGGAATCTTAAGGTCCTTTATCTGGGTAAAAAGAAGTAGGTTCCTTTTTAGGTTTTCCACATCGCTGATTACCACTGCGACATCTGGATAATCCTTGTCGTTTTTGTTGAGCAAAAGTTCCACCACCAAACTTTCATCCAAAGAAGTAGTGTTGAGACTGTAGGTTCCCGGTAGATCTAAAATATGGGCCTTAACGCCTCTAGGTAATTTGCAAATACCTTCTTTTTTCTCTACGGTGATGCCAGGATAGTTCCCAACTTTTTGTTTGAGTCCGGTTAGTTGGTTAAAAACAGAGGTTTTTCCTGTATTGGGGTTGCCAATTAGGGCTACATTGATATTCTTGCTCATTTGGACTTGGTTTCTTCTACAATATCCAGTTCGATGAGTTCTGCCAAAGACCTTCTTATCGCCAAATGGCTTCCGCTAAGATTGATATAAATAGGGTCGTTCAATGGAGCAATCTGGACCAATTCAACACTGTTGCCAGGAAGGCAGCCTAGTTCCAATAATTTTATGGGGAGGGTATTTTCGGTGAAATCCTTTATGATTCCCTTTTGTCCATGACGTAAATCTGCAACGGTAGCCACTCTTCTTATTTAGAATAAATTTAATTAAGGCAAATGTAAGTAAAAATGGGAAACTAGATAGTGATTTTCGGTTTAAAGCTATGGTGATTAATCCTTGTAACTGGCTTCAAGTATTTTAATGTCATCCAAAAGCCTGGAAATATCTTCTCGGTTGGTACCATCATAAAAACCACGAATCCTTTTTTCCTTATCCACGAGAATAAAGTTTTCCGTATGAATCATGTCATAAGGACCTCCGTCTCCATCATTCTTAACGGCCAAATACGATTTTCTGGCCAACTCATAAATTTGTTTTTTGTCTCCAGTCACCAAATTCCATTTACTGTCCAACACGCCTTTTTCAATGGCATATCTTTTCAATTGTTCTACCGTATCAATAACTGGAGTAACAGAATGGGATAGCAACATGATGTCGGGGTCGTCCAATACCGCATTTTGAATTTCGGACATGTTTTTCGTCATTATGGGACAGATAGTGGGGCAGGTAGTGAAGAAAAAATCTGCCACATAAATTTTATCCTTATAGTTGGCTTGGGTAACGGTGTCCCCGTTTTGGTTGACCAGGGCAAAATCTGAAATTTTATGGTATTTTTTGGTGTAGTGCAGTGTGCTGTCGACCAAAGTTGGATCTACCATATTCGGTTGGTACACCGGAAGCATTTTTTTGGGTTGCAGCGCATCATAGAACAGATACATGATCACCGCTGAGAGGGCAAACATGACTATTCCAAATAATTTGTACCTAGCAAAAAATGAACGCATGAATACAAAATTACGGCCCATGGGGCTAATCATCAAGATCTAAGGCATGTTTTGTTGCTAAATCTTTCTTAAATGCGTAAGCTAACAAATTCAGCGTTTTTTTATCACTACCTAAAAGTTTACTTTTGTGCGTTTTAACTAAAGACGACGGATGACCCCAATAGCAATAAAAGCCATACAATTCTTTCTAAGTTTATCCCTGCTAATCGTGCTTCACGAGCTGGGACACTTTATCCCAGCCAAGATTTTTAAGACGAGGGTGGAGAAATTCTTTTTGTTTTTTGATGTAAAGTTTGCCCTTTTTAAAAAGAAAATTGGGGATACGGTATATGGAATTGGTTGGTTGCCTTTAGGGGGTTATGTAAAGATTTCGGGCATGATCGATGAGAGCATGGATACCGAACAAATGAAGGAGGAACCAAAACCTTGGGAATTCCGTAGCAAACCAGCTTGGCAGCGTTTGATTATTATGTTGGGGGGTGTCACCGTGAATTTTGTGTTGGCGGTGATCATTTATATTGGAATGGCGTATGCTTATGGTGACCAATATATTCCAATGGACAGTTTAAAAGATGGAGTTTGGGTCACAGAGAAATCCATTGGGGATGAGGTTGGAATCCAAACAGGGGATAAGATTATTTCGGTAGATGGGAACGAAGTGAAAAACTTCAATAGTGTATTCGTTGAATTGATCAACGGGAATAGCTTTACTATTGAAAGAGAGGGTCAACGAATAGAAAAAGAGATTCCTGTGGATTTTATTTCCACGCTGTTGGAAGATGAGGATAAAATGAGATTTCTTAGCATAAGGGCTCCATTTATTGTAAATCAGGTTCCAGATACTTCGCACAATAAAAATGCAGGATTTGCACCTAGAGATGAGTTTTTGGCCATCAATGGTTCGCCGGCCATTTATCGTGATCAGGTAATGTCTTTGCTAGACAGTAACAAGGGCAAGGATATTGATGTGTTGGTGAAACGGGAAAATGGAAGTGAAGCACATGTAACTGCCCAAGTGAACAATAATGGCAAATTAGGGTTGCAAACAGCGCCTCTTACTATGGAAGAAATGCAGGAAAGAGGTATTTTCAGCATTGAAACCCAAAAATATTCCTTTATGGAAGCCATCCCGGCAGGAATCAATAAAGGGGTTTCTACCTTGTCCAGCTACGTAAAACAATTAAAAAAGATATTCAATCCAGAAACAGGAGCCTATAAAGGCGTGGGCGGATTTGCCGCTATCGGAGGTTTGTTCCCTGATACATGGAACTGGGCAGCATTTTGGTCTACCACCGCATTTATCTCCATTATTCTGGCCTTTATGAACATTTTGCCTATCCCTGCATTGGATGGGGGTCACGTGGCCTTTTTGTTGTACGAAATGGTTACCGGACGCAAACCAAGCGATAAATTTTTGGAGTACGCTCAAATGATCGGTTTCTTTTTATTGATCGCTTTGTTGCTGTTTGCCAATGGGAATGATTTATATAAATGGCTTTTTAAATAGAAAAGCGATTTTTTTCTTTGTAGTGTAATAAAGAATCTACTATATTTGCACCCGCTTAAGGTAAAAAATTCCTCCTTAGCTCAGTTGGTTAGAGCATCTGACTGTTAATCAGAGGGTCCTTGGTTCGAGCCCAAGAGGGGGAGCAGCCTTTTAAAAACGTCGATTTTTTCGACGTTTTTTTTTGTCCCTATGCGAACTCCTAAATGTTTTTCGCAAATTTATCTCCATTCCTTAAAGCTTAAGATCTGTCCATAAACAATAAGGCTGTTTTTTCTTTCGTTTGGGTAAGTATTTACCTTAAATATTTTTATAACTTTAATTTACCTTAACTATAACAATGTCCATGACAGTGCATCAAGCCTTACTTCAGAACTGTCCCGTCCCTATGGCGTTGCTCGATGAAGATTTCATTTTTGTTGATTTTTCCACGGCATGGTTGCGCCAATTCAACCAAAGTAATACCGTAAAAGGCAAATCTATTTTTGACTGTATGCCCGAATTGCCCGAAGAACTAAAAATGGATATTGCCTATTGTTTGGAAGGTCTGGAGCAGAGAACCGATGTACAACGGGTAGTTACTGAAAATGGCGAAGCCTTTTGGTACGAATGGAAAATTAGCGCATCTAAAACTGAGGACGGAGAGGTTAACGGTGTCATTTTGATTTTGGAAGACGTCACCGAGAAAAAGTTCAAAGAGACCTTTTACTTAAAGTCACAGGAAGTGGCCCGAATCGGTGCTTGGGAAGTTGATTTGATTAACAACTCTGTGTTTTGGTCCAAGATTACCAAGGAGATCCATGAAGTACCAAATGATTATGTGCCCAATTTGAAGGAGGGCATATCCTTCTATAAAGAAGGTTATAGTAGAGAAACCATTACCAAACTAGTTAAGGATTGTGTGGAAAATGGGAATTCTTGGGATACTGAATTGATAATTGTTACGGCAAAGGGAAAAGAGGTTTGGGTAAAAGCCATTGGTGAACCTGAATTTGTAAATGGAAAATGTGTCCGTCTCAACGGAACCTTTCAGGATATAGACAAACGCAAAAAGGCCGAACTACGATATAATAAAGTAAACGAAAGGTTGGCCTTGGCCACAAAAACAGCAGGAATTGGTATTTGGGAATACGATATTTTAAACAACGAAGTATTGTGGGATGCCAATATGTACAAATTATACGGGATAAAAGAATCTGATTTTTCTGGCGTGTTCGAAGCATGGGAAGCTTGTGTTTTGGAGGAGGATTTAGAGCCTTCCAATCAAGCAGTGCAAGATGCCATTAATGGAACAAAGGATTTTGATACCACCTTTAGGGTCAAGTGGCCCAATGGTGAGGTGCGGTGGATTAAGGCTGAGGCCACCGTAATCAAGAATGCGGATGGAACCCCAATTAAAATGGTAGGGGTGAACGAAGATATCACGGAGTTAAAAAACACCCAATTTCAGTTGGTGCAAAGTGAGGAATCTTTGCAGGGAGCCTTTGGAAATTCTTCTGTAGGGATGGCCTTGGTGGCTTTGGATGGAAAGTTCATACAAGTGAACCAAAGTCTGTGCAATAGTTTGGGGTATACCGAAAAGGAGTTGTTAAAGCTTACATTTCAAGATATAACCCATCCAGATGATTTGGAAATCGACTTATCCATGTTGTATGAGGTCATCGAAGGCAAACGGAGCACCTACCAAATTGAAAAGCGATATTTTGGTAAGCAAGGACAGTTGGTGCATGTTTTCCTCACCGTAACCTCAGTGCGTAAAATCAATGGGGAACTTTCCCATTTCATATCCCAAATTGTAGATATTTCATCCAGGATTAAGGCGGAAAACAAATTAAAGGGATTGCTTCAGGTGACCACCAACCAGAACAATAGCTTGATCAATTTTGCCCATATTGTTTCGCACAATCTCCGTTCACACGCAGCCAATTTATCCATGATCACAGGATTTTTAGTGGAAGATGACCTTAGCGAAGAGGAGCAGGAGGCAACATTGGGAATGTTAGAGCGGGCTTCTGGTGGACTTAATGAAACAATCACCCATCTGAACGAGGTGGTCCAGGTAAAGTTGAATTCCGAGAAAAAATTGAAAGTAGTTTCTCTAGACAACACGGTAAGCAAGGTGTTGAAGGATGTTGCGGCTATCATCAATGAAAATCAAGTACAGGTAAGTGTAAATGTTTCCCCCGACCATAAGGTGAACGGCGTAATAGCCTATATAGAAAGTATTATATTGAATTTAGTGACCAACGCCATTAAATATCGAGACCCTGAGAAAATGCCCACTGTTTTTATTACCTCTAAAATTGAAGATGAATTTGTAGTTATGAAAGTTGCCGATAATGGCCTGGGTATTGACATGGAGAAATATGGTGAAAAGTTGTTTGGTATGTACAAAACATTTCATCGCAATAAAGATGCTAGGGGAATAGGTCTTTTTATCACCAAAAATCAAATAGAAGCGATGGGGGGCAGTATCAACGTTTCGAGCGAAGTAGGTAAGGGCACCACATTTTTAGTCAAATTTGCAAAAGGATAAGTAATGATTCCAGTACAAAAGACCTTTATCGTTGACGATGATCCCATACATCAGTTTGGGATGAAACGGATGATGAGTCGAATTGCATTTTCTGAAGAAATCTTGGTCTTTCGTGACGGGCAAGAGGCCATAGATGCGGTTTTGGATTTATTGCACGCTGGAGAAACCTTACCATCCATGATATTTCTGGATTTAAACATGCCCATTAAAGATGGGTGGGGCTTTTTGGATGATTTTGTTAAGATACCCCATTACAATAGGGAAAAAGTGACCATTTATGTGGTCAGTTCTTCCATTAATCCGTCTGACATGGAAAAGGCCAAACAATATGAAGTTGTTGGCCATTATATTATAAAACCTATAAATGAAGAAGTGCTAAAAGGTATCCTCTTCGAACATAGGTGCTAGGGTCAGTTACTTAAACCAATAGAAGTATTATGGTCAGCAAAAAACCAGCTGCGGCAAAATATAGTCCCTTTTTATAAATAGGCGCACTGGGGCGGAACATGAAAAAGGCCGAAACCGAAAAGAACAATAAAGCAATTCCGAAAAATATACCTAGCCAAAATAGGGGGTTGCCCGTATGCATTTTGTGCAATTTGTTCATGCTTTCCAATACTAAAGGCAATCTTTTCTCTGTATAAGAGGCTTCACCAGTTTTTGCATTGTAGGTTCCGCCACTAAAGTACATAAGGTCTCCTTCTGTTTTTTCCACTGAAAAACCTCTTTTTCGAAGGGCGGCTCCCAAAGCTTCTTCATTTAGATTGGTCTCGAGGGTGGTGTTGACCTGATACTCGCTTTTTAAGAAATCAGTTGTTCTAAAAGTCAATACAATACCACTAATGGCATAAACGGCCATAATACCAGCCAAAAAGAATCCTAAATAACGATGGAACTCCCTAAACGTGTTTTCCGATTTTCTCCCCATGCTTTATGTCTAAAAAACAAATGAAGAAGAGCTTAAAGGATGAAAGCCCTTCTTCAAATAAAAAATTATAATATTAAAATATTTACTGTTGTGCCATTTCAAGGTTAATGCTTAATTCCACCTCATCGCCCAAGGATGGAGTATCGCCACCTACGCCAAAGGCCAAACGGTCAACCGTTCCAGTTAACTTTAATCCAGCTTTTAATTTTTGGCTGCGTTGGTCGGTGATAATTCCATTTACTTTACCATCCAAAGTTACAGATTTGGTCACGCCGTGCATGCTAAGGTCGCCAGTAAGTTTAAAGGTTTTGTCCCCTGTTTTTTCGTATCCAGTGGTTTTAAACGTGATGGAAGGGAATTTTTCAGCATCGAAAAAGTCACCACTTCTTAGGTGATCATCCCTACGGTCATTATCGGTATCGATACTTGTGGTTTTAATGTCAACGGTGAAATCGGCATTTTCGAATTCGTCGTTGGCCGTAGCGGTGATATCAAACTCTCCAAAGTGTCCTTCAACTTCCGAAATCATAAGGTGGGTTATGGAAAATCCTACCTTGGAATGTGCTCCATCCGATTTCCAAGTTGATTGTGCACTAACCATTAAAGTGGTTAAAAATGCAAAGGCAAAAATTGTTTTTTTCATGATTGTGTAATTTTAATAACTATTTGTTCGACAAGTTAATTTTTAACTTCCAATGCTCAAAACTTGAGCTAAATCCAAAGTAAAAATCATTATTTCTGTTAAAACAGACGATTATTTTCTGTGAACGACGGAGCTTAACCTGCAATCAACCAATTGTTTGGAAAATGGAGTTATCTGTCGTTGAGGGTGTTATTTTGGTTGTTTGTGCAGCTACTTTTTTACAGGCAAATGAATATCCATAGTTTTACATTCCAATTAATAGACACGCATTGATTTCTAAAAGAGAATTATTTTTTCAAATCGTTCTGCACGTTTTGGTGTTGTTGTTCTTTTCCTTTGATCGTATGGAAGAGTCGATTAACTTTACCAAAGCCATATTCCCTCTTTTATATAGTGTGGCGACATTAGGTATCAGCTATTATTTAATGCCCAAGTTTTTGTACCAAAAAAAGTACTGGAAGTTTTTTATCGGTTCTGCCCTCATTGTAACATTGGTTATTATAATTGAAGAAGTGTTGTTGGAGCCTTTAATGTTTCACGGAAGCAAAAGGGGAGAAACGTTTCCAGGTCTATATTTTGCCCTTCTGAGCACTTTGCCCATCATGTTTATTCTTTCGGGATCTAAATTTGGGTGGGATGCACTTCAAAAACAGGAACAGATCAACCAACTACAATCCACAATCCAAGAAAGTGAACTTCAGTTTTTAAGAAACCAAATCAACCCCCATTTTTTGTTCAACAATCTGAACAATTTATATTCCTATGCACTCCAAGATTCGCCCAAAACGCCAGAGATTATTTTGGAAATGAGTGGTGTTTTGCGCTACATGCTGTACGAATCAAAAGAGCAGTTTGTGCCCTTAAAAAAGGAATTGGAACAATTGGGCAACTTTATCCGGTTATATAAATTACAGATTGAAGAGCGCGGTAAGGTGGAGTTTGATGTGGAAAAAATTGATGGGGAATACCGAATCGCTCCGTTGATCTTGATTGTGTTTATTGAAAATGCGTTTAAGCACAGTCAATCCGGTCAATCTTCAAATATTGAAATAGAAGTTTCCATAAAAGTGGTCAATGGGGTGTTGGAATTTAATTGCCGAAACAACTTTGAGCCAACTGAAAGCTTGGATACCGTTGCAAAAGGTATTGGTCTTGTTAACGTGAAGAAAAGGCTAGAGCTGCTTTATCCCAAAAAGCACGAATTGACCATTAAGGATGAGAATAAGAGCTACAATGTGTATCTTAAACTTGAACTTTAAAAATTCTCGAGCATGAGATGCATTATTGTTGAAGACCAGCCGCCGGCCCAGCGAATCTTAAAAAAATTCATTGACGATGTTCCTACTTTGGAGTTGGTAGGGGTGTTTTCAAATGGTGTGGATGCCATGGAATTTTTAAATGCGGAAACCGTAGATCTAATGTTCTTGGATATTCATTTGCCCAAGATCAATGGGCTAGATTTTTTAAAAAGTATTCCCAACCCTCCCCAAGTAATCTTGACCACGGCATTTTCTGAATATGCTTTAGAGGGATATGATTTGAACGTGGTAGATTATTTGTTGAAACCCTTCTCTTTTCAGCGATTTTTGCAAGCTGTTGGTAAGGTAGCGGTAAGGCAAGAAGCCGGTAATGGTGTAAAGGTAATTGAACCTTTGACTGAAATCTATGTCAAATCCAGTCATGAGCATATAAAGGTGATGATCAAGGATATTTATACCATTTCCTCAGATTCCGATTACACAGAAATTTATCTCAAAGAAAAGAAAATATTATCCAACGAATCCCTGCGTCATTGGTTAGAGGTTTTGGGATCCAACCATTTTCACCAAGTGCACAAGTCCCATATCATCAACACCAAAAAAATAGACCGAATTTCTGGTAATTTGGTGCTATTGACAGATGGCTCTAAAATCCCAATGGGAAGGGCTTACAAAGAAAACTTTCTCAATAGCATTTTGTAAGCCCCGTTGTTTTTTAATTATCTGGCGAAGTAAATGTAGATGGCGATTACAATCACACAGATGGCAGCACCAGCCAATTTTACGTGCTTCCAAGGCTCAATGGAAACCTGCTTGGTGTATTCCAATTGGAAAGCCTCTTTTCTTGGATAAAATTTCCCAATAATCAACATAATAATAATATTGGTTGCGAACAAAATGGCCATTACATCCAAATAATGGGGGTATGCATCAGCCACCACCAAGTTTAATTCTGAAGGATCCGTTATACCATTGGCTTTGGCTTCGGCCAACGCATTGGCCACCATTTTGGGTCCCACAATAAACTGACTGATGATGTAGAGAATCGACCCAGATAATATCCCAATTTTCGCAGCAATTGCGGGAACTCTTTTGGTTAAATATCCTACCACGATAATCGTGAAAATGGGGATGCTATAAATACCGTTGATTTCTTGTAGATAGTTGAACAAGCTTCCTGCATTCGCTATCAGGGGAGCAATGAGCATAGCGGCTAGCGCCAAACAAATACCAAAGATTTTACCGTATTTAACAACGGTCATTTCAGAAGCATCTTTGTTGATGTGCTGTTTGTAAATGTCAATTCCGAACAAAGTAACGGAACTGTTCAATACACTATTAAAAGAGCTCAAAATGGCCCCGAAAAGTACGGCGGCGAAAAAGCCCATCAAGGGTTTTGGCAAAACAGCTCTCACCAATTCAGGATAGGCAAGATCGCTACTGGCCAACCCACCTTCAAAATAATAGTAGGCAATCATTCCCGGTAAAACCAAGATAATAGGGCCTAAAATCTTTAAAAAGGCAGCTAAAAGCAGACCCTTTTGCCCTTCGGCCAAGTTTTTGGCTCCAAGTCCCCTTTGAATGATTTGTTGGTTTGTGCCCCAATAAAAGAGCTGAACCAGCATCATTCCAGTGAAAATAGTATGAAAAGGCACTTCTTGTCCCTTGTTACCTGTAGAATCAAAACGTTCAGGATTTGCCTCCATCAAAATTTCCAAACCTCCAAAAACACTTCCGTCTCCAATGGCCATTAATCCAAAAACAGGAATCATAATACCTCCGATAATTAATCCAACGGCATTGATACTATCTGAAACCGCAACAGCTTTCAAGCCGCCAAAAACGGCATAAATGGAACCGATAATACCGATTCCCCAAATACAAACCACTAAAGCCGTAGTGTCGGAAACCCCCAATAAGGTGGGGACATCGAACATCCCGCTAATGGCTACCGAGCCTGAATATAAAATTACGGGAAGCAGTACCACTACGTAACCTGTTAAAAACAAACCGGAGGTAATGGTTTTAGTGGCGGTGTCGAACCGTTTTGCCAAAAACTGGGGCACGGTGGTCAACCCACCTTTCAAATATCTTGGCAATAGGAATAGAGCGGTGACCACAATGGCCAATGCTGCCAATGTTTCCCATGCCATTACAGACAATCCATCTTTATAGGCGCTACCATTTAGTCCAACAATTTGTTCTGTGGACAAGTTGGTCAACAGCAATGATCCTGCAATTACGCCTGCGGTTAAACTTCTTCCTCCAAGAAAGTAGCCGTCAGATGAAGTTTCATCGGTTTTTCTAACGGACCACCACGAAATGAATCCTACTAAAAGGGTAAAGCCCAAAAATGAAATTAGTGCCATAAAATAGAGTTTGCATTTGTTGACTTTGGATCAAGTCAATAAGATTAGTTTGATAGTTAATGATAGGGATTGGTCGACGGTTTTTTCCAATAATTTTTGTTTCTAAATACGTTTTTTAATGTCTAGGTCGGATATGGCATTAGCTGAACGGTATTCGAACAAATATTTACCTTCTTCCATCGCTTTTGCCGATCCATAATGAAAAGGGGTATAGCGATTCTTTCCCCTGCTAAGGTACTCGCAATTTTCCAAAATGTTATTGGCTGTCAAAAGCATATTCAATCCAATACCCGAACTGTTGTTTAAAAGTGCAATTAAAATAGGTATTTATTAATAAATTCAAATTTTAAAGGGAATTAAAATTCTAAATCGACGATGTATAATAATTTTTTGCTAACGATTTTTTAATCTAAAAAAAGTGGATGGGTTCTTAATAATTTGAGTAATTTGAAACATAAATTTATTATTTGTAAACTTATTTGATGATATGGGTGAAAAGCGGTCGAATTTAGTTTTTGTCTTGCATGCCTCACTAGCTGCTTTTGGAACCTATTTTTGCATGTATGCCTTTCGCAAACCTTTTTCGGTGGCCACTTTTGATGGGATGGCCTTTATGGGCATCAATTACAAGATTCTTTTGGTGATCATTCAAGTATTGGGCTATGCGCTTTCCAAATTTATTGGGATTAAAGTCATATCGGAACTTAAACCCAATCGCAGATTACTTTACCTCATTTCTTTGATTGCATTGGCAGAGATTTCACTGATATTATTCGCCGTGGTTCCCGCTCCATACAATATGTTTCTCATGTTTTTTAACGGATTGCCTTTGGGGATGATCTGGGGCATTGTGTTTTCTTATGTAGAAGGAAGAAGGTTTACAGATATTTTAGGTGTTGTGTTATCGGCAAGTTTTATCGTTTCAAGCGGAGTGGTAAAATCGGTTGGTCTTTTGGTAATGGGCAATTGGGGTGTGAGTGAGTTTTGGATGCCCTCGGTTACTGGAGCCCTATTTTTTATCCCGCTTTTGATTTGTTCCTATGCACTTCAAAAAGTAGCGCCACCCACCCAAGAGGATATTGCTAACAGAACGGAACGGATTCCAATGACTGCCGAGGATAGAAAAAATCTAGTGAAACAATTCTTTTTTCCATTGCTCTTAGTCGTTATTTTTTACACCTTTTTAACGGCCTTTAGGGATTTCAGGGACAATTTTGCCCGCGAACTTTGGGATAGTATTGGCTATGAAGGCGATGTATCCGTTTTTTCCACTTCCGAAATTATCATAGCCATAGTTGTGCTGTTGATTATTGGAGCTATCTTTTACATTAAAAACAACTTTAAAGCTTTACTAACTTACCATATCCTATTGCTTTTGGGCACTGTGGTGTTGGCGGCTTCCACTATGCTGTTTCAATTGGGCGTATTGAACCCTTTTGTTTGGATGGTAAGCACCGGTTTTGGACTTTACATCTGTTATGTGCCTTTTAACTGCCTGTTTTTTGACCGCTTCATTGCCACTTTTAAAGTAAAGGGAAATTCAGGGTTTCTAATTTATATTGCTGATGCGTTTGGATATGTGGGCAGTGTGTTGGTATTGCTTTATAAGAATTTTGGACAAGCCAATGTATCATGGCTCAACTTCTTCGTATATGGAACCTATGCCGTAGCATTTATTGGGATAATATCGACCTTAATGTTGTTTTTTCATTTTGGGGAACGCTACAGAACAGATCAAATCAACAAGCAATTGGATTATGGAAAACAGATATGATGCCGTCATTATCGGAGGAGGCATTTTAGGGACTTTTCATGCCTATCATGCCATGGAATTGGGCCTTAAGGTCTGCATGGTAGAAAAAGATAACTATGCCAAAGGTGCCACAACCCAAAACTTTGGACAGGTGGTGCCTTCGGGAATGAATACCAAATGGCAAAAATTCGGAAGGGAAAGTCTACGGATTTATAAAGAGATTCAATCCCAATTCGATATCAGCATGCGTCAAAATGGAAGTGTTTATTTGGCATCCAATGAAGAGGAGGAGCAATTGCTTGTGGAGTTGCGCGCCATCAATAATGGGAACAATTATGCGTCCAAAATGCTCACCAAAAAGGAATGCTTGGACAAATACCCTGGCTTAAAAAAAGACTATGTAACGGCAGGACTTTACTTTCCCGAAGAGGTTACGGTGGAGCCTAGAACTATGATCCATAAACTTCAAGAGTATTTGGCAACTCAAAAAGGATTGGAAATCAAGTTTAATTTCCCCGTGGTTTCATGTGAGTCTCAAGGGGAGTGGGTATCCGTTCAAAGTTCAAACAATGAAGCAATTTTTGGTAAAAAAGTAATCATCTGTAATGGTAGCGATTTTAAAAATCTATATCCCGATACCTTTGCTTCGAGCGACCTTGAAGTTTCCAAACTACAGATGATGCAGACCAAACCACAAGAAAATTACAGTTTAAAAGGTTCCATTTTAACAGGTTGGTCCATTCGTAGGTATGAGGCCTTTCACGAATGTCCATCCTTTGCCCAAATAAAAGAAAACGAACTCCAGGATTGTCTTCAGAAAAAATGGGGGGTTCATATTCTATTCAAACAAGCGGTGGATGGTTCCATCATTTTAGGGGATTCCCACCAATATGCGGATGCTGCCAACATGGAAGATTTGGGATATGACCTTGACATGGATATCGATAATTTTATGATTGCCGAAGCCCAGAAGATATTCGATTTGCCCACTTATCAAATTCAAAAAAGATGGTTTGGTATGTATTCCCAAAGTAAGAGCAGTGATATTTTTCAAAAGACCATTGACAACAATATTCATATTGTAACTGGAATTGGAGGAAAGGGGATGACAGGAAGTGCAGGTTTCTCCAAAAAGAATATGGCTAAAATTTTTAATCGACAGAAAATCAATTTATGAAAGAGATACAATTGGCCGTTTTTGATATGGCAGGCACAACGGTGAACGAGAATAATGTGGTGTACAAAACAGTAAGGAATGCCTTGGTCAAACATGGAGTGGAAGTGACTTTGGAAACGGTTCTGGAATTTGGAGCGGGCAAAGAAAAGTTCAAGGCTATTGCCGATATATTGATACAGACCGAAAACACTTCCATTGATGCCAATTTGGTATTTGAAGATTTTAAAGAAATGTTGGCAGAAGCTTATGGGAAGCTTGAGGTTACTTCTTATGATGGTGTAGAGCAACTTTTTAAAACATTGAAATCCCACGATGTAAAAGTGGTATTGAATACTGGTTATGATAGAAATACGGCTCAATCCCTATTGGATAAATTGGGGTGGGAGCCGGGCAACCAGATTGATGCATTGATCACGGCGGATGATGTGGTTAAAGGAAGGCCATCTTCCGAAATGGTTGACAAAGCCATGCAGCTCTTTGGAATCACAGATGCTGAAAAAGTATTGAAAGCGGGTGACTCCGTCATTGATATTGAAGAAGGAAAAAATGCCCATTGTGGCATTACGGTGGGTGTTTTAACGGGTGCCCAGACCCGTGAACAATTGTCTACGGCAGAACCCACGTTAATTTTAGATGCATTGGCCGATTTGGCCGAGGTATTGTTTCCTTAATTAAATAAAGAAATATACCACCAACATTTCAGAGGGAACACTTCCTCTATTAATTGGTACATGGGGGATTCTTCCATCAAAGAAAATGGAATCCCCTTCTTTTAAAAGAACTTCTTGGTCACCAATTTCATAATAACATTCCCCCGTCAGGATATATTTGAACTCAAAAGCATCCGTCACTACCTTTTCACGTTCCGAGTTGGGTTGTACTTCCAAAAGCACACTTTCAAAACCAACGGAGTTCAGTTGTTTCCCAAAAATATAATTATAGGTAAAGCCAACTGCTTCATCCTCTTTTTCAATAATGGATTGCTCGTTTTTGCGGGTCACCAAAAAGTTTTGACCAAGTGCTTTGGGAATACCATCAAAAAAATCGGTCATCTCGGTTTCAAGAGCGCCAACAATTTTCAAAAAAACAGGAAGTGAAGGAATGGTACGGCCATTTTCTATACGAGAAATAAGCCCCGCAGTTACCCCAGCGGAGATGGCAACATCGCTTATGGTCTTTTTATTGTTTTTGCGTATTTCTTTGATACGCTTACCAATACCTATTAAGTAATCCTCCATTTTATCTCCGAATCTGAATTATAGTATTTATAATATTTATTGCAAAGTCATAATTACTAAAAAAATCTATTAATCCATTATAATACAAGGATATATTGCTATTCTGATAATTTATTACCATTTATAAAAAGTGAGTATTTGTAAATAATATTAACCTAACATTTAGCAGTTTCTTTTAACCTTTCCGTATCATTTTTTTAATCTGTACGAATGGATGCCTTAACTCATGAGTTGGATATTTGTTGATAAATAATTAACACAGTTTTACTAATACTCAACAAATGAAAAAATCAATCGTAGCTTTTTTACTTGCCTTTACAGTAAGTATAATTGGCTATTCGCAAGTTACCTTTACTGGAAAGGTATTGGACGAAAACAACGTGCCTTTGCCGGGTGCATCGGTTGTTGTAAAAGGTGGAACCAATGGGGTGGCCACTGACTTTGATGGAAATTTTGAAATAGAGCTTCCACAAGGAGGAGAAGTTTTGGAGATATCCTATATCGGATATATAGCCCAAAATTTGGAAACAGCCGGAAAAACTTCAGCCACTGTAATCTTACAGCCCGATTCACAACAATTGGACGAAGTAGTGGTAACCGCACTGAACATTACTAGGGACGAAAAATCTTTGGGGTATTCAGTTCAAAAAGTAGGCGGTGAAGAAATTTCACAATCCACCAGTACCAATACGGTAAGTACATTATCAGGCAGAACTGCAGGGGTACAGGTGGTAACCAACGGTACGGGGCCGGGACAGTCTTCCTCTGTAGTAATCAGGGGTTACTCCTCCATGCAGGGCGATAACCAACCTTTATTTATCGTAGATGGTATTCCTATTAATAACACCACCGATACACGAACCAATACTTTGGGAGGTGCCTCCAATATGAACTTGGATTATGGTAACGGAGCTGCAGAAATCAACCCAGATGATGTAGAATCTATTTCTGTGCTTAAAGGAGCAAACGCCACTGCATTGTACGGTTCCAGAGCAGCCAACGGTGCAGTGATCATCACAACCAAATCAGGTAAAGGACGTAAAGGTGGAATCAGTTTTAGTTCCAAAACCACTTTTGAAAGCGTTTTGAAAGCACCAGAATATCAAGGTGTATATGGTCAGGGTAAAAACTTTGATTTCCAATTTGTAGATGGTTACGGTAGCGGAACATATGATGGTGTAGACGAATCTTGGGGTCCATTATTGGATGGAACCTTACGTGCTCAGCACGATTCCCCGACATCAAACGGCCTTCGTGGAGGTGATGTTCACGGGTTGGATTACATTTTAGGATCTTCAGGTGTGGATCTAGAGCGTAGAGGAACCATTACGCCTACACCCTTTGTTTATGGCGGTAACCCAGCTGAAGAATTTATGGAAACCGGTAGAACGTTGATCAACACCGTTTCTTTCTTCGGTTCCAACGATAATGGAAACTACCGTGTAAGTTATACCAACTTGGATAACAAAGGTATTGTGCCAAATACCGATATCAGAAGAAATACTATTTCTGCTTCAGGAGATTACCAAGTGACAGATCGATTAAAGGTTTCTTCCAAAATCAACTATATCCGCTCCGATTCGGATAACCGTCACGTAAACGGGTACGGTACAGAGTCTGTAATGTACCTATTTATCTGGTGGGGTCAGCAAGTGAATGTAAATAGCTTGAGAAACTACTGGCAAGATGGATTGGAAGGCTTCCAACAGTACAACTACAACTATAACTATCACGACAACCCATACTTTACCATGTATGAAAATACCAATGGATTGGCCAAGGATAGAATCATCGGAAATTTATCCGCAACCTATGATATCAGCGATGATTTCAAATTTATGGTACGGGGTGGTCGAGATTTCTTCTCGGAGTACAGAACCATAAAAAGAGCATACTCTACCCAACGTTTTCCTAACGGACAGTTCAGGGAAGATAAAATCAACTTCCAAGAAACCAACTTGGATTTTTTGTTGACCTATGATAAGGATGTTTCCAATAAATTCCATGTGAATGCCAACTTTGGGGGTAATCGAATGGTGCAAAAGAACCATTACAACTCATTAATGGCCAATAAGCTTCTGATTCCTGGAATCTATTCCTTTTCTAACGTAGATGGAGCTTTGGTGCAGCGTACCAGTCGTCCAGAAAAACAAATCAACTCTTTGTACGCTTTTGCGCAATTGGGATGGAACAACAGTGTTTATTTAGACCTTACCGCCCGTAACGACTGGTCTTCCACCTTGCCAGAACAGAACAACTCATATTTCTACCCATCCGCTTCGTTGAGTGTGGTATTGTCCGATCTATTCGATTTTAGTGGTCAGGATGTGTTGAGCTTTGCTAAATTAAGAGGAGGATGGGCACAAGTGGGTAGTGATACCGATGCCTACAGACTTTCCGAATTCTATGCTTTGGGAACTCCAGTGGGCGACAACCCAACAGCAAGCCCTACGAATACATTGCCCAACTTCGATTTGAAACCGGAGATTCAAACTTCTTATGAGTTTGGAACCGATTTGAGGTTCTTCAACAACAAACTATCGTTGGATGCGACCTATTATAACACGGTATCCAAAAACCAGATTTTGGATATTGATTTGCCCATCACTTCGGGTAAAACCGCAAGAACCATTAACGCTGGTAAGATAAGAAACCAAGGATTGGAGATTATGTTGAGCGCCAATCCAATTTCAAACCAAACTTTCAACTGGAATACGTCATTCAACTTTGGATTAAACCGAAATAAAGTGTTGGAATTGGCCAATGATGTAAAAAGATACCAATACGGGGGTAACGGTATTTCATTGATTGCAGAAGAAGGTGGTTCACTCGGTGATATGTGGGGAACGGGATTGGTAAAAGTCGAAGACGAAAATAGCCTCTACAATGGAGAGGTCATTTTCAACAACGGTTTGGTACAACAAGACAATACCTTAAGAAAAGTGGGAAACTTTAACCCAGATTTCACTTTGGGCTGGAACAACACCATTTCCTTCAAAAACGTTTCATTGAACTTCTTATTTGATTGGAGACAAGGTGGAGAGTTGCTTTCCAGAACCCGTTTGATAGCAGCTACTTCCGGTAACGTAGTGGAAACCCTTTGGGGTCGTTCTCCTGAATATGGCGGACCACATCCAGGCATTACTGATTCTGGACTTTCCTATACCGATGGCAACGGTGTTACCCAAACAGATGGTATTATTGGTGATGGGGTGATGTTACAAGATGGACAGTATGTTCCAAACAATGTAATCGTAGCGGCTAACGCATACCACAATAACAGGTACAGAAGAAATAACGATACAGAAGGTATTTACGATGCCACTTTCATCAAACTGAGGGAAGCAAGATTGACTTACGATTTTCCAACAAAATTGTTCAGGGGCGACGACATTAAAAACTTGAGCTTCTCTTTGATTGGAACCAACCTTTGGATGTGGGCAAAAGACTTCAATCATGGCGACCCAGAATTGTTGTCTTTCGGAGGTGGAAGCTTTGTGCCAGGGGTAGAAAATGCCACTGTACCAACTACGCGTAGTTTAGGATTTGCAATCAACGTAGAATTTTAACCAGGTTAACAATAACAACATGAAAAAGATATTTTTAATAACGACAGTACTTGCAATGGCCCTTTGGTCCTGTGACAAGTTCGACGTTAGCAACGACAACCCCGATGTTGCACTAAACATCAACCAAAACCCAGAATTGCTTTTGACCAATCTTCAAAGAAGGTCAATTCGTGAAGCAGTAGGCGGTTCTTGGAGTGAAGGAAACCTAATGGGGCAATATGGTGCCCGTATCGTATTTACCTCTTTCGACCTATTCGACTGGGGGGATCAAAGCGGAGCTTGGAACAACTATTACTATACCATTCGAGATGCCAAGGAATTGGAAAAACTGGCCAACGAAAACGGATTGAAAAGTTACATTGCCGTTTCCAAGATCATGCAAACATGGGCGTATAGTATTTTAACCGATATGTGGGGCGATGTTCCTTACGCTGAGGTAAATCAGGCCAGCGTGGAAAACTATACCCCAATGTACGATACCCAAGAGGATATCTACACTTCTATGCTAGCAGAATTGGCAGAGGCCAATTCCATTTTGGGAGGTTCAGACCTTACCCAAATTAAAGGAGATTTGTTGTTCGATGGTGATTTGACGATGTGGAGAAAATTTGCCAATTCCTTAAGACTGCGTTTGGCGCTTCGTTTGAGTGAAGTGGCGCCTTCAACTGCATCAAGTGTGATTTCCGGTATTTATGGAAATCCTACTCAGAATCCAGTAATGGAGTCCAATGATGATAATGCGACCCTTACCTTTTTGGCCGCAAATCCAGATGCGCACCCTGTCACAGAAGAGTCTGTTTACCGTGTAGGTTCCTATAACGAATACCGAATTTCTGAGCACTTTGTGACCCTGTTGGATGGTTTGAACGACCCAAGATTGGAGTTCTTTGCGGACCCAACGGCTAATTCTGTGGAGCAAGGCTCCCCAGAGATTGTGGGGATGTTGAACGGAGTTGTGGATGGCCCAGCGTATACCTATCAAGGTGGTGATGCATTCCTTTCCAAATTCAATATTGATTATTTCTACTTTCAACCCAATACCAACCAAGCAAGGTTGATGTTGTATGCTGAAGTACAATTTATTTTGGCCGAAGCGGCCCAAAGAGGATGGATTTCTGGTGATGCCCAAACATTTTATGAAGAAGGAATTACTGCCAACTTCGAATACTGGGGGGTTGATTTGCCTGCAGATTATTTAACAGGTGCAGGTGTAGCTTTTGACAATTCGTTGGAAACCATCATGACCCAGAAGTACATCAACCTGTTCTATACCGATTACCAAGGTTTTATTGAGTACAAAAGAACAGGATTCCCAGCAACGATTGCCCCTGGACCAGATGCTTTTTACGATTTGTACCCAAGTAGATTCGAGTATCCAAGTAATGAGGAATCTCTGAACAATACCAACTACACCGAAGCTGCTACCCGAATAGGTGGGGACCAGATTACCACCAAAGTTTGGTGGGAAAACTAAGGTATGTCAATGTATTTTAAGAAGTTTAATATAGCAATGATCATGACCATGGGAACTTTGTTTCTGTGGTCTTGTTCTTCTCATAAAGAGGCAACTCCAAAGGGAATTGATCATATCATTGTCATCGGAATCGATGGCATGAGTCCAAATGGTATCCAAAAAGCTAACACCCCAATGTTGGATTCCATGATCCAAAATGGAGCCGCAACCCTACATGCAAGATCGGTACTTCCATCTAGTTCCAGTCCAAACTGGGCCAGTATGATCATGGGTGCCGATACCGAACAGCACGGGGTGACCTCCAATGGTTGGGAAAAATTCGATCATCAATTACCACCCGTAGTACAAACAGAAAATGGAACCTTTCCAACAATTTTCACTCTTTTTAAAGATCAACAACCGGATGCCCACGTAGGTGCCATTTACGATTGGGATGGATTTGGTCGTTTGTTCGAGAAATCTGACGTTGATTTTGATATTGACGGTGACCACGAGGACAAAACCACCCAAGCAGCAATTAACTACATTAAGGAACATACCCCAAAGTTCACCTTTGTGCACCTGGATCATGTCGATCATGCAGGCCATGCTTTGGGTCACGGAAGTCCAGAGTATTACAAATCGGTTGAAAAGGCTGATTCGTTGATCGCTGAAATTGTGGATGCCACCAAACAAGCTGGAATCTTTGAAAAAACCATGTTCATTGTTTCTGCCGATCATGGTGGATTGGGATTTGGCCATGGCGGAGAAAGCTTGGCCGAAATGGAAATTCCTTTCATTTTGTACGGAGCTGGCATCAAAAAAGGGTACGCCATTGAGGAAACCGTGTATCAATACGACAACGCGCCGACCGTTGCCTATGCCATGGGGTTGAAAACGCCCCAAGCTTGGATTGGTCGACCTGTAAAAGGAGCATTTATAGGCAACGAAGCCGCAAAATTGATCTACAAGCGCAAAGAACAAATCACCCACCCCAAAATTCTTCCGGATGCGGGTTATTTTGAACCTGCTGGAGGGGTTTTTAAAGCGGATTCCGTAGGTGTAGTGATTCAAAACCCCAATAATGTCGGAGAAATTCGATACACCATTGGCGCTGAAGTGCCCTCTATGGAAAATAGTCAAGCCTATCAGGATACTTTCTATTTAAGAGAGACCAGCATCATCAAAGCTGGGATTTTTCAACAAGGTCAATTGGTGAGCACGATTGCAGAAGGTAATTTTAGAATAGTTCCCGAATCGAAAGAAGATGCAGTCAAATTTCAAACCTATGAAGTAAGCGGCATCGTCAAATTGCCTGATTTTACAACTTTGAATCCTTCTTATGAGGGATTTGTAACCGAATTTTCACACAAACAAGCACTTTCAGAAGACAAACCTCAAGAGGAGATTGCCGTGGTTTTTGAAAGCTACTTGGATATTTTGGAAGAGGGTAATTATACTTTCTTTACCAATAGCGATGATGGTAGCAAACTTTACATAAACGGTACCGAAATCGTGGATAATGATGGCGACCATGGGGTAATGGAGCGCAGCGGTTCCTTGGATTTGACCAAAGGAAAACATTTGGTGCGTGTGGAGTTTTTTAATGGAGGTGGCGGCTATCATTTAGATGTCAAATACAAAGGCCCCAACACCGCAAAACAAATCATCCCTGCAAATCATTTGTATAGAGAAAATAATTAATAAATGAACCAAAAACGCAATATGCACAACTCAGAATCTGTTGTGGAAGGCGATATCAACCTGACTCCTGCACGAAAGGAGTGGTTGCAAAATGAAGTGAGTACAGAAACCAAGGAATTGTTGGAAAAGGATGCCAAATACTTTATGCATCAATCCATGTCGACCCCTTGTTTGGATGTGCTCAAAAATTGTGAAGGCTCGTACATAGAAAGTGTATCTGGGAAAAAATATTTGGATTTTCACGGGAACAATGTGCATCAAATTGGGTTTTCACACCCAAAAATGGTAGCTCACTTAACCGAACAACTTCAAGGTTTGACATTTTCCACCCGAAGATATGCCAACGAAACAGCCATTCAATTTGCAGAAAAACTTACATCTTATACGCCAAAAGGACTCAACCGAATTTTATTGACCCCAAATGGCAGCTCAGCCATTGGAATTGCCCTCAAATTAGCTCGGGCCGTTACAGGAAAACACAAGGTGGTCTCTTTTTGGGATTCGTTCCATGGCGCTAATTTGGATGCCATAAGTGTCGGTGGTGAATTCATTTTTCAAGAACATATGGGGCCAATGATGCCAGGAATTGAACGAATTCCTCCACCAATTACCTATCGCGGCATTTTTGAAGGGAACGAGGCCAAAGCCCTCGAATATTTGGAATATGTTTTGGAAAAGGACAACCAAATTGGGGCTTTTTTGGCCGAGACCATTCGCAATACCGATGTGCAGATTCCGTCAGAAAAATTTTGGAAGGGTGCTCGCGAGCTATGCACAAAACATGGAGTCCTACTTATTTTGGATGAAATTCCAATCGCGTTTGGACGAACAGGCAAAATGTTCGCGTATGAATTGTTTGGCATAGAACCTGACATTCTGTGTTTGGGCAAAGGTCTGGGCGGAGGCATTATTCCGCAAGCTGCCATAGTCACTCGAGAAGAGTACAACAAGTTTGGGGATATTTCATTGGGACATTACACCCATGAAAAGAGTCCATTGGGCTCCATCGCAGGATTGACCCTATTGGAGGTAATTGAAGAAGAAAATCTACTTCAAAAAGTAAAGGAGGACCAAGAAATTATGAGAAAGTCCCTTTACAAAATGCACCGAAAATATTCCTTGATTGGGGATATTCGCGGCGTCGGACTTTTGTGGGGCATCGAATTGGTCACCGATAGAACCACCAAACAAAAAGCAACCGCCGAAGCCGAGGAAATTATGTACGACTGCTTAAAACAAGGATTGAGCTTTAAAGTTTCCAAAGGAAATGTTCTGCAACTTTCCCCACCATTGACCATAACTAGAGAAGAACTCGAAAAGGCATTTGAAATATTGAACTGTGCCTTTTTAAAAACCAATGCGATAGCCTAATGAAAAAAATCAACCAACTGTTTATTCTATTTTTTGTGGGAGTGATGCAACTCACTGCCCAAACTGACCCCCAAATTTTAGTACAACCCTATCTTCAAGATGCCGAACCTAATTCCATAGTGATCATGTGGGAAACTACAAGTGGAGAAGAAAGTATTGTGGAGTGGGGTACCACCGAAAAATTGGGTAAAAAGACCTCTGGAAAAGCCGAGGATATCAATTTCTCCGAATCCAGGGTGCATACCGTTAAATTGGTAGGTCTAAAGCGATTCACGGAATACTACTATCGTGTGAAAACAGGAAAGGCGAAATCCGATATTTTCCAGTTTAAGACCCCTCCATTTTCTAGTGATGAGGAAAGTTTCAACATAGTGGCCATGAGCGATATGCAATACGATAGCCAACAGCCCAACAAGTTTTCTGAAATTGTGAATCAGGGATTGCTTCAATATTTGGAAAAAGAACACGGCGGCAAATTGCCAGACAATTTGGCCATGGTGATGATTCCTGGGGATTTGGTACAAAGCGGGAGCAAATATTACCAATGGAAAGAACATTTCTTCGACCCAGCACAAAAACTCTTTTCAGAAGTGCCTGTTTATCCCGTGTTGGGAAACCATGAGCGGAATTCTGTTTTTTATTTTAAATATTTCAGCTTGCCTGAAAATGGAACCCCAGCTTATGCTGAGCATTGGTGGTACAAAGATTATGGCAATACCCGAATTATCGGTTTAAATTCCAATGACGGCTACCGGGATCTCGGGGAACAATACAAATGGTTGGAAAAAGTCTTGGAAGAAACCGAAAAGGACGATAACATCGACTTTGTGTTTGCCCAATTGCACCATCCTCACAAATCCGAACTTTGGATTCCAGGGGAAGAAGAATCCACGGGAAAAGTGGTGAAAATGTTGGAAGCATTCTCCACCAAAACAGGCAAGCCGAGCATCCACTTTTTTGGTCATACCCACGGATATTCCCGAGGTCAATCCAGAGATCACAAGCACCTTTGGATCAATGTGGCCTCCGCGGGAGGTGCCATCGACAATTGGGGTGAATTTGAAGGCAGGGATTATGATGAGTTCACCGTTACCCAAGACGAATATGGTTTTGTTATGGTCGAAGTAGATGGCAACCGAAATGACCCAAAATTCACCATCAAAAGAATTAGTAGAGGAAATACTATCGAGTCCAGAGAAAATGAACTTCGCGATAGCATCACCATTTGGCGATTGGAAAAAAAGCCTGAAGCACCAAAAATCATCTCGCCAATAAACAACATGGTGGTGACTGATGATTTTGCTACCTTGAAAGCTGGTGAATTTTCAAGTTCGTTGAGCGGGGCATTTCACGCTGCGGCACATTGGCAAGTTTCAGAAACCGAAGATTTTGAAAAGCTGGCCTTGGACAGCTGGAAACAATTTGAAAACTGGTATTACAAAGAAGACCGTCAAAAGGAGGACGATCTTACCGATGAGCAAACCAAAAGATTAAAACAGGGCACCACCTATTTTTGGAGGGTGAGGTATCGTGACCAAAACCTAAATTGGAGCGATTGGTCCGAAATAGCATCATTTAAAACAAAGGAAGAAAATGAAAAATAAGATTTTGCTTTTGATGGCTGCTGTAGCAGCGATTTTCAATATTCAAGCACAAAATGCAGATGACACCAAGGTGATTTTGATCACATTGGATGGTTTTCGTTGGCAAGAATTGTTCACCGGAGCGGATTCCCTTTTGGTGGGGAACAAAGCGTATGTCCATAATGTTGAAATGCTAAAAGGAGCCTTTTGGAAAGACACTCCAGAAGAAAGAAGAGTAGCCTTGATGCCTTTTATCTGGAATCAAGTGGAAAAAATGGGTCAAATACATGGGAACAGAAACTTGGGTAGTAAAGTGAATTTGACCAATTCCATGTGGTTTTCCTATCCTGGGTACAACGAAATTTTGACGGGTACGGCGGATGATGAACATATCCAAAGCAATGATAAAATACAAAACCCCAATACCACCATTTTGGAGCGTTTCAACAATACATCTGAAGGAAAAGGCAAAGTTGCAGCCTTTGGTAGTTGGGACGTATTCCCATTTATTGTGAACGAAGAGCGTTCTGGGGTTCCTGTGAATGCAGGATTTGAGGAAGCAATGGGTGATTTGACAGAGAAGGAGAAATTCCTGAATGATTTACAAGATCAGATTCCGAGTCCATGGGGCAGCGTGCGTTTGGATGCCTTTACCCATCATTATGCCTTGGAGCATATGAAAAAGGAACATCCTAAGTTGGTTTTTGTCTCTTACGGTGAAACAGATGATTTTGCCCACGATGGCGATTATCAGGCTTATTTAAAATCCGCACACAATACTGATACCTTGATCAAAGACTTATGGGAATTCACCCAACAGGATGAATTTTATAAAGAGCAAACCGTTTTTATGATCACAACAGACCATGGTAGAGGAACCCAACCTTTGGATACTTGGAGAGGCCATGGCAGTGATGTAAAAGGAGCAGATCAAGTTTGGTTGGTAGCTTTCGGTAAGAATGTTGAGGTCTTGGGCGAAGTAAAACAAGACGAGCAGTTATATTCCAATCAAATCGCCCCGACCATTCTAAAAATATTGGGACAGCCTATTTCAAAGGAAATAAAAGGGACTCCCATAAAATAAAGTTTAAGTAGATTCAAATTCAGTAATTTAGTTTGTCACGGACCTGCATCATTGGTGCAGGTCTATTTTTTATCACCCTTATAGTCGTGGGACAGTTGTATCAAAATACTTACCTTAGAGCTGCATTTGGAACACTATGGAAGAAGAACTTTTAGGCGTCTTTAGTAAATATTTTGAACAACCCCTGATTGATGAGATTGTTGAGGTGGGGAAAATTTTAGAAGTCCCAGCAGGCGAGACTATTATGGATATTGGCCAGTATATTCGGAGTATCCCATTGTTGTTGTCTGGCGCCATAAAAGTATTGCGGGAAGACGAAGAAGGAGATGAGCTGCTTCTGTATTATTTGGAACAAGGTGAAACCTGTTCCATGACCATGGCCTGTTGTATGGGACAAACCAAAAGTGAAATCCGTGCCATTACCGAAACCGATACCAAGATTATGATGGTGCCCGTTCAAAAAATGGAAGAATGGATGGGAAAATATAAAGGTTGGCGCAATTATGTGTTCGATAGTTACCATAACCGATTGAACGAGTTGTTGCAAACTGTGGACAATATTGCATTCAAAAATTTAGACCAACGTTTGGTGGACTACCTTAAAAAGAAAGTGGAAGTGACCAACGACAATAAAATTCACAGCACCCACCAAGAAATAGCCTACGATTTACATACCTCAAGGGTAGTGGTTTCCAGGTTGTTGAAGAAACTTGAAAAAATGAAGAAAGTAGTGTTGCATCGGAGTTATATTCATGTGACCGACCTGTAATGTAGCCTTTGTTACTGAAAATAGCCCACGGGCATTCTATTTTTGCATAAAACCAATCAGATGATCAAAAGGATTCTTCCTTTTTTATCCTCTTTATCCAACTACAATCGTTCCTATTTTTATGGGGATCTAGTGGCGGGTATCACTGTGGGCATTATGTTGGTGCCCCAAGGAATGGCCTACGCCCTAATTGCTGGAATGCCCCCCATTTATGGCTTGTATGCGGCATTGGTGCCTCAATTCGTTTATGCATTGACGGGAACCTCAAGACAATTGGCCGTTGGTCCTGTTGCCATGGATTCCTTATTGGTGGCCGCCGGTATCGGAGCCATGCAATTATCGGGAGAGGGAGCTTATATTTCTGCGGTTATTTTCTTGACCTTGCTCATCGGATTGGTGCAGTTGTTATTTGGTTTTTTAAAAATGGGGTCGTTCGTCAATTTTCTTTCCAAGCCCGTAATCAATGGATTTACTTCAGCAGCGGCCATTTTAATAGGATTGGGTCAGCTCAAATATATTTTAGGGGTGAGTTTGCCCCAATCGGGAAAAATACATGTGCTTTTAAGCAATATTTTTGGAAGTTTTGGCAATGTAAATTTTTTGACATTGATCATGGGGGTAACCGTAATCCTTTTGATTGTAGTGCTTCGAAAAGTCAACAAAAGATTGCCCATACCTTTGCTTATTGTGGTTTTGGGAATTTTGGCCGTTGTTTTGTTCGGCCTGGAAGCCAAGGGAATTAAAATAGTAGGTAATATTCCAAGAGGATTGCCCAAATTTCAGCTTCCCGTTGCACAATGGGACCAAATTGGTAAATTTTTGCCGATAGCCCTTACGGTGGCGCTTTTTGGGTTTATGGAATCCATTTCCATAGCAAAAACAATAGAAGAAAGACATCCTGAGTATGAAATTGATGCCAATCAAGAACTCAGAGCATTGGGATTGTCCAATATTTTGGGTTCCTTATTCCAATCATTCTCCGTTTCGGGCAGTTTTTCCAGAAGTGCGGTGAACGATGAAGCAGGAGCTAAAACCAGTCTTTCATTGGTTTTTAGTACAATTTTTATAGCAGGTGTATTGCTCTTTTTAACCCCCCTTTTCTATAATTTGCCCACCTTTGCATTGGGAGGCATCATTATCGTTTCTGTTTTTGGTCTCATAGATTTGCAATATCCTTTAATGCTGTGGAAAAACAGAAAAGATGAATTTTTGTTATTGGTTGCAACGTTCATCATGACACTCTCCATAGGTTTGATTGAAGGAATTATTCTGGGAGTTTTATTGTCACTTTTATTGTTGGTGTACCGAATATCACATCCCCATATTGCCATTTTAGGCCGTATAAAGGACACTCATTATTTTAAAAATGTCAATCGGTTTTCTGAAGATGTTTTAGTAGATGATGATAAACTTATTTTACGCTTTGATGCCCAATTGTATTTTGGGAACAAGGATTATTTCAAAAAACAACTCTATAAAGAAATTGAAAAGAAAGGCCCAGCACTAAAATTTGTGGTTCTCAATGCAGAACCTATCAATTATATTGATAGCAGTGCCACTGTATTGCTGGAGCGAATTATTTTGGAACTACGCGAAAAAGGCATCCAATTTTTAATTGCCGGAGCCATTGGTCCCACGAGAGACATTTTATACAGTAGCGGCATCATTGATTTGCTGGGGGAAGAAAACCTGTTCGCCCAAACCTTTGATGCAGTGGAATGTTGTTCTAATCCAAAAGAACGAACAGGAATCCAGCGAAAAGTCTCATTACAATCTAAAACCAAGAGTTTGTAACTTTGGTCACTGAACTTTTGGTATCACAATTTTATTTTTGACCAAAACCATAATCACATGAAAATAGAGCAGATTTATACAGGATGTTTGGCCCAAGGGGCATATTATATAGAGAGTGAAGGTGAGGCAGCGATCATTGACCCCCTAAGAGAGGTGCAACCCTACATTAAAAAAGCGGAGGAAGCTGGTGCCACCATCAAATATATCTTCGAAACCCACTTTCATGCCGATTTTGTGAGTGGTCACGTAACCCTTTCCAAAGAAACAGGCGTGCCAATTATTTATGGTCCAACCGCCCAACCTGCCTTTGATGCCATCATCGCAGAAGATGGACAGGAATTTCAATTGGGTAAAGTAACCATCACGGCATTGCATACGCCAGGGCATACCATGGAGAGCACCACCTATTTATTGAAAGATGAAAACGGGAAAGACCATGCCATTTTTAGTGGAGACACTTTGTTCTTGGGAGACGTTGGAAGACCCGATTTGGCCCAAAAGGCAGCACATATGACGCAGGAAGAACTGGCAGGGACGTTGTTCGATAGTCTTCGAACCAAAATAATGCCTTTGGCCGATGACGTAATTGTATATCCGGCCCACGGAGCTGGTTCGGCTTGTGGCAAGAATATGATGAAAGAGACTGTGGACACCTTGGGCAACCAGAAAAAAATGAATTATGCACTTAGGGCTGATATGACCCGCGATGAATTTATCGAGGAGGTGACGGACGGTTTGTTGCCACCACCTCAATATTTCCCACTCAATGTTAAAATGAACAAGGAGGGGTATGAGGATATCGATACCATTATTGAAAGAGGTACACAGGCCTTGACACCAGAAGCTTTTGAAGTTGCGGCCAATGAGACTGGAGCAGTAGTTTTGGATGTGCGCCATCAAGATGAATTTGCGAAAGGCCATGTGCCACGATCCATTTTTATTGGTTTGGATGGTAGTTTTGCCCCATGGGTAGGCGCTTTGATTGCTGATGTGGAGCAACCCATTCTTTTGGTAATTCCTGAAGGAAGGGAAGAGGAGACCATTACTCGGCTTTCTAGAGTTGGATTTGATAAAACGCTGGGATATTTGAAAGGCGGAATCGATGCTTGGGCAAAAGCAGGAAAAGAAGTAGATACCGTAACTAGTGTAAATGCTGAGGAATTTAAAACAAAAGTAGAAGAAGGAGTGCCTGTTTTTGATGTACGTAAAGAAACGGAATACCAAGCGGAGCATGTGAAAGATGCGCACTTGACTCCCTTGGACTTTTTAAATGACCACTTGGCCGAATTTCCAGAAAAGGAAACTTTTTATGTTCACTGCGCCGGAGGATATCGAAGTATGATTGCCTCATCAATTCTTAAAAGTAGGGGAATCCATAATTTGGTGGATGTTGCAGGAGGTTTTGCGGATATTAAAAAATCAGGAATTCCAGTGACAGATTATGTTTGTCCAACAACCTTAAAATAAGTGAGCATGCAGCAGTTGATCAAATGGGTATTGTTCATGGCCGTTTTTGCCAATGTTGCCTCATGTCAATCACAGCAAGAAAAATCCATCACCAAGGTAGATAAGCAAGTGATTGCAACCGAAGTCATTGGAAAAAAGGTGCAACTTGTTGATGTAAGAACCCCAAGAGAATACAAAGCTGGTCATATTGAAGAAGCAGTGAACTTTGATTTGAGCAACCAAAGCAACTTTTTAAAGCAAATAGAGACTTTGGACAAGGATGAGCCAGTTTATGTGTATTGTTTAGTGGGTTCACGAAGTGCTTATGCGGCAAATATTCTTCAAGATAAAGGGTTTACAAAAGTCTTTGACTACTCCGGAGGTTACAGCGATTGGGTAAGAAATTAAAAAGTTTTCATAGATAACTTCTTGTGTAACAATCGTTACTGACCATCACACAGATCCAAGATACTTTAGTGGCATAAAATAAATAGTATATGTCATTATTAAGCATGTTGTTCAAAAGAACACTTCCGGAAGAAATTCAAATATTGGATGGAGAAGAATACCACGAAGCCATTTCTAAAGGAAAGGTGCAATTGGTAGATGTAAGGACCAAGTCCGAATTTATGGGCGGTCATATTAAAGGAGCCAGCAATATCGATTATTTCAAAGGATCTGCATTTGCCGCAGCTTTTTCAAAATACAAAAAGGACAAACCCATTTATATTTATTGTCAATCTGGTAATAGAAGTCAACAGGCCGCTAGAAAATTGGTCAGCATGGGCTTTACCAAGATCTTCGATCTAAGGGGCGGTTACGGAAGATGGGCCTATTAAAATACAGACAGAATCAACGATGTGATTGTGGATAAGGAACGTTCATCGGTTAGCTTTGAACATCAAGGCGCCGATGACGCTCCTTAGTTAAAGACGGCATTAAAAAATTGAGTTTACCCCTCTGAAGCGTTGATTCCTACTTTTCTTTTTTGAAACCGTAAAACAATTGCCCCCAAAAATCTTTGGGCAATTTTTTATCCCCTGGAAATCCAAGTTCAATTTTACCACTTGCTTCAGGGATGTAATTGGTCTTGAAGATGTAATCCCAAATACTCAAACTGATTCCAAAATTCACTCCATAAGAACCTTCAGGAATAGTGTACGCATGATGGTACAAATGCATCACGGGATTGTTGAGAATATATTTTAAAGGGCCATAGGTGAGTTTAATGTTGGCGTGGTTAAAATGCCCGATGGCAATAGCCGCAAAATGAACAATAAAGGCTTGCTCAGGCTCAAAACCACCCAATACCATTACCCCAATAGTTTTTAAAGGTTTGTAGAGGATGTTTTCCATCCAATGATACCTCAAGTGCGCGGCAAATCCCATTTCCTTAACACTATGGTGCACCTTATGAAACTGCCAAAGCACAGGATATTTGTGCAAAAGCACATGGGTGAACCACTGTACAAAATCCAACACGATAAAAAAGACAACCAATTGTAACCATTGCGGCCAATGTGCAATATCAACAATAGTTAAAGCAGTAGCACTAATTCCAATGTCCTTAAAAAGCACTCCAAGGAATTTATACACTCCACTAATAATGATTGCAAAAATGAAAAAGTTGAAAAACATATAAAATGCATCCAACCAAAAGTCTTTACGAAAAATGGATTGTTCCTTTCGCCATGGAAAAAGAATTTCGAGACTCCAAACAAGAAGTGAAATCAATATCAATCCCCAAAAATAATTATTGTACCAAGGCACGTCGAACAGAATGGACCTCCAAGTCCATTTAAGAGTGCCCACAAAACCGCTGGTCAAAGCATCAAAATAATCTTGCATCATATTGGGTTATGTCGTGCATTTTTTGTCAAACTTAAAATTACAACAAAAATAATGTGGCCTATGTAACCAATGTTACTATTTAGTGCAACGGCAAACCCTAATTTTGGAGTAAGAGATTGAAACAATGTAGAATAGAATGATTTAGAATTTCGAAACAGCATAGTAATCCACAAATCATACGTTATGAAAAAAAACATGAGCGGTGCAGACCGCATGATTCGAATAATTTTGGCACTTGTAGTAGTGGCCCTATTCTATTTTAATATAATTACAGGAACCTTCGCCTATGTGTTATTGGCACTGGCAGCGATTTTTGTTTTGACAAGTTTAATTAGTTTTTGTCCGTTGTACACCCTTTTTGGGATAAATACATGCAAGACTAAAAACTAGGTTTTTTGGTTGGTTGATTAAAGAAAAGCCGCTCTCTTCGAGCGGCTTTTTTTATTTAAGAAATTGGTTAGATGACAATTATCATTTTTTGACCAAAGCATATACAATTAAATTTATGACCAACTAAGCATGTATACATTATGAAAACACTCAACAACATAATTCCTTTAGTAGCTTGGGAAAATGGCATTTGGATGATAGGTGTGTTTGCCCTTGTGGTTGTCGTTCTTGTTGTCGCCGTTTTGGCCATGATGAACAGTGGAAAAAAGTAATATTTCACAACCCAGCCCATAGTATATAGTTCCCCGATGCCTCAGTAACCAAAGTTACTGTGGGTACCATTCCATCGCTCTAATTTTGGCTCAAAATGAACTAAAATGCAGCGAACTATTTTATTAATGTCATTGGTGCTCACACAGGTAATTTTTGCCCAAGACCAGGTAAAGATATCATTGGATGATGTCTTGACTAGGGTGCAAGAGTCCAATGCGAGCATTCAGGTTTCCGATCAGGAAGCCAAAATGGCCAAATACGATTATAGATTTTCAAATTCTGTCTTTTTGCCACAGATTTCTGTATCACATACGGGAATGGCAACCACAAACCCTTTAATGGCATTTGGGTCTAAACTCAATCAAGGGATTTTGACCCAGGCCGATTTTAATCCTGACTTATTGAACGACCCCGATCAAGTGGAGAATTTTGCGACGGTGGTCTCGGTTCAGCAGCCCATAATTAATATAGATGGTTTTTATCAGCGTAAAGCAGCCAAAACCACCATGGAGGCCAAAGAGCTTCAAGCCATGAGAACTAGGGATTACCTCGATTTTGAAGCCCAGAAAGCTTATGGTCAATTGCAATTGGCCTATCGTGCTGTGGAAGTAATGCAAAAAGCATACGATGCAGCAATTGCCAACTTGAACATGGCCCAAAACAATTACGATCAGGGATTGCTTCAAAAAGCTGATCTGTTGGAAGTGAAAGTGAGGGTGACAGAAGTTTCCGATCAATTGAAAACAGCCAAGAGCAATGTAAAAAATGCTTCGGACTACTTGGCTTTTTTAATGAATGAACAAGGAAATATTGTCTTTGAACCTACCCAAGAATTGTTGCCTGAAAACATTGGCGAAACAACTGATGCTTCCTTGGAAAATAGAGCGGATGTTAAGGCCATGGATTTGGTATCAGAAGCGTACAAAGCAAACATGAAAGCAGATAACATGACCTTTTTGCCAAGGTTGAATGCCTTTGCCAGCTATGAAATGTACGATGATCAGATATTTCAGGCGGATTCCAAAGGATACATTGTTGGGGCAAGCTTAAGCTGGGATGTTTTTAAGGGATCACAGCGATTTGCCAAGGCAGGAAAAAGCAAAACAAACTATGAAAAAGCACAGAAAGAATACGAACAATACGTCGCCAAAAGTACTATTGAGCTTAAACGCACCAAGCGGTTGGTTGAGGACGCGGAGAACAGGCTCCAGACATCAAAATTGGCTATGGACCAATCTGAAGAATCATTAAGGATACGTACTAACCGATTTAAAGAGGGATTGGAAAAAACAACCGATTTATTAATGGCCGAGGCCACTTATGCCGAAAAGCAGTTGGCCTATTACCAAACCATTTTTGAATACAATCAAGCACAATCCTTACTCACATTTTTAACCAAAGAATAATTGCAACATGAAAAACACTACGATATATAAAAGCATCATTTTAACCATGTCCTTGGGTCTGACCTTAATGGGATGTGGAAGTGACGAAAAACACACTGTTGACACTTCTGCCGCGGTGCCAGTAACGGTTGCCGATGTGGACATGGGGGATAGTTCCACCATATTGGCAGGAAGTGGTCAAATAAAAGCCGTGAACAGTGCCACATTGAGTACCCGAATGATGGGCTATGTGGAGTCACTTCCCGTAAAAATTGGTCAGAAAGTAAACAAGGGAGACCTGCTTATTTCCATCAACAATGGAGATCTAAGAGCTAAAAAAGCACAAGTAGAAGCTTCCATTACCGAGGCGACTGTGGCATTTAACAATGCTAAAAAGGACTACGAAAGATTTCAAAACCTTTTTAAAGAAAGCAGTGCCTCACAAAAGGAACTGGACGATATGACTGCTCGATACGAAATGGCAAAGGCCAGATTGGAAGCAGCAAATCAAATGAAGAACGAAGTGAACTCTCAATTTGCCTATGCGAACATTAGGGCGCCATTCAGTGGAGTGGTCACCAATACCTATATCGATGAGGGTGATATGGCCAATCCAGGAGTGCCCTTAGTTTCCATGGAATCCCCAGGAACCGGGTTTGAGGTAGAGGCCAAAGTGGCCGAAAACAACATTTCTGCCATAGAGGTGGGAACAACAGCCCAAGTTTTGGTGAAAGCATTGGATATCACCCTCACAGGTAAGGTTTCAGAATTAAGTGCTTCTGCACAAAATACAGGGGGGCAATATGTAATGAAAATAAGCTTGGACGAAACGGATGCCAAGATTTTGTCGGGAATGTATGCAGCCGTTAGGCTAGAGACAGAAAACGGGAGCAATGGAAAAACAGTTGTGACAGTTCCGTCCACAGCCTTGGTGCACAAAGGGCAATTGACAGGAGTTTATACACTCGGACAAGACAATGTGGCGCTTTTGCGTTGGTTGCGTTTGGGTGAGAATTATGGTGATGAAGTAGAAGTATTATCTGGATTGTCCAAAGGAGATCAATACATCGTATCAGCCGATGGAAAGCTGTACAATGGAGCTAAAGTAAGCATTCAATAACCCTAAAAAGCTAACAATGAAAGACGGACTAGCAGGAAAAATAGCCAAAGGGTTTATCAGCTCTAAATTAACAGTGCTCTTAATGATCGTGTTCATGGTCATTGGGGTGTACAGTTCTTTCTTGATTCCAAGGGAAGAGGAGCCACAGATTGATGTGCCCATGGCGGATATTTTTGTGGGATATCCGGGAGCCAGCCCAACGGAGGTGGAATCCAGAATCGCAAAACCGCTTGAAAAAATTATATCGAACATCAAAGGCGTAGAATATGTGTACACCACCTCCATGCAGGAGCAGGGAATGGCCATTGTACAGTTCTACGTAGGAGAAGATATTGAAAGATCATTGGTGCGGTTGTATGATGAGATCAACAAACACATGGATCAAATGCCCCAAGGGGTTACCATGCCCTTGGTAAAAACCCGCGCAATTGATGATGTGCCTATGCTTGCTCTAACATTATGGAGCGATGAATATGATGATTTTCAACTACGAGAGATTTCAGGAGAATTGATCAATGAGGTTGAAAAAGTAAACGGGGTTTCCATCACCAAAAAGATTGGGGGAAGAAACCGTCAGCTACGTGTGGTGGTGGATAAGGATAAAATGGCCGAATCTGGCATCGACATGTTGGCCTTAGCCCAAATGATTCAGGCCAATAACCAACAAATGGATGCTGGGAATTTCCTTTCCAACGATACTGAGTTCCATATCAGCACAGGTAACTTTTTGGAAAGTAAAGAAGATCTGGAAAACCTGATCGTGGGCACCAAACAAAATCAACCTATCTACCTAAAACAGGTGGCAACCGTTTTGGATGGGCCTGAATTGCCTAAAAATTATGTCTCCCTTGGATTTGGAGCTGCAAGCGAGAAATCAGAAACCTTTAGGTCCGAATATCCAGCGGTAACCATTTCCATTGCCAAAAGAAAAGGTGCCGATGCCATGAAGATTGCCGATGTGGTGTTGGATAAAGTAGAGCATTTAAAATCAAATTTGATTCCCGATGATGTACATGTTGAGGTAACTCGTAACTACGGTCAAACTGCTTCGCAAAAAGTATCCGAATTGTTGATGCACTTGATCGGGGCTATCATTGCCGTGACCTTTGTAGTGATGTTGGCCATGGGTTGGAGAGGTGGATTGGTCGTGTTCCTTTCCGTACCGATCACATTCGCTTTGACCTTGCTCAGCTACTATATGCTGGATTATACCTTAAACCGAATCACTTTGTTTGCTTTGGTTTTTGTAACGGGTATTGTGGTAGACGACTCCATTATTATCGCAGAGAACATGCACCGCCACTTTAAAATGAAACGGTTGCCGTTCAAAGATGCAGCTATCTATGCCATCAACGAGGTGGGCAACCCTACCATTTTGGCCACTTTTACGGTTATTGCATCGGTATTGCCCATGGCATTTGTATCAGGATTGATGGGGCCTTATATGTCCCCTATGCCCATCGGTGCATCCATCGCCATGTTGTTGTCCCTATTTGTGGCGTTGACCATTACCCCTTACTTGGGATTCATCTTCTTAAGAGAAAAGGACAAAAAGAAGAACAAAAAGGAAAAAGAAGCGGTCGAAATTCAGGATACCTTTATTTATAAAGTCTACGAGCGTTTCGAAAAACCATTGATTGAAAGCAGAAAGAAGCGATGGATTTTTATTGGCATCACAGTGGTTCTATTATTTGCTTCGGTGGGTATGTTCTTCACCAAATCGGTGGCCGTAAAAATGCTTCCATTTGATAACAAGAATGAATTTCAAGTGGTTATCGACCTCCCTGAAGGTTCTACACTGGAAAAAACTTCAGCAGTCGCTAAAGAAATAGGGGCATACTTGTCAACTAGGCCAGAAGTAGTGAACTATCAAACCTATGTGGGAACATCAGCACCTATTACGTTCAATGGATTGGTTAGGCATTATGATCTTCGTGGCGGAAGCAATATGGCCGACATTCAAGTAAACCTTATCGACAAACACGACCGAAGTGAGCAAAGTCACGATATCGCCAAGTTGTTGCGGCCTAAAATCCAAGAATTGGGCAAAAAATACAATGCGAACATCAAAATCGTTGAAGTGCCACCAGGACCGCCTGTATTGTCAACCATTGTAGCTGAGATTTATGGACCCGATTACGAAAAGCAGATTGCCTTGGCCGATGATGTAAAAGGCATCTTGAACAATACCACCGATGTTGTGGATGTGGATTGGATGGTCGAGGATGATCAGGTAGAGTATAATTTTGTGATCGACAAGGAAAAAGCGATGCTTTACGGGATTACCCCACAACAAATTGTTCAGGTGATGGTAATGGCATTCCGTGAGCAACCGGTTTCGCATATGTATCGTGAAGATTCATTCGAACAGATC
This sequence comes from Flagellimonas cixiensis, assembly GCF_042134615.1. Classification (GTDB taxonomy): domain Bacteria; phylum Bacteroidota; class Bacteroidia; order Flavobacteriales; family Flavobacteriaceae; genus Flagellimonas; species Flagellimonas cixiensis. The sequence continues at coordinate 1,703,450 of NZ_CP169639.1, forward strand.
GGAATTGTATTGTCCGTTAGTGAAAAGGACAAATCGAGCTTGGATCAGATCCAACAATTAAAAATAACATCCCAGCAAGGTAATATGGTGTCCGTTGGTGATTTGGTTTCTATTAAGGAAGGAACCAAGGCCAAGAGCATCTATAGAAAAAATCAGAAGCGAGTGGTGTATGTGATGTCCGATATGGCCGGTGAATTGGAAAGTCCGGTGTACGCCATTTTGGGCATGACGGATAAATTGAATCAATTGGAGCTGCCTCAAGGCTTTTCCATTAACGAGCTCTACATGGAGCAACCCCAGTATGAAGATGACTATACGGTGAAGTGGGATGGGGAATGGCAAATTACCCTTGAGGTGTTCCGTGATTTAGGTATTGCGTTCCTAGGTGTAATTGTGATCATTTATATGTTGATTGTAGGGTGGTTCCAAAACTTTAAAGCGCCCATGGTGATGATGGTGGCCATTCCACTTTCCTTAATCGGAATTGTATTGGGGCATTGGATGTTAGGTGCATTTTTTACCGCAACCTCCTTTATTGGGATGATTGCCCTGGCGGGAATCATGGTGCGGAACTCGGTTTTGCTTATCGACTTCATCAACCTTAGGTTGAATGAGGGAGTTCCCCTAAAGCAAGCCGTAATTGAAGCAGGTGCCGTGCGTACCACCCCTATTTTGTTAACGGCAGGAACCGTTGTTATTGGAGCTTTCGTGATTTTGTTCGACCCTATTTTCCAAGGGTTGGCCATTTCACTTATGGGAGGAACCATTGTGTCTACCGTATTGACGCTCTTGGTGGTGCCATTGGTGTATTATATGATTGAACGTAAAAATTACAAGTAAGGTGAAACCGACACGACTAGAAGAATCTTTTGAGATACAGAGCAATGATTCTTTTAATCGTCAAAGGTTCCATGTGACCATTGAAAAACAATAAAAACAAGCACATGAAAATGATCATTGTTACCACAGTGGAAGAGTATAAAAGCCAAGTTTTTAAGCTCTTTAAACAAGCAGGAGTGGACAGCTTTAGCGAATCCGACATCGATGGGTACAAAAGTGCAGCGCCATTAATGTACACCAGCAGTTGGTTTCCCAGTGAAAAAGGAGGGGCCGCTTCCAATATGTTCTTTTCCTTCACCGAAGAAGAAAAGGTGACCGAATTGTTCAAGTTGATCAAACAATTCAACGAAGAGAGTGAAACCACCAATCCCATTAGAGCTGTAGAATTACCTATAGAAAGAACCGTTTAAAATTTAATAATGAGAAATAGAATTGTAAGAGGAGTAGCAGGAAGCTTTATATTGATCAGTTTGATCTTGGCTATTTACGTGAGTCAGAACTGGCTTTGGTTTACCGCATTTGTCGGTGCCAATTTGTTGCAGTCATCCTTGACCAAATGGTGTCTTCTGGAAGATATCCTGAAAAAATTTGGAGTAACCGACAGTGAAAAGAGCTGTTGCTAAACCTTTCCCATATTTGATATGTAAAGCATTTTCGTGACATTTGTATAAAACCTCGCGAAAATGCTTTATCAACCTTGGCCTTGGTATGTAGCCGGGCCTCTTATTGCCATCATCATGGCATTGCTCATTTTAATGGGCAAACGCTTCGGAATGTCCTCCAACCTCGAGACTTTTTGTTCTATCGGAGGCGCTGGAAAATTCACGGATTACTTTAAAGTAGATATAAAATCCAAACGCTGGAACCTATTGGTGGTATTGGGCTCCGTTATTGGTGGATTTTTGGGTGCTCATTGGTTGTCGCCCAACCCCGCAGTCGATATTTCACCCAAAACCGTAACTAAACTTCAAGAACTGGGATTTGATAGTGCTGGAAAGGCCTATTTGCCAACAGAGCTTTTTAGTTTGGAATCGCTGTCCGACCCAAAAGTATGGTTCATTTTATTGATTGCAGGATTTTTGGTGGGCTTCGGAACCCGTTATGCCGGAGGTTGCACTTCAGGACATGCTATTTCGGGCTTGAGTAATTTACAGCGACCTTCCTTAATTGCTGTAATCGGATTTTTTATTGGTGGATTGATTATGGTTCATCTGTTGTTCCCCTTAATTTTTACAGCATGAAGAATATAGTCTACATCATATTGGGCACCTTTTTGGGTATTGTACTTTACAAGTCCGAGGCAGCCTCTTGGTTCAGGATCTATGAAATGTTCCAGTTCGATTCGTTTCACATGTATGGGATTATCGGTTCAGCTTTAGCAGTTGGAATAGTGTTAGTGCAATGGATTAAGAAATCAAAAACCAAATCCTTTTTTGGAGAAGCAATAAACCTTCAGGATAAAGAAAAATCCTTTGCTCGATATATCTTGGGTGGAACCCTTTTTGGATTGGGTTGGGCATTGGCAGGAGCCTGTCCCGGACCCATATATATTTTGGTGGGAGCCGGTTATTGGCCCATCGTCATTGTTTTGATAGGAGCATTGCTCGGAGCCTTTTTATATGGTGTTTTGAGGGGTAAATTACCACATTAAGGTAGAATCAACGGGATATTTGGGCAAAACAACGAATATGAATGGTTCGTTAGGGACTAGCCATTAGCTTTGGCTGTCCCAAACCTTACATAAATGTCCTTGCATGAAACTTACAACCTGCATAATAGACGATGACTTGGTGTCTCAATTTGCCACCCGCTATTGCATTCAGCAATCTCATGCCGATTTTGAGATCATAACCTGCTCCAGTGGTGAAGAGGGTTTGGAGGTCTGTGTGGATCTATATGAAACTGAGAATAGGCTTCCGGACATCATATTTTTAGATTTGGTTATGGATGGTATGAACGGTTGGACCTTCTTGGACAACCTTCAAAACCTATTTAAAGGAAAGACCTTGCCAAGCGTATATATTTTGTCCGCTTTTACCAATTCCAGTGACCGCGCAGTTGCCAAAGGCCACAAGATGATATCTGGTTATATTGATAAGCCACTTTCTCGTTCCTACATGGATAAAATCTTAAACGAAGAGGAAAAAAACCGCAGCCAATCTTAAGGGCTCAGAGGTCTAAAGTTTTTTAGAAAAAGCATATTTTTGCAGTCCATTTTTATTTGGCCCTGTGCCTGCCTTTCGGGAGACAGGGTTCAATGGATATAATAGAAGCCTGCCTACGTGTTAAAAGAATACGGCCTCATAGTTCAAGGGATAGAATAGAAGTTTCCTAAACTTTAGATCCAGGTTCGAGTCCTGGTGAGGCTACTACGGAAGGCAGGTTTCCTATGTATCCGTCTTTGGCGGAAACTTTAGTTGTAAGACCGCCTGTGGATAGATAGGTTCGATTCTTGCGAGGGCTATTTATCTACAATCGATCAAAACTCCATTTCCGAAAATTAAATAGAAAAAGGCAGTTCAGTGCTGATCTTCATGGGCTTCTTGGTCATGGGGTGGGTAAATTCTACCTGTTGCGCATGTAAATAAAGCCGATCAGATGAGGTGCCATATAAATTGTCTCCAACCATTGGCGCATGAAGTCCTAATTTATGGGCACAGTGTACCCGTAATTGATGCGAACGCCCCGTTATGGGATTCAATTTGATCAATGTTCTATTGGCAGTCTTTTTAATAACCTCATAATGTGTCAATGCAGGTTTGCCATGTTCATGACTCACCATTTGCATGGGCCTATTGTTAATATCTAAAATAAGAGGAAGTTCTATGGTGCCAGTGGTTTCTTCAATAGGTTTTTCTAGGATAGCATTATAAGTTTTGTGAATGGTGCGCTCCAAGAATTGTTGTTGGAGCAGCTTGTGCGCTTTTTTGGAAAGGGTAACAATCATGATGCCAGAAGTATCTTGATCCAGCCGATGTACAATGATCGGGCCGGTGGCGTTTGGATATTGCTCCAAAATGCGAGTTTTAACCGAATCCTTTATGTACCGCCCTGGAACGGACAACATGCCGGTAGGTTTATTTACGACCACCAAATGTTCGTCCACAAATAAAATTTCCAGTTGCTTTTTTGCCGCAAAATTTTCCAACAAGGGATTTGGTTGTACAGGAATTCCTTTGAGCATATGCGCTAAAATAGGTTGGCATTTCCCTTTACAGGCAGGGTAATATTTGCCGTGCTCCCTAATTTCTGAATTTGGAGATGGTCCCCACCAAAACTCGGCTAGCGCTACAGGTTTCATTTCTTGTTTAAATGCGTATTGAAACAGTTTTGGGGCAGCACATTCCCCAGCCCCGGCCGGTGGTTCATCCACGCCATATTCAGAAAAAACTGTTTTAACATTTTTACCTTTTCCTTCTCCGTTCAAAAAAATATAGGATTTAAAAATGGCATCCTGCAGTTCATTGGATTTGGTTCTACGAAGGGTTTTGAGCGCTTCAATTCGTTCTTCGAATTCTACGTAGGCAGCTAAGGCTTTTTCTAACCGCAAGTTCTCCGAACGCGTAAAACGTCTTAAGTCCATTCCAGAATTAGCACCTTGGTTTACTAACGCTTCAAGAAGTTCTTGTCGTTCTTTTTCAGGTAGGTGAATTGACTCTTCTCTAAGTCTGTCACGTTCCAATTTGCTTTTTTTTGCCGCTTTCTTAGCTGCCAATATGTTCTCTTTGGTCTCTTTTGTAATTTTTTTTAATTGCTGCTTGGCACTGATGTACTCTTCACTTTCCTCTAGTGACTTAACCTCTTTGGTAATGGCATTTATGGTTGCCATTTCTGGAAAATCCTCTCCTTTTGGCAATTGGTGAACAGGAGGTACAAAAGGTAGTATTTCCAGTTCAGGTTGCAGTTCACCTGAATAAGCACTAAGATATCCAAGTTCGCCCTCCTTGGTCTGTACCACCAGAACTCCCAACATGCGTCCTGTAGGTTGGTTCATCAATTCTGGTAAATGTTCTTGCAATCTATTTTGAAGATCTTTCGCAGCTTTCTTGGCGATAGCGGTTGGCGTATAAAAATGGGGATATTCAAATGAATCAGGTAATGGGTCTTGCCCATTCGTTTTCAAAAAAACTATTTTGGAATCTTTCAAAGGTGAATCAGTTGCCAATTCCCGTATATTTTCTAAGTTGGATTACCAGTTCTGTTAAGCCATGCTTATTCTTGCAAATTTACAGTACTTCTTTTACTCTTTATTCACCAATTCTACTATAGATATCCCATCAATCAATACATCTTTTAGAACGCCCCGTCCATTTTTAATGTTCACTAAAGCGTATGTGGTTTTAGTGGTATCTCTTCGGGAACTCCAATAAGTGTATTCAGCTTCTTCGGCTTTTGATTCTTCCAAATAGAATCGGTCAAAAGGAAAATCAATGCTCAACTTTGTGGTATTTCCTGTCGAGAAACCAACTTCGGCCTTTATAAAATCTTGATTGCTTGATGGTTTTTCCTTGGCTATGGAATGGATTCGAGCATAGCCATCCTTGCCATTGCTGATAGATGCATAAATCACATCACCTCCATACCAATCCTCGGTATTTTCCACCTCAATGGTGTTGTGATCAAAACTCAAGGTTATGTATTTGCCTCGAAAAGGGTCGTTCGGGTCCACTGGAGCGGTTTTAAACTTGTACTCTGTACCTGTTTGAAGCACATCTTCTTGGTCCCAGACCATTTTGGCAGGTACGAAAAGTTGGGCCACTACAACCAGGGCAAAAAGTGCGATTACGGTTTTCCTTTTATCCATGTTCCTTTCGTTTTTTAAGCATCCAATAATTGGCAAAAAAGAATCCTGCGCCTACGAGTACAAATAGCATTCCTCGTAAAACGTAACTGAGGTTGGTGTCAAAAAACCTGCAAATAATCAATACAGCTATGGTGAGCAATCCATAATTAAGAATGCCCAAATGATTGTCTTTTGCTCCCACCCTAATGGTTTGCAGGGCAATTAAAAATATTAGAACATTGACCAATAATGTGGAAAAGGGAACATAATTTCCCACTATAAAAATGGGAATAAATATGAGGAATACCGGAGCAATAGGTTTTAAGGTTTTACCCCTCATCTTTTTAAAATGGAAAAACAATAATCCCACTGCCAAAACTGAAATGGATATCGAAGCTATGAACTCGGGCGAATAAATAATCTCATTGAACCATAAATTTTCATTTCTTAAATGGTCCCAGAAATCATCAAAACTTAAAATGAGAAGGCAAACTATAGTGCCCAATGATCCTAAAATGCGATAGCCATTTCTAAAACTCAACTGACTTGCAAAAAATTTGCTTTCACCTATTAAATAAATCAATCCGAACAAACTTATATATGCCACGAACATCAATTCTTCAACCTTATCTGTAATGGTGCCCAAAACAATAGTTACAGATAGGGGGAGAATCCAATTATGAAAACTGGTAAAATTTCTTTGAGGTTTGTTTTTTAACAAGATGTAATAATAGGGTAGGGCCGATAACAATAATGCCCAATATGGATAAGAGGTTGAGGTGGGGAAATTCCAGTAGCTGGTCTCACAAGCATAATAGGTGATTCCAATGAGGTACAATAATGAAGTAATGGAGGATTTCATTACATAAAATAGTGGAAGAGACAACAGCATCCATGTGAGCAAAAATGCGCTTAGGTCGCCTGGAATATTATACACCTGACTTATCAATGAGATACTGGCTCCAACCGCAAAAAACAAAAAAGCTGAAGCGCTTTCCCGCCAAGCCAAACTTTCTCTTTTCTTAAAAAGGGCATATCCGCAGAAAAACTGACCAACAAGTAAAGGTAAAAAAGCAAAAAAAGTTTTGGTGATTTTTGGGAACCCATCCCAATTATGTGCAATGATCAAAATAATGCCCAAGCCCACCAAAATGGCACCTAAAATGCCGAAAACCACAAAAAGTTTATTGGTGGACGAACCACTTTTACTTTTGTAGTAGGCTTCAATTTTTACCGCGGTATCCGAAGAGATGACCCCAGCTTTTTCTAGTTCTGGCAGGTCTTTGAGTAGGCTCATAGTCCTGGTTTTTTTGTAGGATTTTACCTAATATTATTTAATTGAAGATAAGCAATTAATTTAAAAAGCTCAGGAAAGATACCTGAACTTTGGGATTTTAAAATTAAAACTCAATGCGATGCTAATAAATATGTTTAGCTTGAACAATATGTCTTTGGTTATGGTAAATAACCACTCTAAAGGTGTCGCCCAATCTCAATTTTATCCATTTGGATATGGAAATCGAGGTCCTGATTTTAGTCAAGTCTTTGTTTTTGGCTTTATCCAATAATTGGAGCATTACTTCTTGTTGATGGATAAACTTGCTCAATACATCACGGCCTAGACCACTGTTCAATGGATTCATTTCGCTAAAAGTCTTCATCTTTTTCATGCCTTCTTTCGGGAGCATCAGCTTACTAAAGTAATTGCCTAATACCCCAGCTTTGAATTTACTTGACTTAGGATATTTTGATTGTTCCAAACGTCTTGTAATTTCTGGAATATAAAATTCACCATATCTGTTAAGGTGCTCTATACATTCCAAAATGCTCCAACTTTCCGCATTCGACTTAAAATTCAACTGTTCATCGGTCAAAGCTTTGAGCGCTTGTACATCGTTCATGTTTTGTTGGGTCAATTCAATAAGTTCCTCTATTAGTTTTGCAGCATCCATGTGTTTTATTGTTTGTTATGCAAAGTTGAAGGATGTGTAGCAAACGAATCTTGATTCAAGTCAAGACTTTTTTAAGCGAGAAAGTGTCTCGGGCGTCATTCTTAAATAGTTAGCAATGTATTTATTAGGAATTTCTTGAAACAATTGTGGGCTTCTTGCCAATACCCTTTCATATCGTTCCTTGGGCGATGTTATCAAAATATCTTTTTCCCTTTCAAATTGTTGTAGCACCAATTGTTCCATGATGGTTTCCCAAAGGGATACATTTTCGGGTTTTGACCGTATAAATTCCATAAAACGAACTTTTGAAACAGATTTAATCTCGGTTTTTTTTATGGATTGTATATAGAGGTCTGAGGCTTTTTCAGTAATAAAACTGTCTAAGGAAATGATGAAGTTACCTTGGTAACCAAAACGGATAATATGTTCTTCATACTCGTTAATGATATAAATCTTCAAGCTTCCAGACATAATAAAATAAAGATTGGTGTCTGTTGTTCCCGCAACTTTTAAGTATTCGTTCCTTTCAATGGCAAAGCTTTTTTCCCATAGGTTTTCATGGTCTATACGTTTATAAAGTTCTTTTATCATAGTCTAGAACGGTTGGTACTCTAATGAGGTCTGATCAATAAATTGAAATTGACATATGCTAACATGAATCTAAGGCTTTTATTTTTAAATGATGTAAGGGAGGGAAAGCCTCGGGTTGATTAATATTCGTTATTAATTGGGTGGATATAAAAAAGTTTTTATAATTTTTAAATGTTTACACTTTTATTCTATTTTTAAATCAATCACAAATCAATCCCAAAGCGATGAATAACCTCAAACGTGTAATAGTAGATTTTAAGAAACTAACCCCGGAAGTATTGAAGCTTTTGGTGGAAAAGTATCCTGATGGCTATGGCGACGATGATGTCATCAACTTCAAAAACCTAAAGGGAGAATCCATCGAGGCGGTAGAGGTATCGACGGAGGACACTAAATATTTGGTAAAGATCAGTTCCAAATTGGAACATAGCATGGCCAATTACGACGAGGACGAGGAAGACAACGACGACCTGGACTCCGAAGATTTGAGCAAACTCCCGGATGACGAAAACGAAGACTTTTCCAATGAGGAAGAGTAGCTTACTTTTTCAAGTTTTTTAGCATTTCATAGGTAGTCTGATCTAAATCGTACTCAGGTTGCCATCCCCATTCGTTCTGTGCCTTGGTGTCGTCAATACTGCTCGGCCAAGAATTCGCGATTTCTTGTCTGAAATCGGGAGCATAACTAATACTGAAATCAGGAATATGTTTTTGGATGGTCTCCGCCACATCTTTTGGGGTGAAACTCATACTTCCCAAATTATAGGAAGAGCGCACCTTTACATTTTCTGAAGGAACTTCCATTAAACTGATGGTTGCCCTGATGGCATCGTCCATATACATCATCGGCAACTTTGTATCCTTGCTCAAAAAGCATTCATAATTCCCTTTTTCCAAAGCTTCGTGATAAATTTCAACCGCATAATCTGTGGTTCCACCGCCGGGCATGGTTTTCCAACTGATCAAACCGGGGTACCGGACGCTGCGTACATCCACCCCGTATTTTTTATGGTAATATTCACACCAACGTTCGCCAGATTGCTTACTGATGCCATAAACGGTACTGGGCTCCATAATGGTGTTTTGAGGGGTGCCTTCTTTAGGGGTGTTTGGGCCAAAAACAGCAATACTGGATGGCCAAAATACTTTGGATATTTTCTTCTCTTTCGCTAGGTTCAACACGTGGAACAAAGAGTTCATGTTCAAGTTCCAAGCCCTCATCGGGAATTTTTCTGCCGTGGCGCTCAACATGGCCGCCATCAGATAGATTTCATCAATTTCATAATGCATAACAACATCCTCAACGGCTGCATAATCTGTAGCATCCAATAGTTCAAAGGGTCCAGATTGCATTAAAGATTCACCACCTTCCCTAATGTCGCTGGCAATAACATGATCACCGCCATACTTTTTCCTGAGTTCCATGGTTAGTTCTGTGCCTATTTGGCCGCATGCCCCAATGATGAGAATTGTTTTTTGCATTAAAATTGAAGTTAATTCGGTTTGATCGCAAAGATACCCTTTATTAAAATTTGTACATTCGCCTATGCGAAAATTGTTAGTCCTAGTGGTGATAACATCTTATTTATTAGGGTGTAAAAAAACCGATTCGGTTGCGACCACAGCCCAAAACGATGATCTGGAGTTCAACTACCAAAAAATGCCGGACAAGGCCACTATCAACCCAAATGCGGCGGCTATAGTAGAGAACTGGCCAGAATTTAAAGCATTGAATGCAAGTATTGATGTGCTTTACAAAGCCACCAATAATGAGGATTTGGCATTGGCCATTGATGATTTGATCGAGAAAGAGAAGGATTTGGAAGTCGGAAAATACCCTGAACTTTTCGATTCCTTTCAGGTAAAAAGTAGGCAACGTGTGTTACGCACCTATTTATTCAAAGTAAAGGCCAGTATTTTGGACAATCAGCCTACCACAGGACCGACCATACAAATGTTGGAGGCCTATAATGCCTTACGGAAGCAGTTGAATGTGATTATGAACAGTCAGTTGGACAAAAAAATAATCTTGGATGAAATTTAAGGCACTATTTGCACTACTATTTTTATCGGCGGTGGTTTCCGCGCAAAACAACCATAAACAAAAAATTAATCAAGTGTTGGATGATTGGCATATGGCAGCTGCCAATGCGGATTTTGATACGTATTTTGGTTTAATGACCAAGGATGGTGTTTTTTTGGGTACAGATGCTACCGAAAATTGGCAGAATGAAGAGTTTCGAACCTTTTCCAAACCTTATTTTGACCAAGGAAAAGCGTGGAGTTTTACTTCCGTAGAACGCAATGTGTATATAAACGAGGCCAAAACCTTTGCTTGGTTTGATGAGCTGTTGGACACCCAAATGAAATTATGCCGTGGCTCGGGAGTGCTCAAAAAAGAAAATGGGCAATGGAAAATTGCCCACTATGTGCTTTCAATTGCAGTGCCCAACGAAAATGTGGACGAACTGATTCAAATCAAGGAAGCGAAGGACAATGCCATACTCCTTGAACTGAAAAAAAAGAATTAAATCTAGTTTTCGCCTTCGGTAGCTTCATTTTTTCTCGCCTCCAAAGCCTGTTTGCTCAAACTGGCCAAATTAAAATTTGGTGCAATTTTCAATGCTTCATCGATAGAGGCAATGGCCACATCAATATTGTCTTTGTTCAAATTAAAATCGGCCAAAGCTTTTAAATGCAAGAATGCTGCTTTAAGAGGCACTTCGTAAGGTTGTTGCCTTTCGTAGAAGGCATATTTCATATCATCGGTGGCGTTGGCAATTCCATATTCAATATTGGAGGAAGCTCCCCCGGTATCTCCTGTTTGAATTTTAAGATCAGCTATTTCATAGGCGATATATGGTGAAGGGTTTCTGCTGAACAGTGCTTCAAAATGCTCCAAAGCTCTTTTGGGTTGGTTCAATGCCTTTAATGAAAATGCTTTGATCTGTACTGCCAAATCGGAATCGTCGGCATTTTTTTCAATACCGATAGTATTTAAAGCCTGCATGTGTTCACCGTTGTTCATATACACAAAGGCCAAGGTGTCTCTTCTCTGTTTCGATGGTGATAGAACGTTCAAGTGGGTCAAGGCGCTGATTACGCCATTTACATCCCCTTGCAAACGCATTTCTTTATAAAAGGCTTGATAATGTTCTAGAAGTTGATTGTTGGTTTGGGCAACACCGCTAAAGCTTGCTATTAAAAGCAGCAGGAGAACTGTCTTTTTCATTGATCGTCAATTTAGTGACGCCAAAACTAACAAAATAATCGAAACCAAGCTGTTAAGATTACAATAAGTAAATCAACGCCTTTAAGTGTAGATGCCAGTGCTAAAAACATGGCCTTTTTTACTATAATTTTGACTCAAAACAATCTTGCCCAAAGTACCATCCATTTCATTGGAATATTGAGGTGGTTCGAGTTCCCTTTTATTGGCTACTGTAGTATAATATTCTTGTTTGCTCGGATGTTGTGGATAAACCCCATTAAAGGTTTCTCCCCAATAATCATTTTCGATAATGGTTATGATCATTTCAATGCAATCCTCAAGATGAATCAAATTAACGGGTGCATTTCCATTGGATAGATTTTCTCTTCCCGATAGCATTGTGACAGGGTGCCGATTGGGTCCAATCAATCCACCAAATCGGATGATGGTTGTTTTTAATTCGGATGCATTTTGAAACAACTGTTCGCAGACCAAAAGTTGTTTGCCCGATTCTGTTACTGGGGTTGGGATGGTAGCTTCTGTAACTTCACCATCTGCATCACCATAAACGGCGGTACTGCTCACAAATACAATTTTAATGGGATGGTTATCTTCAATTTCTGATAGAAGAAGCTGCATTTTGTCCACATAACTTTCCCGATGGGTGCCACGTAGTTTGGGAGGTACATTAATGATCAATATATCAAGTTGGGAGAGGAAGCCTTGGATATCGCCTTCAATGGATTGAGATGATACCTTGATTTGAAATGGGGCTATGCCCAAATCCTTCAATTCCCCCAATTTTTCTTGAGAGGTGGTGGAGCCAGAAACCGAGAATCCTTTTTCCAACATAGTTTTCGCCAAGGGAAGTCCAAGCCATCCACATCCCAATACACCAATTCGCTTTTTAATCAAATCGTAAAGTTTTAATGGTCAAGATAGCGTCATTTAGCACAAATGCCATGGGAATACTGTTGTTGGGTCGTTCGGGTACGCTAAAATCTTTGTGGGTCAATAAATCATTGGAAGCTTCATACAAGGTAAGTTCCAAAACAGAATCTTTGGGGAAGGTCAAAGCCAATTCCGTAAAATCATTGTTGGTGATGTAATGGGTAATCAGTTTGCTTCTTCGATTTTCCAGAAAATGGGAGGACAACTCAATCTGATTCACCTTGGCAGCTTGTAAGGGAACAGGGTTGGTGAAAACCTCTAAGCGATTCACCTTTCTTTTGGGCGTAATGCAGATTTCAATCATTCGATTTTGACCTATAATGGTATCCAAAGTTTTGTCGATATATGGTGTTGGAATGTCCTTTTTTGGAGCATCAGCGATATAACTCAAGTTGGTTCTATACTTGCTCGAGATGGTCTCGCTATTCGGTTTTCTTTTGTTCTCGCCCAAAAACTGTGCATTCCACCCAATCAATTCTTGGTCGTAGGTGGCCCAGACCGATGTATTTTTATCTTCATCATACACATATAGAAGACTGCTGGGTTTAGGACGTTTCTCATTAAAATTGGATTGGATATGGCTGGCGATACCAAATCCAAAAAACAATAAAATAAATAAGTAAGACAATCGGCCTTTACTTTTGAGTTGGCCAAAAAAGGGCAGTACCAAATAGAATAGTAAAGTGGTTAAAACCGTAGCAGCTACCATCATTTTCAATCCGAGTCCAACGGGGAACATTTCAATAAACGGAGAAAAAATCAAAACAGCAGGCAAGGCCAAAAACACCATTAAAAATGGATTGGGCTTTTCTTGATGGATGACCACCAAAAATGCCGCGAGAACTCCGAACACGGGAATAATGAAAAAGCTGGCTCCTTTTAAATATTGGGCTACTAATCCGCAAATAATCAGCCAAAGAAGAATTGGGGCTACCAAAATGTTCGGGGTGCTTGTTTTTCGGAATTTATGGTAGGTATAAAAACAAACAGCCAACGAAAACATTACATAAACGGCAATATACAAATGCCCATTGTAAGTAAATCCATGAAGCATGTCCTTAAAGCCGGGGTACCACCAAGTGATCATTGTCCAACAGAAATACCCAACAACACCGTTGATAACTAAAGTAATCAGCATTGGTATAAAACCTTTGAAAATGTCTTGTAAGTTCAATGTCTGTTTTTTAAAGCCCACAATCAATAACAGGATAAAAGCAAGAACGGCAAATCCGAACATGGGCCAAATCCATTCAAAGGGGTAGGAGACCATTCGGTACAAGGGCAAATTATAGTAGACCAGATCGTTCAAACTTTTCATGTTGTTCAGATCTGCTTCACTAAAATAAGCAAGGAGGGGCATTAGATAGCTGCCCTGATGCGCTAAGGTGTTTCTGTCCAATCGCTCGTATGTGTCCAAAGCGGTGTGGTAATCAAAATGATCATCAATAAACGCAAAGTTGAATCCCTCAATATCCCCATCTTCCCGAAATACGGTAAGGTCGGTATCGTTAGGCAACATTTTATAAATACTATAGGCCAAAGAATTTGCCACGGGATATTTTGGGTTGGCCTCTTTAAAAGCTTTGATGAGCTTGCCATTGCCGCGATTGGTTTCTACCAACATGTAGCTTGGTCCACCGCTTCCACGTGCTTCAAAATTCAAGGCAAGTCCCACATCTTTGGCCCATGGGTGTTTTTTTACAAAAAGGTCAGCTCCATTCAACCCTAATTCTTCTGCATCGGTAATTAGGATAATGATATCGTTTTTGGGATTTGGGTTTTCTTCCAAAAAAGCCCTGATTCCTTCCAAAATGGTTGCGACACCGCTTCCCGCATCGCTTGCCCCGTAGGACGAATGTGGTCCACTATCATAATGGGACATCAGTAAAAGGGCTTTGCCGCTTTCGTTTCCTTCAATACGAGCCAAAATATTGGACGCTTTGCTCAAATTGCCCCAATCCCCTGCGGTGTATCCATCTTGAATTGAGGTTTCCAATCCCATTTTATGGAGCTCGCCAACAATATAGCTTTTCACTTTTTCATGTGCGGGAAAGCCCACGGCATGTGGCTCTTGAGCTATATTTTTTACATGTACCAAGGCCCTATCAGTAGAAAAGGATTTTAAATCTTTGTTTTCATCTGTGCTATAGGTGGGCATTAGAGATTTAAAACTCCAATAAACTGCAAAGCATAGGACGATTAGGGCAAGGGAACGGGAAAATTTCATGGTATGGTTTAGTTGTCTTTTAAATGTATGAAATTATGAAAGGTTCTCATATTTTAATGGTCAAAATTAGGATATTCGCTAAAATAGACTATATTTATTATTCAACTTTAAATCCTAACCCTATGGCAATCAAAAGTTTTCAAGGCGTACGTTCCAAAGAGGAGTCCAAGAAAAAATACAATGCACCAATTTTGGTGGAGGACTACATGACCAAAAATTTGATTACTTTTTCACCAGACCAGTCCATTTTGGAAGTTATGGAAACTTTTGCCAAACACCACATTTCTGGGGGACCAGTTTTGGACAATAATGGTTTTTTGGTTGGTATTATTTCCGAGGCGGATTGTATGAAGCAAATTTCGGAAAGCCGATATTTTAACCAACCCATTTTGGATAAAAGTGTGGAACGCTTCATGACAAAAAATGTGGAAACCATACCACATGACATGTCTATTTTCGATGCTGCAGGTGTGTTCGATAGGCATAACAGAAGAAGGTTGCCAGTAATGCAAAATGGTATTCTAGTAGGGCAAATCAGTCGAAAGGATATTGTAATTGCTGCTTTAAAGCTTACTTCCTACAGCTGGAAATAGACTACTCTCTTTTTACAATCATGTAATAATCGTTGTCCAGGGGCAAATAGCCCAAGTCGTACACAAAATAGTAGGTACTGCCTTTTTTGGTGGTGTACAGGTTAGTGATGTATTCAAAATCGAACCCTTTGTCCATCAACCGCATTTTGGTGGTCTTTGTCTTACCATCCCGTAGCGCATAACTATCAAGAATCCTATAATTTTTCCGCAGTTTGTTGTTGATGTTCCGCATGAGGTTTTTACCATCGCGGTTCAAACGGTTATTGTAGGCATTTCGGCAGTGGTCGGAACAGTATTTTTGGTCGATGCGACCTTTTAGTTGGTCACCGCATTCCAAACAACTTCTATCGGACATAGCATAAGATTAGGTGACTACAATATCATACTTTTTTAATAAACCGATTAATTCGTCCTTGTTGAACTTTGCTTTTTTAATTTGATTTTGGGCTGGATCTATGTTGAAATTGAAGGAAGTAGTGAAGTCAGCTTTCTCCAAATTGGTATTGGAAAATAGGGCGCCTTCCAAATCACAATTTGAAAAAATAGTCTTAAGTAATTGGGCTTCAGAAAAGTCAACTTGATGCAATTTGCAATCCGTAAAAGTAATTTTCGGCAATTCCATCGCATAAAATGAAGCCAAAGAAAGATTGCAATTTTTAAAATAAATGGACAACAATATGGGATTGCAGGAATCAAATTGTAACCCGACCATTTTGCAATCTTCAAAAGTCACATCGTTAAAAATGGTTTGTGAAATATTGGTGTTTGTGAAGTCGCAGCCTTCAAAAGTGCAATCCACAAAATTTTGGTTGTCTAAATACCCCTCGGTGAACAGGCAGTCCACAAAACGGCAATTCTCGTAATCACCCTTGGGCAATTTGTCTGTGGAATAATCCTGTTTTGTGAACTCCTGATCTAACCAAAAGGGTTTTTCCATTATTCTATTTTCCAGTCATTATTATGGCGGGAATATCCAACGCTTTGAACATATCGTTGTAGGTCTTCATCTCACCGTCTATTATAGCAGTTTTTTCATCCTCGTAGGTTTTCCATTCCGCCATTAAATCTTTGAAAAGTTCCTTGGCACCTCCTGTTACTTTGGGTTCTTCTACATCTATAAAACCTTTAAGGTTCATGAAATCTGCATTCAATTTACTGCTAAAGTTCACCACATCTTGGAAGGTTTTTTGTTTGGGTTGAATCAAGTTTTCTTCCCATCTGTTGATGCGTTCCAACAATTTATCCCCATTTTCCAAAAGGTCCTTGGCTTCTTCGTTATCCTTCAACAATTCCTTGTAGTTCTCCAACTGACTTTTTGCAGCTCGCATTTGGTTTACGGCTTCGTGCATGTTTGCCAAGGTTTCGTCAATTTTTGTCAAATACGATTGTTGCTCGGCATAATCGGCAGAAGTTCCCTCAATCAATGGATCTGCCAAAACCAAAGCTTTGGTTTCCACCATATCTTCCCCTAGGGTAAGACGCAGGGTATACGTACCTGGCGCAACTCTGGAACCACTATAACCATCCATGGCAAAAACTCCTTCGATTGCGGGAGGAGATTCGCGATAAAAATCCCAAGTAAAGCGGTTGTAACCTTTTAATGAAGGCAGAACCTGTGGTTTGGAAGGGCCTCCAGGCCAGCTTTTGAATTTTTTCGGTGCTTGGTTGGTGTAGCTTCTGATTACTTTTCCACCAGATAAAATTTCCAATTTAAGTTCGGTTGAATCTAATTTTTGGGGCAAATAATAATCAAAGGTTACCCCAGATTTTGGGTTTTGGCCTACCCCAGGAACATAATTGTCCGAGCTACCGTTATAAATGCGATAGGTGGTTTTTGGCGTAACAATGTTCAATTTTGACTCAAGGGACAGACTACTTTGAATAGCGCCCAAATCATCCAAAATCCAAAATGAGCGTCCAGCGGTGGCAGCTACCAAATCGTTATCCTGAATAATCAAATCGTTGATGGGAACAACAGGCAAGTTCAATTGTAAAGGTTGCCAAAGCTCACCATCATTCAAGGAAACAAATAATCCTGTTTCGGTACCAGCGTACAACAATCCTTTTTGTTTTTTATCCTCCCGAACCACGCGGGCAAAGTTGTGCTCACCATCAATTCCATTCGAAATTTTGGTCCATGTTTGGCCGTAATCTGTGGTTTTGAAAATATAGGTGTCCAAATCCATGAACTTGTAGCGCATCAGAGTGATGTACGCTGTTGCCGCATCATGTGGCGAAACCTCGATACTATTGATGATACCTTCCTTAATGTTTGGAGGGGTAATATTGTCCCAAGATTCCCCGCCATTTTTCGTAATGTGCACCAATCCGTCATCAGAACCTGCATAGAGCACACCTTCTTCATGGGGTGATTCCACCAAATACATGATGGTGTTATAGTTTTCACCTCCAGCGGCTTCGTTGGTATAAGGGCCACTTCCTGGGCCTTGTTTTTCAATTTCGTTTCGGGTTAGATCCGGGCTCACTACATCCCAAGTGTAGCCACCATCTTTTGTTCTGAACACCACATTACCTGCATGGTAAATGGTGTTTCTATCGTGTGGTGAACTAATAATGGGTGCGTTCCAATTGTATCTAAATTTGAAATCCTTCGGAATGTTACCCAAGCCCAATTCGGGATATTCTTGAATAGGTTTGGCTGTTTGGGATGCCTTTACCCATTTTTCAATGATACCTTGATAGCAACCCCCATAAACATATTCTGGATTGTCGGGGTCAAAAGCCAAATAGGCACTTTCGCAACCGGATACGGGATGCCAATCTTTCCAATCAATCCCATTGTCGCGGGTACGACTTGCAATAGAAACGGAAGTATTGTCTTGCTGACCTCCATACACATTGTAAGGCACGAGATTATCTGTAATTACACGGTAAAATTGTGCCGTAGGTTGAAATTGTTGTGAACTCCAACTTTTACCTCCGTTGTTTGAAACGTTGGCACCACCATCGTTGGAGTTGACCATTATTTGATTGTTTTCTGGATGGATCCAAAGGTCGTGGTTGTCGCCATGCGGTGTGGGAACGGGAGTAAAGGTTTTCCCACCATCAATAGATTTGGTCACAGGAGCATTCAATACATATACGATGTTTTCATCTTGGGTATCGGCAAAAATCTCCATATAGTACCAAGAGCGTGCAATATTGATGCGATCTTTGTTGGTTTGGCTCCAAGTTTTACCAGCATCCATGCTTTTGTAAACTCCTCCTTGTTCTCCTTCGGCTTCAATAACAGCATAAACTACATCAGAATTTGCCCTTGAAACCGAGATGCCCGATTTTCCAAATTCTTTGGGAAGTCCTTTTTCCATTTTATCCCAAGTGGTTCCCCCATCGGTGGATTTATAAAATCCTGAAGAAACACCACCGGAAGTAATGGTCCAAGGTTTTCTTTCGTGCTGCCACATAGCGGCGTATAGAATCAGAGGGTTGTTCATGTCCATACTTAAGGAGGATGCTCCAGTAATGTCATTGACATAAAGTACTTTTTCCCATGTATCACCGCCATTGGTTGATCGGTACACGCCTCGGTCTTCGGAAGTGCCATATTGTGCCCCTTGGGCGGCAACAAAAATGATGTCCGGATTTGTTGGGTGGATTATGACATCGCTAATATGGCGGGTATAATCCAATCCGATGTGTTTCCAAGTTTTTCCTGCGTCGGTAGATTTGTAGACACCGTCTCCCATTGAGGTCATTACCCCTCGGGCAGCATGTTCTCCCATTCCGACCACCACCAAGTTCGGGTTGCTTTCGGAAACGGCAATGTCGCCTACGGTTCCTGTTTTTAGGAATCCATCGGAAATATTTTTCCAAGTGACGCCATCGTCGGTGGTTTTCCAAATACCACCCCCAGTATTGCCCATATAGTAGGTGTGCGGTTGGCCCACAACACCAGATGAGGCAACGCTACGGCCACCTCGAAATGGACCGATGTTTCGCCATTTTAATACCGGAAATAGGGAGTCGTTGACAACAATGGAGGCTTGTTTGGTTTTTTTGTTTTTTCGTTGGGCATCGACAGGATGCCATGCCAATAAAATGGCACAGAGGAGTAGAAGTCTTAGTTTCACAAGAGTGTTGAGTTAGTTATTCTGTTAAAGATACTAATTCAGCACTTTAAAAGAAACCCAATTACTAGACTCTTTTATAGGAAAATAGAATTTCTTCCTGATTCCCGTTTTCCTCAATAAGTACCCAAACATTGATTTGATCTTCATTGACCTTTTCCATTGTCATTCCATCAAAATAGACCTTGTTGGGCTCTATTTTCACCAATTTAAAGTCGATGGTTTTATCTTTTTCTTCCCATCCCTTCATACTGCCATCAAAATGTTTGAGTTGCAAAATGATGGTTTCATCGACTTCCTGAATATGCCCTGATTCGTAAAAGGATACTTTCCCATTGTTCACCAGTCGAAATACAAACATCATGGAATTGCCCAAAGGTGGTGACCAGATTTCTTCGGCAATACCACCAAAAGCTTCTCCTTTCCAATGACCCTCAATCCAGGCTACTTGATCCAGATTTGCTTTAGGAGAATTTTCTCCGTCAGGAAGTGATAATGTTTTTTGCGCTGAAACCATACCAACGCATAACATCATAAAAAATGTGATGGTTTTCATAATTGGTGTTTTTGATTGATGATTAAAAATAGTTAATTAGTTAAAGCAAACTTGATGTTGACTGAAGTTTCCACCTTTATTTTCTCAAAATCGATGTCCAAGGGTTCTTCATTTTTTTTAAAAGAGCTTACATTGGATTCCATCATGACAGCTTGATTATATCTTGGATAAAAGGGTTGTGAGTTGTCCACAATATGAATGGCCATTCCCACTTTTTGTCCTAAGGGTTGGGTTAAAGCCACTGCCTTTTGCTTGGCTTTTAGTATTGCTTTGGTCTTGAGTTCCAGCTCCAACGCGTCCATTTTGGAATACTCTACCTTTTCAATGGAAGTGTTCGCAATATCCAAATCCTCCAAAGCGACCATCACGTCGCCCAATTCCTTTCCAGAATAGACCAATAAAGAATACTGCTTGCTTTTAAGCACTTCTTGTTGGCGCAGAAAGTATTTTTTAAAGTTGCTGCCCATATCCTTGATCACTAATTGCTTGTCTAAATCAATGCCCAAGGCTTTTAATCTAGCGGCCATTTTGTTTTCCTGATCTTCTACTGAAACTTTTCCCTTAGTATCTTTTTCTTGAATGATAATACTCAAATAGATTTTATCAGGTGTCACCAAGGTGTCCACTTGGGCTGTGGTTTCCAAATAAGGAGTGTCCAAAAAGTTCTTGGATTGGGCAAAAATTGCCGTTGTGAACAAGGCTGTTGCTATAAATAGAATAGTTTTTTTCATGATGTAAATGATTAAAAGTAAATACTTCGACCCTACATTCAAAACTTGTGCCGTTTTAAAACTCAAACATGAATGCAGCGAAAATTCTGGATTAACTCGATTAACTTGAGTACATTGTAAAGATGAAATTTATTTTGGCACCCGATAAATATAAAGGCTCGTTAACAGGACGTGATTTTTGTGAAACCGTTGCCCGTGGCATTCGAAAAGTTTTACCGGATGCCGAAATTGTGAGTAGGCCTTTGGCCGATGGTGGTGATGGAACCATTGATGTGGTAAAGGATTATTTGAATGCTTCTGTTGTTTCTATTACAGTGAAAGACCCATTTTTTCGGGAAGTTTCTGCCCCGTATTTACTTTCTGCTGATCAACAAACAGCCTTTATTGAAATGTCGGAAGCATCGGGCTATAAATTGCTCGAAAAATCGAAAATGAATTGCATGCGCACCACCACTTTCGGAACCGGTGAAATGATTGTGGATGCCTTGGAGAAAGGTGCCAAACATATTGTTTTGGGCATTGGCGGAAGCGCTACCAATGATGGAGGCATGGGTATGGCAGCTGCTTTGGGATTTGAGTTTTTGGATGAAGATGGCCAAGTTTTGGAGCCGATTGGAAAAAATCTGGGTCGAGTTGAAGAGGTTAAAACTGGCCAAGTACATCCAAAATTGAGGGAAGTTAAAATTGAAGTGGCCTGTGATGTGAACAATCCATTTTATGGAAAAGAGGGGGCTGCGCATATTTACGGTCCACAAAAAGGAGCTTCGGAAGAGGAAGTTGCTTTTTTAGATAAAGGTTTGGAGCACTTTGCCCAAATATTGCAATCCACTTTTAATATTGACGTACAACAAATTCAAGGAGCTGGTGCGGCAGGAGGACTTGGTGGCGGTTCGGTAGTATTCTTGAATGCAAAATTGGTGTCTGGTGTGGATTTGGTGATGGAAATGGCCCAGTTCGAGCAGGTTTTGGATGGTGCTGATTGGGTCATCACAGGAGAAGGACAGTTGGATGGCCAAACCTTGTCGGGGAAAACCATTAATGGGGTGATTCAGGCGGCTAGGAAAAAACAGATTCCCGTTGCAGCTTTATGTGGTTCGGTGGATGTGTCAATGGAACAAATGCATGCCATAGGTTTGGATTATGCCGTGTCGATTCTCAATCAAATTGGGGATTTGGACGATGCCAAAGCCAAAAGTGTACAAAACCTGGAATTGGCGGCCTTTAATTTCGCCCGACTTTTAAAGCGAAGTATGCCGACCTAGTAATTGAGGCCTCTTTTCATTTTAAATTCCAAAGAGGTTTTTACGGTTTTCCATTCACTATTCAAAATGGAAAAAACTACAGTGTCACGTAAATTTCCTGCTTCATCCACACGGTGGTTTCTTAAAATACCGTCTTGTTTGGCTCCCAGTCTTAATATGGCATTTCGGGAACAATGGTTGTGAAAGTGCGTCCGGAATTCAACGGCAATACAATTTAAATGTTCAAAGGCATATTTCAACAAAAGGTATTTGCACTCTGTATTGATTCCAGTGCGTTGCACTTTTTTGGCATACCAAGTGGCGCCAATTTCGACCCGTTTATTTTTGGCATCAACATTTAAAAATCGCGTACTGCCTACAACGCTGTTCGTTCTTTTATCGATGATGGTAAATGGGAGTGATTTACCCAAATTTTGCTCTGCAAGTGCTGTGTCCATATAGGAATCCATGGTTTTGGGTGATGGAACGGAAGTATACCAGAGCTCCCATAGATGACCATCCGAAGCGGCAAAAACCAAATCCACTTTATGTGTTTTTTGAAGAGGTACAAGCTTTACAAGGTTCCCCTCAAGCTCAATGGGCCGTAACCAAGATTCCATATGTAGCGTTTAGTGCTCAAAGATAGGAGTATTTCATCCCATTTTCACAAACAAAAAAGCCGGGGAAATTCCCCGACCCTTTGTCAATCAAAAAACGAAACCTAATGTTATCCAATTTCCTTGAATTCTTCAACAGTGAAGAAATCTTGGTCTTTGTTGTTGATGAAATAGATTCCTTTTTGAACAAAATACTCCATGGTTTTATCGTCCACTTTTACGGCAAATCCTTTTTTGGTAGGAACCACCTTAAAACTATCGGTTACCGATTTGTGGTACTTTAACACCATATAATGTTCGTAATTGCTGTCGTTGTTGGAATCCACTGCAATAAGTTTTACTACCTGTGCAGCTTTATTATTACGGTCTTTATTGACCATGTTCGTATTTTTATTTTCCAAATCCACTGGGTAGTTACGGTGTTCCATAATTTTTACGTGGTATGGTACTTGGGTACCATTCTTTTCCACAGAAAAAGTTTTGTTTATGGAAGCGTTCATGGTTCCATTATTGGATTGCCCGTAACTGTAAAGCCCGGTTAACATGCAG
Source organism: Flagellimonas cixiensis (assembly GCF_042134615.1). Classification (GTDB taxonomy): domain Bacteria; phylum Bacteroidota; class Bacteroidia; order Flavobacteriales; family Flavobacteriaceae; genus Flagellimonas; species Flagellimonas cixiensis. The sequence continues at coordinate 1,726,380 of NZ_CP169639.1, forward strand.
ATGGATAGTAGTGTTGTAAAAAATTTCATATGTAATATTTTTATAGTTAATGATTTTATTTTTCTGTTCGATTTCTCTTATTTGAGGTAGGATGTAAACATCCAATTTCTTTTTTCCAATTGGGTCAGAAAATCGGTCAATAGTTGTTCAGTGACCACGTCTCCTGTTTCTAAGGAGGCATTAACCCCGTCCAACATATTGTTGTGCAATATTTCGAAATCTCTAAGAACTTCTCTTACCATTTCAATAGCAGAGAGTTCTTTGGTAGGTTCTTTAATATTGGAAAGTTCCAAAGTTTTTTTCAGGGTAAAGTTGGGTTTTATTCCAAATGCCCTAATTCTTTCTGCAACAATATCAATGTTGGCTTTAGTGGTGTTGTATTCGTTTTCGAACTCTTCGTGTAGTTCAAAAAATTCTGGACCTTCAATGTTCCAATGAAAGTTTCTTAGTTTATTATAGAATACTTGATAATTGGCCAAAAGCGTGTTCAGTGTGACCACAATTTCAGCGGTTTCCAAATACGTAAATCCTAATTTTTTAAAAGTTTTGTTTTTTGCTTTTACGGTTTCCATGTATATTTTTTTTGATTTGACTTCAGTTAAATGCATAACAGCATCGGTAACGGTTCGTTAGATGAATATAGAGTGTGATAAGATGAATCGGGATTAAAAAATCCCAAGGAATTAGAGTGGCCAAGAAATGGCTAGAATACGAATGTGTAGAAGTGTGTTATTGGGTAATCCATATACTTAATATACACTTATTTATAAGAATATCAAGTATTTAACATGATTTAACAACTGGGCGTAAGGGGGTGGGAAAGTTTTTATTCGTCAATGGGGACAACAAACCCTTGACATAGTGAGAGATAGATTTCTGAAGAAATATCGGTCACATATTCCTTTTTAAAACTAAAGACTTTTTGTGGTTCACCATGTACGGGGTCAAGCTCTTGAATATAAATGATATCTGAGGTGTCGTACATGCATTTTCCCAAGCTAAATCTTTTAACTACTTGGTATTTGTCGATTTTACGTATGCCCATCTTTCCTTGTTCTAAAAAGAATTAGACACGTGTTATGCTTTTCGGTCACTCTTAACTTGTGTAATTAATTACAAACGGATACAAACGAAAGTAAACAATTTAAAACGGGAACTATATACTACTTTTACCCAAAAACAATAATTGATTCATACCAACGGACGTTGGCTTTTTTTGAATAGTGGACATTTTAAGCGTTAGGACAAAGCCTAAACTTGCTTCTTAGGGCTGCTGACTCAAAACTCCACAATGTAAATGAACATACCGCACCTGTCAATGCCCTATTGTCGATTCCAAACAGGCCACCCTGACTATACGACCATCAATCGGGGTGCTGATTCTTTTTCTTCTTTTGCCTTTTGATATTAGCCTCTACCTGTGACTTTGGAACGTTGGATAACCGTTGCATAGCCTCATCAAAGGACATATCTATATTTACTGGCTTTTCGTTTTTATTCTTCATCATCATCATGTATTATTTCATGTAGTTTTAAGATTTTATAAATCTTAGGTTTTTCTTTCACCATTTGAACCTCTACATCTACAATATATGTTGCCATTAATGGATTATGCTCTCCATGAAGCATAGCTGTTTTGTCTAATTTGTCATCCTCAAAAATTACTTTTAATCTGAAAGGATATAAATTTTCAATTATGCCAAAGTTACCTGATTTTGAACCAATATCTTTTTTTGCTTGGTCAAAATAGAAAGCCTGCTTGGTATATTTACTACTCTTAGGGGTTTCCAACATCTTTTTTTCTTGGCCTATCCTATGGGTCATTGCACTTGCATCTATACTATCTGCATTAAGAACTGGAACGTTATTATGGTCGCCATAAACGTTAATTGTGATTTTATTTTCCTTATGAGTTCCGGGTGCTAATATATCAGCGATGTTCTGTAAATCTTTTACATCATATTTTAAATCATCAGGTTTATTATTATTCCCTAAAAAATGATCGTATAATGTTTTTAGATTTTTACCAAATTCCCAAACTGTATTTACCTCACCAACAAATGGTAAAATTAAATCTTGATATTCAACCAAAGTGGCTAAAACACTCCCCTCTTCGATTTTTTCTATGTGAAGTTTGGCATCTACTGGGAATTCATGCCCGTAATTGTCTTTTACAAACTTTTTATATTCATTAGAAAATCCATTTAGTGATTTCGTAAACTCCGAAATCTCAATCGGATCCTTATACTCAATACAATATTGTATGGAATACTCGTTTTTCACTTTCCCTTTTATAGACATCAGTTGATTAGTTGGTTATATGTTATACGTGGGGAATTACCCAAATATAACATATTTTCAAACCTCTCAACGTCTGTAATATTTTTCGTGTTATACCTAAACTCAAATTCATCAACATAAGCGTCTAAATGCTTTTCGCTAACGTTGTGATATATCCCAATAATACCACGCTTCAATAAAGACCAAAAGCCCTCTATTGTATTTGTGTGGCATTCTCCAACAACATACTCTCCAGTTGAATGGTTGACCATTTCATGGGCGTACAAACTTGATAGCACTCTATAAGCTGTGTGTTCATCTGTCATAAGTTTAGCATCCTTAGTAACGCTCTTATGGATTATGGGCATCAAAGTTGACCTTTTGGTATCACGTACCCTCATAGCAACTATTCTACCGTTTCTTTCTACCAATCCAAAGACTGGCGTTTTGTCCTTTGCGCTTCTACCTTGGGATTTCTCAACCCTTTTGTTGGCATGACGGTTTTTGTTCTTGCCCCCCACATAGGTTTCGTCAATCTCAACGGTGTTTGTAAGAGGCGCATTAAAAGAACGTGTGCGAACCGCATAACGGATTCTTTGCAATAGGAACCATGCACTTTTTTGGGTTATGCCCAAATCCCTGTGCAACTGCAAAGAAGAAATACCCTTTTTATGTGATGTAATCAACCAAATAGCAGCAAACCACTTTTGAAGCGGTATTGCGCTGTTTTCAAATATAGTTCCCTTGGTGACAGAAAAGGGTTTACGGCACTTAGCACACTTGTAACTCTTTTTCATTGTGTAAATCTTATCATCGTTACCGCAATGAGGGCATACAACACCATTTTTCCACCTCATTTGGGCTAAATATTCTTTACAGGTTTCATTATCAGAGAAGTGCATCATCACTTCGACTAGGTTTGTAAACTTTTTATTGGTTGTACACATGGCTATTTACTTGATTTACAATGTAAATATACAACTTTTATTTGGGTAAAACAAGTATATAATCACCTTTAAAACCGAATCCCATTTTTAAAGCATTCTAAGTTTGCCTCGTCGAAACAATGGAGTTCGATGTAGTATTAAAAATCTTAAATCTTATCGTATGAATTCACTAAAAAACAAAGTACAATTAATTGGAAACTTAGGGAACGACCCAGAAATCATCACTATGGAAAATGGAAACAAGTTGGCGAAGTTTTCCATCGCAACCAACGAAACCTATAAAAACAACGAGGGTGAAAAGGTTACGGATACCCAATGGCACAATGTTGTAGTGTGGGGAAAGATCGCCGAAATCGTTGAAAATTTTTTGTCCAAAGGGAAAGAAGTAATTATTGAAGGAAAATTGACATCCCGCTCTTATGAAACCAAAGAGGGAGAAAAGCGATATATTACCGAAGTACGGTGCAACGAATTGTTGATGCTGAGTAAGTAATTGGATTAAAAGGAGACAAAAAGAGGGGTATTCGCCCCTTTTTTTTATTTAGGGTAGGGTATAATCTTTTTGGGTTGTTATTAAAACGAACGCCAGATTAAAAATTAATGAACAAAGAACATAAAGTTCAATCAGATGAATTACAAAACGCTACTTATTGTTTTGTTTGTTTCGGTACTGGCAGTTCAAACTTCAGCACAAGAAAAACAAGTAGATATCGCCTTTTTTGAAGAAAGGGCCGTAATCGATGCCACCTACGAGCAATCGTATATGACCACCAATATAGAGGATGAAGGAGATTTTTGGAAAGATCAGATCCAGTATGAAAATGATTTGCAGCAGTGGAGCCCTAAAGCCTTTGATGTTTATTTAAAAGAAAAATCATTGGCTTACATCTATCATGCGAGAAGTTGTGATGACCATTGTAACCACAGTGAACATTACATCCGACAAGCAACTTACTATATGAATTATTACGAGTATTATTTCCCTCGAGAAAGCAGTGCCATGATTTCAGAGGTAAGGGTGGAGACATCCGGACTGGAAGTGAAAAACTTCTAAGTTAATTTGGTTAGTTAACAAAAAACGCTCCGAAATTCGGAGCGTTTTTTTATGCTTTAATCCAAGCCACCCTTTCGTTGGGGTGATCTAGGAGTAGGCCATTCCAATTGCTCGCCTGTTCTGTTGCTAATAGGTAAAACCGCTTTCTCACGGTCCGTTTTTTTAGGGTCTTCACTAGCCTTATAGGCTAAAATTGCAGTTAAAATGGCATTGTTTCGAACATCATCGAAAATAATTTTATCGTATGTATCCCTATTGGTGTGCCATGTGTAATTCCAATATGACCAGCTTAAGGAGCTAAGGCTAAAAGCAGGGGCCCCTGCTGCTTGAAAGGAAGCATAATCCGACCCCCCTCGTGCTGGTGTACCGGGAAAAGTGGTTTCAATTTCATCGGTTATTTCGCTTGGTACTGCATGCAACCATTTCCCTAAATAATCATAAGATTTAAGGAAGCCACCTCCTGAAATGCGGACGACCCTTCCTGTTCCGTTATCTTGATTAAAAACTGCCTGAACACCTTCAACAATTTCAGGATGATCTTCCACATAAGCGCGCGAACCATTCAATCCTTGCTCTTCACTACCCCAATGACCTACCAAAATGGTACGTTTTGGGTTGGGATATACTTTTTTCAAAATACGCATGGCTTCCATCATTACTAGGGTGCCAGTCCCATTATCCGTTGCTCCAGTTCCCCCGTCCCAAGAATCGAAATGCGCAGAAAGAATCACATATTCGTCAGGCTTTTCGGAGCCTTTTATTTCTGCAATCGTATTGAAAGTAGGTGCAACACCCAAATCTTTAGATTCTGCCACAATATGCAATTGAGGCTTTTGCCCAGATTCCACCAATCGGTAGAGCATACCATAATCTTCCAGTTCCAAATCTACAGTTGGTATCTCTTTGGTATAGGCACTAAATATTTTATTTACCCCAAAACCGCGTGACCAATACGAAGCCACTATGCCAACAGCACCTGCTTCTTCCAAAGCTACAGGAAGTGAACGTCTGTCCAACCCTGTATTTTTTATGTTTTCGTTCCAAGCCTCAGTTTGCTCGTCACGTTCTTTTTTCATTTTTTCAAGGGACTTTTCCGTTGCGAATTCCTCCCAATTGTAATCAGGTCTGCCTGTAGGTTGTGGCATGGAAATCATCACCAGTTTACCCTTTACGTTTGGCAACCAATTCACAAAGGCCATGGAATCTTTAACAGTGGGCAATACCACCAACTCGGCGGTAACCCCTTTTTTAGGGGTAGATGGACTCCAAGCCAATTGCGTGCCTCTTAAGCTTTGTACCCTAGGGTGAACCATATCGATATGTGAAATACCGCGCTCCCAGCTCTTCCATTCGCCCCATTGTTCGTTTTCTGCTGGAATTCCCCAACTTTGGTATTTGGCAACGGCCCAATCGTGGGCTTTTTTCATTTGAGGCGTACCTACCAATCTAGGCCCAATGCCGTCCATTAATTCGTGTCCCAATTTTTCTAATTGAGAGTTTTCGGTTGCTTCTTTGATGATAGATTCAACAACAGGGTCTTTTTCCTGGGCCGAAGTAAGACAAACCGATAAAATAAATAAGGTAATAAGTAAAGTGTTCTTCCGAATCATTGTAGTTAGTTTTCCCTAAAAATAGAACTTTTAGGGCACCTATACAGAATACTTGAACAATTGAGGGCAAAAAATAGGGTAGAGGCTAGGCGACCTTCTTCATTAAGTCAAAACAAGGACATTTTTTACAACGCTTGTTTTCACCTTTTTTAAACTTTTTACAGCACTTGGATTTTACATTGCCGCTAGGGGGCAATTCACGTAAAAGCGCCTTCTTAAGTTTCTTTTTTTCTTTATCCTTCTTCTTTTTCCCCATAGTTGTGAACAGAGATGGGGCGAAAATAATTGTTTTTAATTAATCTAAATAAGAAATTAACATAAAAATGATAGCACTATATTAAAACTGAAGAGAGACCCCCATGGTTCCCGGTCCAAAGGAAAGGTTCCAGCTTACATTTTTCTCATGGGCATTATATTTTTCCTCGTATTTGGAGTCCAAATAGCGGTCAATGGATTCCACTATAAAAATGCTCAACACGGTACTGAAAGCAACATCAGAAAACCAATGAAAATCATCCACTACTCGAACAAAACCGGGAACTAATCCCACTGTATAAATTCCAGCTTTTACCCAAGGATTTTTGAACTGTTTGGCGATGGAATAGGCATTACTAAAGGCCAGCATGGCATGTCCGGACGGAAAGGAATCGTAATTGTACACCCGATTAAAATGAAGCGGGTCGAAAGTTCCGGAGCTTTGTCCACTTTTTGGTCTGGCCCGCCCAATGATTCTTTTAGTGACTTGTTGCAGAAAACCACCCGCCGTGGCAGAGGCAATTAATAATACCCCAGTGCGCCTCAATTTTTCATTTTTGGTGAATAGGCCAGCAAGGTAAACACCTCCAGTCAGCATATAATTGTTTTCGGGACTTCCGTATTCGTGACCATAATCCATAATAAAATCCGGAACATCATTTTTAAATCCACTGGTCCAATGGTTGATTTCATCATCTACCGTGAACAATAAAAGGGTGCCTCCCGTTAAATAGCCAAAATTGGCCCAGTCGTTTCCTTGCCAATGGAACGGTCGCGAATAGGCATAGCCCACACCACCAAAAATGTTGCCAATGTCATAGGTAAAATCGTTCCAAAGCGTATTGTCTTTTTTTGAGTTGAAATCCTGAGCCATGGTGGGCAAAACAGCTACAAAGAGCAAGAGGTATTTAATGAGCTTCATAGAGGTTGAAAATGAGATGATTTAAAATTACATATAAATATGCTGTGCCAGCCTATAGGTATTGGCATGGGCCTCAACAATTATTTTAATATCCGGGGAATAACCCCCTCCCATGCTACATTGCACTGGTATTTTATGGTCGTAAAAAGTTTGAAGAACATACTGGTCACGTTCTTTGCATCCTTCCAAGGTCATGGAAAGCATTCCTAATTTGTCTGATTCCAAGACATCAACTCCGCATAAATAGAAGATAAAATCAGGTTGAACCTTCTCTAAAAGTTCGGGCAAAGTCTTTTTTAAGATGGAAAGATACTCTTGGTCAGTAGTGCCCTTTTCCAATGGAATATCCAAATCAGAAACCTCTTTTTTGAAGGGATAATTGTCTTTTCCATGTATGGAAAAGGTGAAAACAGAATGGTCGTTCTGAAAAATTTCAGCTGTTCCGTTGCCCTGGTGGACATCGAGATCTACCACCAATATTTTTTTGGCCAATTTTTGGTTGATCAGGTATCGGGCTCCGATGGCTTGGTCGTTGAGCATGCAAAATGCCTCTCCACGGTCGGAATAGGCATGGTGTGTTCCTCCTGCAATGTTCATAGCAATGCCATGTTCCAATGCAAATTGACACCCTTTAATCGTACCATCGGCAATAATACGTTCCCGTTGCACTAATTCTTCACTTAAGGGAAAACCAATTTTTCGGGCTTCTTTGGCACTGAGTTGTAAACCCACCAGATTCTTAAAATACTCCTCGTTATGGGCAGCTAAAATATGAACGTCATCAGGTAGGGTAGGTTCAAAAAAGTTGGCTTCTGTAACGGTTCCTTCATGAAGCAATTGCTGGGGCAAAAGTTCATATTTGATCATCGGAAACCGATGCTTCTCAGGCAAAGGATGTTTGTAAATAGGATGGTACGCTATTTTCAGCATTAGGTTCCCTTATTTGTGCAGTGCCAATTGAATCCGTTTTCTCGGCACATCAACATCCAACACTTTTACCACAACTTGTTGGTGAAGGTGCACGTGCTCGTTTACGTCTTTCACAAAAGTATCCGATAGATTGGAAACGTGAATCAAGCCACTTTCCTTGATGCCGATATCCACAAAACAGCCAAAATTGGTAATGTTGTTTACAATGCCTGGTAATAATTGACCCTCTCGCAAATCGGTAATTTCCCTGATGTTTTGGTTAAACGTGAATACCTTGGCCTTTTCGCGAAGGTCCAATCCAGGTTTTTCCAATTCCTTTACAATGTCCTCTAAAGTCGGCATGCCAATGGTGTCGGTACAGTACGATTTTAGGTTGATACCTTTCAATGCTGTTTTGTTGCCTACAATATCTTTTAATGGGATGCCTTGGTCCTTGGCCATTTTAGAAACCAGACCATAACTTTCTGGGTGAACAGCTGAATCATCCAAAGGATTATCGCCATTTTTAATACGTAAAAACCCAGCACTTTGCTCAAAGGCCTTTCCGCCCAATCGGGCCACTTTTTTTATTTCTTCTCGGTTTTTGAAAGCCCCATTTTCATTTCGGTAAGTCACAATATTTTCTGCCAATTTGGGACCAATTCCAGAAACATAACTTAAAAGAGGTACACTTGCAGTATTTATATTGACACCAACAGAGTTCACGCAACTTTCTACCACCGTATCCAAAGATGTTTTTAGTTGCGTTTGGTCCACATCGTGTTGATATTGGCCCACACCAATCGATTTTGCGTCAATTTTAACCAATTCTGCCAATGGGTCGGCCAATCGTCTACCGATGGAAACCGCTCCTCTAACCGTAACATCATAATTCGGGAATTCATCTCGAGCAATTTTCGAAGCTGAATAGATGGAGGCTCCCGCTTCGCTCACCACAAATACTTCGATGGGTTTTTTAAATGTAATACGTTTCACCAATTGTTCTGTTTCCCTAGATGCCGTTCCGTTGCCAATGGCAATGGCCTCAATTTTATAGGCATCCACCAAAGAACTTATTTTTTTGATGGCTCCCGAACTGTCTCGTTGTGGTGGATGGGGATAAATGGTTTCGTTATGTTTGAGGTCACCTTGTTCATCCAAGCAAACTACTTTACAACCTGTTCTAAAACCAGGGTCAATGGCCAAAATGCGCTTTTCCCCTAAAGGGGCACCCAATAATAATTGCTTTAGATTTTTGGAAAATACCTGAATCGCGGAAGCATCTGCTTTTTCTTTGGCCGATTTTAAAAGCTCGTTTGAAAGGGAGGGAAGCAACAATCGCTTGTAGGCATCGGCAACGGCCAATTCGATATGTTCTGCACAAGCGTTATTGGTTTTAATAATGCGCCTTTCGATATTTTGAAGCGCCCTTTCATCATCAATTTCAATTTTAACCCGAATAAATCCTTCCTTTTCGGCTCGCATGATGGCCAAAAAACGGTGCGATGGGCAACGGCTCAAAGGTTCGCTCCAATCAAAATAGTCCCGAAACTTTTGGGCTTTTTCATCCTCTTTTTTGGTCTTCACCACTTTAGTGGTAATCAAGGCAAAACGCTCCAACTGATTTCGCAATTGGTTACGGACATCGGTACGTTCATTGATCCATTCGGAAATAATATGTCGTGCTCCCTCAAGGGCATCATCCTCATTGACGACCTCTTTGCTCAAATATTTGGAGGCAATGAATTCGATTTCATCGCTTCGTTGCGCCATAATGATCTTGGCCAATGGCTCCAATCCATTTTTACGGGCCGTTTCGGCTTTGGTCTTCTTGCTTTTTTTGAAAGGGAGATACAAATCTTCCAAGCTGGTGAGGTCCTCGCAGCTTAAGAATTTGGATTTCAACTCGGGAGTCAGTGCATCTTGTTCCTCAACAGCTTTGATGATGGCCGCTTTTCGTTTTTCAAGAGCCTCAAACTGGGCTTTAAATTGCACAATGGTACCAATTTGAACCTCATCCAAATTCCCTGTTAGTTCTTTTCGGTATCTCGAAATAAAGGGAACGGTACAATCCGCATCCAAAAGGGCTACGGTATTGGTAACGCTTTTTTCTGAAAGTTGGGTGTGGCGAACAATGTAGGGAACAAGTTGCATGATGTTTGTTTTGTAATTGTCTCTTCGAGCACCGTCGAGAAGTCTTACCATCCAAATTTTTTAAAACGGGTCTCGATTACCTGCCTGTCTGGCAGGTACTCTACCTGACAGTTTCTTTGAATTTGAATTAACTTATTACTTCCCCGTTGTTCACCCCATCTTCATCTGGGTTCATGAAAACGAGCTTACCTTCTTTATCCTCGGTCATCAAAATCATCCCCTCGCTTTCCACGCCACGAAGTTTTCTAGGGGCCAAGTTCACCAAAACGGTCACTTTTTTACCAATAATGTCTTCGGGTTTAAAACTTTCGGCAATACCAGAAACAATGGTGCGCGTATCCAAACCTGTGTCCACTTTCAGCACTAAAAGTTTGTTGGCTTTCGGCATTTTTTCTGCTTCGATGATCGTGCCCACGCGCATGTCGAGCTTGGCAAAATCATCGTAGGTGATGGTATCTTTTTGAGGAGCTACTTCTTTTTCCATTGAACTTGTGTTGAGCGGAGTCGAAGCATTGATTTTTTTAGTGGCTTCCAGTTTATCCAATTGTTGTTGAATTTCTGAATCCTCAATCTTGCGGAATAGCAATTCACTTTTGTTGATGGTGTGTTTGGCAGGAAGTAAAGTGTCGTCAGATGAAACACTTTCCCATGAAGTCTCGACTGCGCTCGACTTGACGTTGAGTATATTTTTAAGTTTTGAAGAAGTGAACGGTAAAAATGGTTCACTTAAAATAGCCAATCCCATTGCAATCTGAAGCGCCACATACATAATGGTCTTTACGCGTTCTTCATCTGTTTTGATGAGCTTCCAAGGTTCCTCATCAGCCAAATATTTGTTTCCTAAACGGGCCAAGTTCATCAATTCTTGACTTCCTTCACGGAAACGGTAACGTTCCAATGAGTTGGAAAGGATGCCAGGATATGTTTTTAAGGCTTTTAAAGTTTCCAAATCGGTTTCGGTAAATTCACCAGGGGTTGGAACTACGCCTTCATAATATTTATGGGTAAGCACGGCCACACGGTTCACAAAGTTGCCAAAAATGGCCACCAATTCGTTGTTGTTGCGTGCTTGAAAATCTTTCCAAGTAAAATCGTTGTCTTTAGTTTCTGGAGCATTGGCCGTCAATGCATAGCGAAGTACGTCTTGCATATCTGGAAATTCTTCCAAGTATTCGTACAACCAAACCGCCCAGTTTTTGGATGTGGACAATTTGTTGCCTTCCAGATTCAGGAATTCGTTGGCTGGAACATTTTCGGGCAATACAAAATCTCCATGTGCTTTTAACATGCTAGGGAAGATGATACAGTGGAAAACAATATTGTCCTTACCGATAAAGTGCACCAATTTGGTGTCTTGATCTTTCCAATAAGGCTCCCAATCTTTACCTTCGCGTTCGGCCCATTCTTTGGTTGAAGAAATGTAACCGATGGGGGCGTCAAACCAAACGTACAGTACTTTTCCTTCACCACCTTCAACAGGAACTGGGATTCCCCAATCCAAATCACGGGTTACGGCACGGGGTTTAAGGCCATCATCAATCCAAGATTTACATTGGCCATATACATTGGGTTTCCAATCGGCTTTGTGACCTTCCAAAATCCATTCTTTTAAGAATCCTTCGTAACGATCTAAAGGTAAAAACCAGTGTTTGGTGGTTTTTAAGGTCGGAACGGCACCTGTAATGGTCGATTTTGGGTTGATAAGGTCGGTTGCATTCAATGACGAACCACATCTTTCACATTGATCACCGTAGGCTTCCTCATTACCACATTTTGGACAAGTTCCTATCACAAAACGATCGGCCAAAAATTGATTGGCCTCCTCATCGTATAATTGTTCTGTTACTTCTTCAATAAAATCACCAGCTTCGTACATCTTTTTAAAGAAGTCCGATGCTGTTTTATGGTGAACTTCTGCAGAAGTTCTGGAGTAATTGTCAAAAGAAATACCAAAATCCACAAAGGATTTTTTAATGATAGCGTGGTACTTATCTATAATCTCCTTTGGAGTTACTCCTTCTTTTTTTGCTTTCATGGAGATGGCCACACCGTGTTCGTCGCTACCACAAACAAAGGCGACATCATTGCCTTTAAGTCGAAGGTAGCGGGAATATATATCCGCAGGAACATAAACTCCTGCCAAGTGACCAATATGAATAGGTCCGTTGGTATATGGAAGCGCTGCTGTAATCGTATATCTTGATGGTGATGGGTTCTGGGCCATGAAATATTCTAATTAGGCCCCAAAAATACTGATTTTAGTGGGATACTTCCTAAAAAAGGAAACCTCCAATAATGCGGCCCAACTTGGGGTATGGCGTGCATCATAGAAGGCTTCCTAAAATTGAGGATTATAGCTCTTGTTTCTCTAGGAGATCATTACGGATTTACTCATTTTTTTGTCTCCTACAGAAATGCGATAAATGTATTTTCCAGTGGAAAGGCTATCGCGCATTCGTTCTCTAATATTGATTTCAACAGATCCTTCCAACATCATTTCATTGAACAAAGTTCCGACTCGTTGCCCTAGAATATTGAAAAGCTCTATATCCACGTGTGCCGAAACGGGCATTTCCAAATGGATATGTGGCGCTCGGGAACTTGGGTAGTATGGTGAATGTACAATACCATCCAAAATGTCCACATTAGGAATGTTTGGGTCTTGACTTGGTGGTGTTTCGGGTAAAATTGGTGGGTCATTGTCCATGGCAATGTCCTCCAAAGTTTCTCCACTACAGTTAAATCCAAGATCAATGGCACGGTAAGGATGACCCAAAAGGTGTTGCTCCACTAGATTTCTAGGAACACAAAGCCATTCGGCCAAAACAGTTCCGTATAAATCCCTAAAGTCCATAGTGTACTCTAAATTACCACGGTTATTGGGTTCATCTAAAGATGGGTGGTCGCCCACGAAGGCACTTCCATTTAATCCTGAGCCAAAAAACAGGGTCGGGGCCGCTTTTCCATGGTCGGTTCCATTAGATCCATTTTCAAAAATTCGTCGACCGAATTCTGAGAAGGTCATACTCAACACATTGTTGTCTTGTTCGGTATAAGCAAGATCTTCGTAAAAATTGTTGATGGCCACAGAAAGGTTGCTCATCAATCTTTCGTGAACCATAGGTTGATTGCCGTGGGTGTCGAAGCCTCCCATAGAAATCATATAGACTTTGGTGCCCAAATTACCTTTAATTAATCTGGCCAAAAGGGCTAACTGACGAGCAAAACCATTGTCTTGGTATTCCACTTGGTTTTGACCTGCCATATAGGCATCGTGAATGGTACCTGCATATTCATAAGTAGTGTTTGCCACTCCTCTTAAAAAGCGAAGTTGATCTCCGTACATACAATCATCAAAAGGGGTGCTGGCATCCACATCATAAAACAGACCTGTTTCTGCAATCTGTTCCAATTGGTCCACATTATTAGTGACAAAGGCATAATTGGTTTCTTCCCCTTGAAAAACCAAGTTGGCCAAGTTTCCAATCTGAATTGCCGCTGGTGCAGGTGGTGGCGAAATCAAATAATCGGGATACAATTGTTCAAAATGTCTGCCCATCCATCCTGTATTTTCACCTGAGAAACCTGTTGTGGTCAAATCGGTATTGGCAAAAATATCGGAACCTGTAAAGTGGGATAAACTTTGATTTTCGTACCCAACCCCATGAACGGCCTTAAACTGTCCATCGCCCCAAAGGGATTCCAAAGCACTCATATAGGTAGGCACCCCGAAATCATCCGTAAGTTTCAACACTTTACTTTCTGGAATGTAGATGTTAGGCCTAGCATTGGCGTAGGTGTCGTATTGTTGAATTGGAATTACGGTACTAAGACCATCGTTTCCGCCTGATAAACGAATCAGGATTAAAATATTGTCGGTTTGTGCAGCCGCAACGGCTGCGGTTAGGGGTGAAGGTGCCGAGGCCGAAACCAAGTGGCTTCCCAAGAACATGGAGCCCGAGCCTGCAATCCCAAGGGCTTGCACAAAGGAGCGTCTACTCCATTTTTTGTGTTCCAAATCATGGCCATCGTGTTCTAGGCCTTTGTGAGGAGATGTATTGTGGTTATGATGATTATCGCACATGGGTGATGGGGTTATTTAAGTTGAAACTCGGGTTCTCTGGACAAGTGGCGCAGTAAAACATAGACTTGTGTGGGGACTTCCATACTAGAGGAAAGCACCCACCATCCGTTGCCGCCTGGAATGTAATCCGAAGAATAATAATCTTCTGGAACATCATCTATTTTGAAAGCGTCCATAGCGCGTTCAAAATCTGCATCTGTCAAAAGGCCCTTGGGTGTAAACTTGTTTACCAATGCCCTAACCACGGTTTCTGGATTACTGGTGTTGCTTTCGGCAGCACCAACGGCATCCATCGCCAAGGTTCTAAATTGTTCATCGTTATCTTGGAAGGCTCTTTCCAAAAAGAATTCCATGGTGAGCCAACGACCGATTATAAAATTGGTATTGATCCATTGTCGGTCTCTTTGCCAGCCTTCCACTTCGGGAGGTTGAAAAAACCGTTGACCCAATAAGGAACAGGAATCAATCATGGTCAATACATCAGAATCATCATAGGCAAAGTTCGATTCCTTTAAAAAATTGAAATATAGGTCGATGGGACTTTTAATAATGACCCCAACTGCCGTTTCATCAAAAAAGTGCTGGCTTTTAAAAAGTTGGCGTAACACTGGCGCCAATTCGAAGTTGTTCGATATAAAGGTTTGGGCCAAGCCATCAATAATTTCAGGAGCATTTCCTCCTTCATCATTGGTTGAATCGGGATGCACAAAAAACTCATATAGCTTTTTGCAGATGTACCATCCGATTTCATCTCGTCTTTGGTCGAATAAAATATCGATGACATCATCATACCCCCAATTACCTGTTTGTCCAAAAATGGTTTTGTTCTCGGTATTGAATTCTGCTGGGTCAAAAGTGACTTGGGTACAACCTTCTTCCCCTCGTTCCGTATATCCAGAAAGTGCTTTGGAAGTTTCGATGATATCTTCCTCGGTATAATTGTTCCCTTCTCCTAAAGTGAAAAGCTCGTATAGCTCGCGGGCATAGTTTTCATTCGGGTTGTCCCCTCTGTTTCGTACTCCATCCAAATAATAGAGCATGGCACTGGTTAGCCCAATTTCACTGGTAAAGGTCTTAAAATTGCCTAAGGCATTTCGCTGAAGGCAATTGATGTAATAAAAAAGAAACTGTGGACAATTATAAGTTTCCAATTGGGTCACAAAATGGTTGCTCCAGAAAAAACTTAGTCGGTCTCTGAGGCCGTTGTCCAATAGTGCGTTTCCGTAAGTTGTCGTAAAATCTTCAACTTGTGCGTTTCGAAGTGCTCTAGCCAAATCATCATCGGCTGGATAATTGGTTTCGTTCCAATCGGCCCATTCGGGTGCTGGAATCAAAGGAGCTGCTAATGCTTGGTCTACCAAAGCATCGACCAAAGCCCCTGCAGTTTGTCCCACAGCGGTATTTATGGTGTCAACAGAGGCACTAAAACCTAGCCTTCGATACAAGTGGGCCGCACGGAACTCATCCAATGGAGTAGTATACGGCGCCAAAGTATAGGAATTACAATTGATGAAGTACTCCATAGCAATTTCTGGCGTTAATTTGGTACATAGTTTTGGGGCAACTATATGTTTATGCTAGTGTTGGGGGTGGTTCAATTGAGCCAACAAAGTACAACCTAAACGTTTCAATGTCTTTGAACTACCAAATTTTTCGATGAAATGCGTAAAATTTTATAAAATTGAAATTTAGGATGGCAAATCATAACAATTTTGGGAAACTTGGTGAGAAAATGGCAAAAGACCATTTGCTTCGTTTGGGATATGATATTTGTGTCCAAAATTATCGCTTTCAAAAAGCAGAGGTAGACATTATTGCCAGAAAAGGAGATGTTCTGGTGATAGTTGAGGTAAAGTCAAGGAACAAGGGCTTTTTGGAGGATATCTCAGATGTAATCCACCCTAAAAAAGTGAAGCTTTTAACGCTAGCGGCCAACCATTTTGTGGAAGAAAACGACCTTGATGTTGAGGTACGTTTTGATATAATTACGGTGATTAAAACCAAGGAAAAATTTGAAATCGAGCACTTTAAGAACGCTTTTTATTTTTTCTAACCATTTGTTTGTTTTGTAACAATATGTTATTTTTGTCCAAAACCAATGAATAATGAAAACCATATCAGCCGTAGTTGAGCACTACATTAAGAAAAAACCATTTCTGCAAACAGCTTTAGCTCAAGGGATTATTAACCTGACATCGTTGTCGAGACAGATAAAGCCTGAAATCGCTGAAGAATTGGGTAAGGATGTTAAAGATGGCGCTATTGTAATGGCCTTAAAACGATTGTCTGATGATTTGGAGTTTAGAGCCACCCATCGCATAGTTAAGGTGCTCAAGAACATTGGTGAGATTACGGTTCGTTCCAACCTATCCGATTATACTTTCTTAGCTTCTGATACCATATTGGAACAGCAGGCCAAGTTGTTGGAGGAGGTAAATGATAATCAAGATGTGTTTTATACGTCATCCCGAGGTGTAAACGAAATCAATATTGTAATCAGTAACGTGATGGACGGTGTAGTGGAGAAGTATTTTAAAAACGAGCGCTGCACCCAAAAGGCGGAAGGACTTTCTTCCATCACCGTAAAATTACCAGCGGAGAACGTTTCGGTACCTGGAATTTATTATTTCATTTTTCAGCGATTGGCTTGGGAAGGTATTGTACTTTACGAAGTGATTTCTACCACAAACGAGTTTACTATTTTGGTGAACGATGAACAAGTCGATGTTGCTTTCAGAACCATTAAAGATCTAAAATCCTTATAAAATTTACATTGCCACAGGTTTCCTAAACTAAACGGGCATCTCCTTCGTTTAAGAAAAAGACACTTTAGAAGGAATGACCAAAAAGCGGATACTTTTGGGGGTTTTGACCTTGTTTGCACTTTATGTGTGCTACTTGGTGTACATATTCGTACTGTCTCCAAAAACCAATCTTCAGTCCATTTATTTGATTCCCAAGGATGCCGTGTTCATAATTGAATCGGAACAACCTGTGGAAAGTTGGGAAAAGGTAAGCAAGAGCGAGGCTTGGCACCATCTTAAAAGGAACGACTATTTTTCGGAGCTCACCGAGAACATTCAACGGGTAGATACCATATTCAACAACAACCATAAGTTGTTCGAGTTTTTTGATGATCGTTCCCTGTTCATTTCCATTCATATGATTTCCCCAAAGGATTATGGGATTTTTTATGTGTTGGATTTGAAACGAATTGCCAAACTACAACTCCTCAAAACCTACCTGAATACATTACTGGATGATGGGTATGTGTTGAGCAAACGAACCTATCACGAACATGAAATTTTGGAAGTTCATGACCGTGACACCAAGGAAACCATGTATTTGTCCTTTATTAAAAACCAATTGGTGGCTTCGTACACCCACACTTTGGTTGAAGCCTCCATAGATCAATACAAAGAACCTGTGCTTGGTCGCAATCTCAATTTTTTGGAAATCAACCAAAAGGTAGGCCACGAAGATTTGTTCCGATGGTATGCCCAGTACCACTATTTTGATGACTACATTAAAATGTATTCAGACAAACCGTCAGATTGGGTAAATAGAGTGAGCGAAAACTTTTTGTTCTCTGGTTTTTATTTTGATTTGGATGAAAACAGCACGCTTACGGCAAATGGGTACACCAATATTAGTGCTGTAAACGAATATTATTTAGAGGCCCTTCAAAAATCCGGTACCGCAGAACGCTCCATTCCTCAAATTGCACCAAACACCACAGCACTTTATTTGAGTTATGGGTTTGATAGTTTCCAAAAATTCTATAAAAATTTTGAAATGGTACAACAAAGGGACCCCGAACAATTTGAAAGTTATCAAGAGGGGATTGCCAAAGTGGAAAAGTATCTAAAAATAGATGTAAAGGAGAATTTTGTGAGTTGGATTGGAGACGAAATAGGGGTGCTTCAAATTAAATCGCACATCAATCAGGGTAAAAATGATTTGGCATTGGTATTGAAAGCAAATGATGCCGAAGAGGCCAAGACCCAACTGGATTTTGTAGTGGAACAAATCCGGAAGAAAACCCCAGTTAAGTTTAAAGCGGTCAATTATAAGGATTACGAAATCAATTTCCTGTCCATTAAAGGTTTTTTTAAATTGTTATTGGGTGGGCGGTTCAATGAGTTTGACAAGCCCTACTTTACCCAAATCGATGATTTTGTTGTATTTAGTGACAGCCCCAATACCCTTAAGGGTATAATTGATAAAGTGGTAGCAGGGGAAACCTTGTCCGCAACAGAGGAATTTAGAAATTTCGACCAACAATTCGATTCAGAATCCACGGTGTATATGTTCACCAATGTTCCCTTGTTGTATGATAATTTGTATGCATTGGCCGATGCGACCACCAAACAAAAAATGAGGATGAACAAAGATTTTATCATTTGCTTTCCTCAGATGGGTTTGCAGTTGACTCCCGAAGACGACCTTTTTGAAAGTAGATTGGTGTTGAACTATCGCGATGTGGAAGAGGTAAAAAATACCATTAATCTTCCAAAGAAAATGGAAACAACAACTCAAAACATAACTTCATCGGAAATTACGGATGCTGTTTTTAATTTGAGACCCATTTATCCCAATGATTTAAATGAAAGTACATTCACTAAAAAATACGCCAATGGAAATGTGCTGTTTGAAGTTGAATTGAAAGACGGCTTAAAACATGGTCGTTATGAAGAATTCTACCCCGATGGCACTCGAAAAATCCGTGGCCGTTTTCGTAACGATGAGCAGGTAGGCACTTGGCGTTACTATAATCAGCAGGGAGAACAAGTCCGTAAAAAACGGTTTTAGATTTTTTGTCGCTTTGCTCCGTTGAAATGACTTTTGTAATTGCATGTCATTTTGAACGCCTGTCTGCCGAACAGGCAGAAATATGAGAAATCTAGTTCGATATTTAGTGCGGATACTGAGCGCTGGTCATTGAGCGAAGTCGAAATGAGTCGAAGCATGACACGGAATCTCATCCAAATAGGTGTTTGCCGAAACTATCCTAAGAGTTATCGTGAACGATAAATTCCCTAACAATCATTACCTTTCTAGTCCAAACCAAACCTCCGAAAAATGAAAAACTTGCTTTTTGCAACTGCACTTCTTGTTGCATGCTCAACATCACTTCAATCCAGTGCTCAACAGATCAATTTTCCTGACCGTTACGAAAAATGGAAAACAGCTGAAAAAAGTCAATTTAAAGTTGACCAAAAAGCGTTGGATAAAGCAGTGGAATATGCCAACGCAAATGAATATTCAGGATCAAGGGATTTACGAATCGCCATCTTAGAAGGATTTAAAAAAGAGCCCTTTCATCAAATATTGGGTCCGACCAAAAAGCGCGGAGGTCCAGCCGGTATGATCATGAAAAATGGCTATGTGTTGGCTTCTTGGGGCGATACCAAGCGTGTTGACATGACCTTTAGCGTGACCAAAAGCTTTCTTTCAACCGTAGCTGGTCTTGCCGAAGATCAAGGTTTAATCAAAGACACTAAGGACAAAGTAAGCGACTATATTTGGGATGGTACTTTTGATGGTGAACACAATTCCAAAATAACTTGGGAGCATTTGCTGCAACAAAATTCCGATTGGTCTGGTGAACTTTGGGGTGGAAAAGACTGGGCGGACCGTCCACCAAGTGAAGGAGGTCTGGACGA
Organism: Flagellimonas cixiensis; assembly: GCF_042134615.1. GTDB lineage: Bacteria > Bacteroidota > Bacteroidia > Flavobacteriales > Flavobacteriaceae > Flagellimonas > Flagellimonas cixiensis. Next base: position 1,746,261 of record NZ_CP169639.1, read on the forward strand.
TTGGAAATTCAGAACGCTGAATGAACCAGGCACCGTGATGGAGTACAACGATGTTCGAGTGAACGTACTGGCCTATTCACTGACACATGTATGGAGAAAACCTGTTCCCATGGTGCTCAAGGAAGAGGTGATGGACAAGATTGGTGCCACTACATCTTGGAGATGGTTCGGATATGAAAACGCTTGGACAGTAATCGACGGTATCCGAATGAAATCCGTTACAGGTGGTGGGCACTCGGGAGCTGGACTTTTTATTTCCACTGAGGATATGGCCCGTTTTGGCACTTTGTTCTTGAACAATGGAAAATGGGAAGATGAGCAGATCATCAGTGAAAGTTGGATCAAGAAAGCCACTACCCCCTCAGTGCCCAATGTAAATTATGGTTATATGTGGTGGTTGAACCAACAAGGAGGTCGTCATTGGAATGGAGTCCCCGAACATGTATTCTATGCTGCTGGTTTTGGGGGTAACTTTATTATAGTGGATCAAAAAAGCGGATTGGTGATTGTGACCCGTTGGTTGGAACCTTCAAAAATCGGGGAGTTCGTAAAACAGGTTTACGAGGCTTTTTAAATTCATTCTGTGCGGATGCTGAGCGAAGTCGAAGTATGCACTGATCTTTGGCTACTTGGGATTTCTCGTCGCTTCGCTCTATCGTAATGACCCTTGGGGAGTACTTGTCATTTCGAACACCTGTCTGCCGAACAGGGAGGAATGTAAGAAATCTTATGCTATGCAGAAGCCTTCTCTTTTTGAGGAGTAAAAGGCTCCAACACCTTCAACGCTTTATCAACGCTGGTAATTCTGTCAAATGTAAGCAATAGGCGGAGTCCATTTCGAGTCTCCTTTTCCTTAAGTTTCACCAATTGCGGATGTGTTTGGGCATATTGTAACACCTTGGTGAAAGCAGGACTTTGGTAAAAACTAGATTGTTGGTCAGCGATAAAATAGCCGATAAACTTACCTTTTTTCATGATGACCTTTTCCAAACCAATGTGGGTGGCGATCCATTTAATGCGGACAGAGTTCATTAAATCCACAGCTTGTTCGGGTAATTCTCCGAAGCGATCAATGAGTTGTGCCTCAAACTTTTGAAGTCCCTCTTCGTTTTCCACATCGTTCAATTGTGTATAGAGGTTTAGGCGCTCGGTGATATTATTAATATAATCATCAGGGAAGAGCAGTTCAAAATCGGTGTCGAGCTGCATCTCCTTTACATACACTTTTTCCTTATCGCCCTCAACTTCCTCATACAATTCCTTAAACTCATTTTCCTTGAGTTCATCAATGGCCTCGGACAGTATTTTTTGATAGGTCTCGAATCCGATCTCGTTGATGAACCCACTTTGCTCACCTCCCAAAAGGTCACCTGCTCCGCGGATTTCCAAATCTTTCATCGCAATGTTGAAACCGCTTCCCAAATCGGTAAACTGTTCCAAGGCCTCAATTCGTTTTCGCGCTTCGGGGGTCATCACTTCGTACGGCGGGGTGATGAAGTAACAGAAGGCTTTTTTATTGCTTCGACCCACACGGCCGCGCATTTGGTGAAGGTCGCTCAATCCAAAATTATTGGCATTGTGGATAAAAATGGTGTTGGCATTGGTCACGTCCAATCCACTTTCAATAATCGTGGTGGAAACCAAAACATCAAACTCCCCATTCATAAAGGATAACATTAAAGACTCCAGCTTTTTACCCTCCATTTGTCCATGTCCGATACCGATTTTGGCATCTGGCACCAAACGCTGGAGCATTCCAGCCACCTCTTTGATGTTTTCAATGCGGTTATGAATAAAAAACACCTGTCCACCCCTTTGTATTTCGTAAGAAATCGCATCTCGGATGATTTCCTCGTTCAATCGAATCACCTGACTTTCGATAGGATATCGGTTGGGAGGTGGTGTGTTGATCACGGAAAGGTCACGGGCAGCCATCAAACTAAATTGAAGGGTTCTTGGAATTGGAGTGGCCGTCAAAGTAAGCACATCCACATTTTCCTTTATGGAACGTAATTTCTCTTTTACGGAAACCCCAAATTTTTGCTCCTCATCCACTATCAACAAGCCCAAATCCTTGAATTGAACATTTTTGTTTACCAATTGATGGGTTCCAATGATAATGTCAATTTTACCCTTGGCCAAGCGCTCCAAAACATCTTTTTTCTCTTTCGTGGTTCGGAAACGGTTGAGGTAATCCACCGTAACGGGCATCTCTTTCAAACGTTCCCTAAAAGTTCTGCTATGCTGAAATGCCAAAATGGTGGTTGGAACCAAAACGGCGACCTGTTTGCCATTGTCCACAGCCTTAAACGCAGCACGGATGGCAACTTCTGTTTTTCCGAAACCTACATCGCCACAAACAAGTCGGTCCATGGGGCGTTCACTTTCCATGTCCTTTTTTACATCTTGGGTGCTTTTTTCTTGGTCTGGAGTGTCCTCGTAAAGGAAAGAAGCTTCAAGTTCGTACTGCAGATAACTGTCCGGAGCATACTGGAATCCTTTCTCCAATCGGCGTTTGGCATACACCTTTATAAGGTCGAAAGCTATCTTTTTAACCCTTGCTTTGGTCTTTTGCTTCAGTTTTTTCCAAGCGGCAGAACCTAACTTGAATATTTTAGGTGGCGCCCCGTCCTTGCCATTGTATTTGGATATTTTGTGCAGCGAGTGGATGCTCACATATAAAATGTCGCGGTCGCCATAAATTAATTTGATGGCTTCCTGCTTTTTGCCTTCCACGTCTATTTTTTGCAATCCACCGAACTTTCCTATACCGTGATCAATATGGGTCACATAATCTCCAATTTCCAACTTGTTCAGTTCCTTGAGGGTGATGGCCTGCTTTTTAGCATAGCCGTTCTTTAAATGGAACTTATGGTAACGTTCAAAAATTTGGTGATCGGTATAGCAGGCAATTTTTAGGTCATGATCTAAAAAACCTTGGTAGAGTGGAAAAATGATAGTTTGATAATGCACCGTTTGGTCCACTTCATCAAAAATATCATGCAGACGTTTGGCCTGCTGCTCTGTAGAGCAAAAGATGTAATTGCTGAAACCTAAATCCCGATTTTCATTGAGGTTTTCAATGAGCAAATCAAACTTTTTGTTGAATGAAGGTTGTGGTTTGGTGTTAAACTGGATCATGTCACTTTGACTTCGCTCAGTGGCCCTATTGTCTAAATTTTGTTTGCTGAGCGCAGTCGAAGCCCCAATTTCTATGAATAAATAATCATTCAACTGTTCTTTTAGCAAAGCGGAATCCAAAAACAGCTCTTTGGGTTGAGCGTGTTTGATTTCTTGGCTCAATTTGGCAAAACTCTCCTCCGCTTTTTCAAAAAAGGAATCGATTCGGTCATAGATCAAAGCAGGGTTCTTTGCAAAGATCACCGTATTGGCCGAAATATATTTTAAGAAACTTTCCCGAATTTCTTCAGTGAACTTGTTCTCCACATTTGGGATGATGGTAATTTTTTTCACTTTGTCCGTGGAAAGCTGGGTTTCTACATCAAAAGTTCGGATACTGTCCACTTCATCCCCAAAAAACTCGATACGGTAAGGTTCGTCATGGGAAAAAGAGAATACATCCACAATGCCTCCGCGAACCGAAAATTCACCTGGTTCCGTTACAAAATCCACCCGTTTGAATTGATATTCAAAAAGGACTTCGTTTAAAAAATCCAACGAAATCTCATCACCCAATTTTATTTTTTGGGTGTTTTTGTCCAATTCTTTTCGAGTGACCACCTTTTCAAATAGCGCATCGGGATAGGTGATGATTACCGCGGGCTTTTTTCTAGAGTTGATGCGATTTAAAACCTCCGCACGAAGCAATATGTTGGCATTGTCCGTTTCCTCAATTTGATATGGTCTACGGTAACTTCCGGGATAAAAGAGCACATCTTTTTCACCAATCAACTGCTCCAAATCGTTTAAATGATAAGCTGCTTCTTCCTTATCGTTGAAAATGATTAAAAAAGGTGAATCCGCAGATTTGAAAGTTTCAGAAATCACAAAGGATAATGAGGAACCCACAAGTCCTTTTAAATTGATTTTTCGTGATAGTCCTGAGGGGTTATTTTGAGTTTGGGCAATGGTATCTCTCAGTTTCCCGAGTGGGGGAGACTGTTCAAAAAGCTGCGAAATGGGGGTTTTGGTCAATCCAAAAAACTTTGCGGCAAAGATAAACCGCGAAAACTTTTACTAAAAATGTTTTTTTGGGTTTCTTGTAATAGGATATGTCATTTCGAACGAATGTGAGAAATCTAAGTCAGTTGAGATTTCTCAATCGTCATTGCACTCCTCCTTTCGAAATGACAATTCGTTGGTGTTTTCAAGTAGGCTCATGAGTGTGCGCCTGCCGGACGGGAGGAAGTCGAGAAATCTTACAAGCCAATTACGATGAGATGCTGAATCAAGTTCAGCATGACCTATAATCTCTAAACTTTAAAAATACTATCCTCTGCAATGGCATAAACTTCATCCGATTTTTTTGGGTCAAGGGAATGGGTGCCGGTGAATTGCCCAAAAGCGGGAAGTATCATCTGGTTTTTGGATTTAAAAAAGCAGGGCAATTTTAAACGGTCTTTTCCAATTCCTTTGAGTTTGACGGACGGATGAACATGTCCACAAAAAGTAAAGAAACCCCCTCGTTCTTCAGGATGGTGTGTCAATAGAAAAGAATCAATAATCAATTCAGGAAAGATGGAAACATTTATTTTTTTAAATTTTTCAGGTGCAATGATGTCATGGTTGCCTGCGATTAAGAGGATTTCTGCTGGAGTTTTTGCGACCCAATTCTCGAACAATTCCCATTCCTTGTTTAATGAGGAATGGAATAAATCCCCCAAAAAACAAATTTGAAAGGGCTCAAAATCAGCAACGATTTTATCCAACAATAGAAAGTTTTTGTGGATAGCCTTTCTTGGAACTGCAGCGCCAAACTTTCTAAAATGGGATACTTTCCCCAAATGCACATCGCTGATCAGTAAAAGGGATTTTTCCTCCCAAAACAATCCACCCAAATGGTGGAGCTGAAATTCTTGGTTATGTATTTGAATTTTTTGCATCTGATGCTTCAAATTTAGTTCAATTGTCATTTCGAGCGCAGTCGAGAAATCTAATTGGTGTTTCAGATTTCTCAAGTGTAGTTGCACTTTTCCGTTCGAAATGACTTTTTGGCGTCATGCTGAACTTGATTCAGCTTCTCATTCAAACGGGATTCTGGATGGTACTTCGACTCCCTGCCTCTCGCAATTGGACGCTCAGTTTCCATATAAAATGACAGAATTTTGAAGTTATTTGGTCAATTTAGCAATCATTTTTTGAATACGATCGGCCAATTTTTCGTTGGACAGTTTTTCACGTAACCTATCCGTGATGATGGGAAAGGAGAGCGGCGTAGGTTGGGAACATTCTTTCCAAACTATAACTTGTTCGCCAATGCGCTCCAAGGCCAATCGTAAACGGCCTTCCTCCAATTGATGTTCGAAAGTTTCGGTGTAGGCTTGTTGATAGAGCAAATTGTCACCCTCAAAATCACGGAAAACGTCAAATAGTAGTTCCGAACTGCTTTGCAGATGTTTCATTTTGATGCCCTTTTCGGGATATCCTGTAAACACCATACCGCTGATAACGGCAATATCACGGAACTTTCTTCGGGCCATTTCATTGGAGTTCAAACTTTTTTGAAGGTCGGACAAAATATAATCGGGAGAAAATAGATTATTGTCCAAAATTTCTTGAATGTCGATCTTCCTACCCGATAGCAATTCGAATCCGTAATCGTTGAAGGCTAGGGAACAGGTAATTGGTGACAACAAACTGATGCGATAGGCCAATAAACTGCTCATCCCTTCGTGAATGGCCCTGCCTTCAAAGGGGTAAAACATATGGTGATGCCCATCACGGGTCTCGAAGGTTTCAATTAAAAATTGATGAGGTTGAGGAACTATACTTTCTTCCCGCTGTTTGGCAAATAATTGTTGCAATGCTTGAATTTCTTTTGATTGTTCTGAAAAGTCCAACTCTGCCGAATAGAGTTCCTGTCTAAGCAATTCGGACATTTTTGCTGAAAAGCTCAAGCGTCCGCCCATCCAACTGGGCACTTTGTTGGTTCTTTTGTTGGAATTACGAACGTGGGCTGACATGCCTTTGATTCGGATAAACTCCAAATTTCTGCCCGCAAAGGTGAATACGTCCCCTGGGGTCAATTTGGAGATAAAATACTCTTCAATGGTTCCAATATAGCCCCCTTTTTGATAGCGAACGGAAATGGCGGCATCTCCCACAATGGTACCGATTTGAAATCGATGCCGCATGGCGACCGCTCTGCTGTTCACTTTGAATTTTCCGTCTTCCTCAACCTCCACTTTTTTGTATTCGTCATAGGTTTTTAGGCTTTGACTCCCCATTACCAAAAAATTTAGTAGCCATATCCATTGCTCATCAGTAATGGCCTGAAAGCAAAATGTCTGTTTGATTTCGGGATAAATCTCATCGGGATAAAATCCATCAGAAACCGCTAAAGTGGTCAAATATTGAATCAAAACATCAAAACTGTTTAAGTAAGGAATACGGTCTTCCACTGCGCTGTTTAGCACCGCTTTTTGCATGGCCGAAGCCTCAACCAGTTCAATGGCATGGGTGGGCAAAAAGTAGATGACACTTTCCTTACCGGGTCGGTGACCACTGCGTCCTGCACGTTGCAAAAATCTGGCAACGCCCTTAGGCCCACCAATTTGGACAACCGTTTCCACAGGAGCAAAATCCACTCCAAGATCTAAACTAGAGGTACAGACCACGGCTTTTAGACTTTCATTTCGAATGGCCTGTTCCACCCAAAGTCGGGTTTCTTTGTTGATACTCCCATGATGCATGGCCATTTCGCCGGCGAACTCGGGATATTTTTCCAATATTTTCTGAAACCAGATTTCACATTGGCTTCGGGTATTGGTAAAAAGTAACGTGGTCTTGCTTTTTTTGATGATGGGAATTACTTGGTCCAACAAATGCAAGCCCAAATGCCCTCGCCAAGGAAAGGTTTCCATTTCCTTTGGAATGATGCTTTTTACGGTGATTTTTTTGTTGAGGTTGGCCTTGACCAAAACTGAATTTTCCAATTCTGGGGTAGAAGGGCCCAGTAGAACTTCGCGTGCTTGCTCCAGATTTCCTATGGTAGCCGATATGCCCCAAATGCGCAATTCCTTGCAGATTGTTTTTAAACGTGAAAGCCCCAATTCCATTTGAACCCCGCGTTTGGAGCCCAATAGTTCGTGCCATTCATCTACCACGATGGCGCTGCAATCTTTAAAGGTTTTTGCGTAGCCTTTTGAGGAAAGCAAGAGATGAAGGCTTTCTGGAGTAGTGATCAACAAATCGGGCATATTGGTGCGCATTTTTGCCCGCTCTTTTGTGGAAGTATCTCCAGTTCGGATACCAACGGTCATGTGCGTACCCAAATCTTGAGTGATTCGTTCTGCTGATTGTTTTATTTCTTGGGAAAGTGCTCGCAACGGGGTAATCCAAATGGCTTTTAATCCCTTTTTATGTTTGGTTTTGTAATCGGGATGCTTTTTGATGTAGTTCAATACGATTGGAAACCAAAGAGCATAGGTTTTTCCGCTTCCCGTGGGTGCGTTCAATAAGCCATGTTTGCCCTCCAAAAAGGCTTTCCAAGTCTCTTTCTGAAACGGAAACGGTGTCCAATGTTGTTCTTGGAACCAATTTTTGGCAATATGGAAAAGTTCAGGGTCTTGCAGGGTAGAATAACTTAAGATTGAAAATTACGAATTTCTTTCATGGGTTTGTACCCGCTTTTTTGCGATAAGATTTATATTTGTGCCACAAAATTAGAGACATGCCAATTTTAGATCTTTACGAGCACGGAGACCATAGGAAAAACTTGGCCCATTTTGCCACTTTGGCAAGTTTGGCCGCAATAGATGGTGAGATCAATCCTGAGGAAAAAGCAGTTCTTCAAAAATTTGCTTTTAAATTGAACATTACCGATGCAGAATTCAAAGAGGTAATGAAAAAGGACAATAAATATCCAATTGAAACTCCTCATAGTGGCGAGAAAAGATACAAAAGGCTGTTTGAGTTCTTCCAAATTATTTTCATTGACCATGGAATTGAAAAAGAAGAGCGTTTATTAGTTGAAAAATATGCCGTAGGGCTTGGTTTTTCTCCTAAAAAAGCTTCTGAAATTGTGGATAAGTCCATCGCGATTTTCACAGGTAAAATTCCATTCGAAGACTACCACGAATTGGTTACGCGTTAAGACCGGGACATAAATTCTTCGGCTTTTTCCACCATTTTTTTACTTCCGCAGAAGAAAGGAACTCGTTCGTGCAATTCTGTAGGCTGAATCTCCATGATGCGTCTGTACCCATCACTGGCTTTTCCGTTGGCTTGCTCTGCCAAAAATGCCATGGGGTTGCATTCGTAAAGTAAACGCAGCTTGCCATTTTGTGCTTTGCTGCTTTTTGGATACATGTAAATACCCCCCTTGATCATGTTCCTGTGAAAGTCAGAAACCAAGGAGCCAATATACCTTGAAGTATAGGGTCTGTCGCCCTCTTCCATTTGACAATATTTAATGTAATCTTTCACCCCTTGTGGAAAATGGATATAGTTCCCTTCGTTCACAGAGTAAATTTGACCTTCTTCTGGAAATTGCATATTAGGATGGGATAGGTAAAAAGTACCCAAGGCAGGGTTAAGTGTGAAACCATTAACGCCGTGACCTGTAGTGTATACGTACATGGTCGAGGTTCCGTAAATGATGTATCCGGCCGCAATCTGGTTTTTACCGGGTTGAAGAAAATCTTCCAAGGTAACAGGAGTTCCCACCGGCGTCACTCTTCGGTAAATTGAAAAAATGGTTCCCACGGAAACATTTACGTCTATGTTCGATGATCCATCCAAAGGATCGATCAATACCACATATTTATTTTGGTGTTGTTTGTCAAAACTATTGATGCTGATAAAATCATCTTCTTCCTCTGAAGCGATACCACAAACAATTTCACGGTTTTTTAAGGTTTGAATAAACTTTTCGTTGGCCAAAACATCCAACTTTTGTTGATCTTCACCTTGAATATTGGTGTCGCCTGCATTCCCAATAATATCAACAAGGCCAGCTTTATTTACCTCATGGTTTACAACCTTGGCGGCCAAACGTATGCCATTTAATAGTCTTGAAAGTTCCCCTGAAGTGTATCGAAATGAGTTTTGGTTGGCGATGATGAACTCGCCCATGGTTAGTCGCTGTTTATCGAACATGAAAGGCTGTTTTATTTATAGGCAAATATCGTGCATTTTGTGAAACTACAACGTTTTCGTAATGGAATACTTTTGAAATTTTATAACTTTGAGTTTTATTTATAACAATATGGATTTTTCAATACGGGATGCACGTCCCGAAGACATGGAACAAGTATTAGGGCTGATTCAAGAACTGGCCAATTTTGAAAAGGAACCCAATGCAGTGGAAGTCACTGTGGAAGACCTTATAAATGATGGTTTTGAGGGTGAAAAAATGTTTCATTGTTTTGTGGCCGAAACCTCAAATGGTATTGCAGGCATTGCGTTGGTATATCCGAGATATTCAACTTGGAAAGGGCCCGCCATTCATTTGGAAGATCTTATTGTTTCAGAAAGTATGCGGGGAAGTGGTCTAGGTTCTGCCTTATTGGATGAGGTCATCAAGTATGGACATGGCCTCGGCGTAAAACGAATTTGTTGGGAAGTGCTGGATTGGAACGAGCCCGCTATTGAATTTTATGAGAAAAAAGGCGCCAAAGTACTACGCGATTGGGATGTAGTGCAAATGGACGAAACAGGAATCAAAAATTATATGGAGACCATCAATTAGGTTTTCAAACAAATATTAGCATTACAATACATGAGAGTATTTAAGTTTGGAGGGGCATCGGTTAAAGATGCAAGTGCGGTAAAAAATGTGGTTAGCGTTTTGCAAGAGGTCGGTTACAAAGACACTCTAGTAGTAATTTCCGCCATGGGAAAGACCACCAATGCCATGGAAAATGTAGTGGAATCTTACTTTAATGATAAAAGCAATGTTCCCGCTGCCATTCAAGAAGTGGTAGATTATCATCAGGGGATTTTGGCTGATCTTTTTGAAAATCCAAAACATCCCATTTACGACAAAGTAAAGGTGCTTTTTGATGAGGTAAAGGGCTTTTTGGCGTGGAATAAATCTCCAAAATATGCTTTTGTTTATGATCAAGTGGTATGTTATGGTGAATTGCTTTCCACCACCATCATGAGCGCCTATTTGAACGAGGTGAACATTCCGAATACGTGGTTGGATGTCCGCACTATGATCAAAACCGATAACACCTATCGAGATGCGCAAGTGAATTGGGAACGTACCCAAGCCGAGGTCATGAACCATGTGGATATGGCCAACTTGAACATTACCCAAGGGTTTTTGGGAAGTGACGACAATAATTTTACAACCACTTTGGGACGCGAGGGGTCGGATTATACCGCGGCTATTTTGGCCTATTGCTTAAATGCGGAATCTGTAACTATTTGGAAAGATGTTCCGGGCGTATTGAATGCAGATCCGAGAAATTTTGAAAATGCTGAGCTGTTGGAGCAAATTTCGTATCGTGAGGCAATTGAGCTAGCTTTTTACGGGGCATCGGTAATACACCCAAAAACGTTGCAGCCACTACAAAGAAAAGAGATCCCATTGCACGTAAAATCATTTGTGAGCCCAAAGAACGCGGGAACTACCGTGGGAAAAGGAGTAGGAATTGTGCCTAAAGTACCTTGTTTTATTGTGAAAAGGAACCAAGTGCTGTTGAAATTATCCTCTTTGGATTTCTCATTTATCGTGGAAAACAACATTAGCGAAATCTTCAAACTGTTCCATGATCATAGGCTAAAAGTGGATATGATTCAGAATTCAGCCATTAGTTTTTCAGTCTGTTTGGACAATAAGTTTAAGGGACTTCAACCGTTGTTGGAAGAATTAAAGCGAAAGTTCAAAGTGGTATGTCATGAAGATGTTTCGCTATATACCATCCGTCATTTTAATGATGAGGCCGTAAAATCACTTCAAAATGGAAAATCTGTTTTAGTGGAACAACGTGGTAAAGAGACCGTTCAGTTGGTGGTAAAATAGATTTTTGAGTTTTAATATTTAGGTAAAAAACCCAATAGCGTTAATTTTCTATCTTTACGCTTACCTAAATTTTTACTTCATGGGGTTGGTTACTGCAAAAGAGGTGGCAAAAGTCATCAATATGGACAAATATGGCTTTATTGGCACTTTTGTCGGATGGCTTTTAATGGTAGCCACGAGGATAACCACCATCAATCGATTTTATAGTAAGAACAAGGACCTATCGGGTCCGGAGTTCTTGGATAGCATATTGGACCATTACGAAATTGATTTCGATGTTCCCGAGGAGGACATTAAACGGCTACCCAAAACAGGTCCGTATATCACTATTAGTAATCACCCTTTAGGGGGCATTGATGGGGTTCTGTTGTTGAAACTCTTGTCGAACGAACGTCCGGATTATAAAATCATAGCCAACTTTTTGCTGCATCGTATTGAGCCATTAAAGCCCTACATTATGCCAGTGAATCCTTTTGAAAACCATAAGGATGCGAAAAGCAGTATTGCTGGATTTAAAAATGCTTTAAAACATTTGAATGAGGGACATCCACTTGGTATTTTTCCTGCAGGTGAAGTCTCTACTTACAGAGATGGAAAATTGGTGGTGGATAAGCCATGGGAAGAAGCCGCCATCAAACTGATTCGAAAAGCTGAGGTTCCTGTAGTTCCTATTTATTTTCATGCCAAGAACAGTCGTCTTTTTTATCGTTTGTCCAAGATTGATGATGTATTCCGTACGGCAAAATTACCGTCGGAGCTAACATCACAAAGTAGACGCCCCATTAAGGTTCGAATTGGACAACCGATATCTGTAGCAACCCAGTTGGAAGAAGAAACTTTGGAAGGGTTTACCGAATTGCTCCGAAAGAAAACCTATCTCCTGGCCAATGTTTTTGAAAAAGAACGATTGTTTGATAAAGTGCCAACCTCACTTAAAATTCCAAAACCACCTAAAAAAATCGCTTCCCCAATAAGCGTAAAAGTATTGGAAGGTGAAATTGAAAAGCTACGCGAGAAGGATTGTCGTATGCTGCAAAGTAAAAACTATGAGGTGTTCTTGGCACAAGCAGCGGACATGCCTTTTTGTTTGAATGAAATAGGTAGGCAAAGAGAAGTTACCTTTAGGGAAGTAGGGGAAGGGACCAACAATGCCATTGATTTGGACAAGTTCGATTCATACTATCACCACTTGTTTTTGTGGGACGATGAATCCAAGGCCATAGTTGGGGCCTATAGAATGGGATTGGGCTCCCAGATTTTCAAAAAGTATGGGATCGATGGGTTTTACCTGCAGGATTTGTTCCGATTTGAACCAGAACTTTATGGCATGATGGAAAAGTCCATCGAAATGGGTAGGGCCTATATAGTAAAGGAATATCAGCAGAAGCCGATGCCATTGTTCTTGCTTTGGAAAGGAATTGTGCATACTACTTTGAGGCATCCCGAACATAAATATTTGATTGGCGGGGTGAGCATCAGTAATCAGTTCTCCAATTTCTCAAAATCTTTGATGATCGAGTTTATGAAGTCCAATTATTGGGATCCTTATGTGGCCCAGTATATTCGACCCAAAAAGGAATTTAAGGTGCAATTGAAGGATGCAGACAAGGAGTTTGTGTTTGATGAGACCCAAGCAGACCTCAATAAATTTGATAAACTGATCAGTGAGGTGGAACCGGGCAGTCTTCGTTTGCCCGTTTTAATCAAGAAATACATTAAGCAGAATGCCAAAGTGGTAGCCTTTAATGTAGATCCCCTGTTCAATAACTCGGTGGATGGGTTAATGTACATTCGAATCGCTGATTTGCCCGAGAGTACGGTAAAACCGGTAATGGAAGAATTTCAAGCGGAGTTGGAGCGAAAAGTTGCCGAAGGCAACGGAATCCCAGAAGAGGATTAATCTACCCCAACCTTATCGCTACGTTTTTCAAAAAGCAGGTTGTCTTTCCACACCCCATGAATTTTGCCTACACGTTCCCGTTTCCCAATAAACCGGAAGCCTACTTTTTCATGGAGATTAATGCTAGCTTCGTTTTCAGGAAATACGCCTGATTGTAAGGTCCAATACCCAGCCTTTTCACTTTCTTCAATCAATTGTTGCATTAGCATTTTACCTACGCCCATACCGCGACTTTTAGCAGCAATGTAAACACTTACTTCGCCAACGCCACCGTATACACATCGGCTCGATACAGGGGAAAGTGCAGCCCAACCCATAATTTCACCATTTTGTTCCGCCACAAACCTGCAATTGGAAATATGGGCTTTGTCCCATTGCTCAAAAGTTGGGGTATGGGTTTCAAATGTGGCATAACCAGTTGCAATTCCTTCGGCATAAATTTTAGAAACTGAATCCCAGTCCTCCGCTATCATGGTTCTAATGATCATAAATCTTTTCTTTTATTGTAATATTACGATAGATGTAAATGATAAAAAAGTCAGATTTTATAATATCCGACTTTTTAAATTTTTATAATCCTTTGAACCAATTTTGGAAGGTTTCACCCACCAAAAATACAGGTTTTTGATTTCCGTTAATGGCGCCAATTAAACTGGCTATCCATAAAATAAAGGGGAAAATCCAAGCAATAATATTAATTACAGGAATTAGTCCCAAAACAATTCCGATTAGGGCAATTCCCAATACCTGTCGTACATAGAAAGAGCCGATTTCAGTTTTGTTGCTACTGTTCATAATAATTGCAATTATCCAACCTATCAAGGTTAAATGTGCAATAATGGCCACCGTTTTTCCGCTATCTGGATTATTGGGGGAAAACGCTTCTTTTACATCTTCCTTAAATTCTTTGGCTGCTTCTTCGGCTTTGTCACCGAAGTCTTTTTTTTCTTCTGACATGTTTATGATGTGTTGGTTAATGTGTATTTAAAAGTAGAAAATAATTTGATACTAAAGAAAGGCTTTATCAACAGGTTCCCAAAGTTCCAATTTGTTGCCTTCGGGATCCAAAATCCAACCAAACTTGCCGTATGAATACTCCTCCATTTCACCAACAACGGTAACGCCTTCCTGTTTCAACGCTTCTAGCAATTCGACCAAATTTTCCACCCTAAAATTCATCATGAACTGTTTTTCGCTAGGCTTAAAATACTCTGTTTTTTCATCCATGGGGCTCCATTGGGTAGAACAATCGTTCCCCTCTTTGTCTTTCCACCAGAATGTGCAACCGTACTGGTCGGTGTTCAATCCCAAATGGGTTTTGTACCAACTTTTAATGTGATCTGGATCTTTGCTTTTAAAGAAAAACCCGCCTAGTCCTGTGACTCTATTTTTCATGATTTTCGTGTGTTTATTTCGTAAAGGTCAATCCAATCCTGTGGGGTCATTTTTTCGCAGAGCTTCCCAATCAATGCAAATGGAATTTGGTCCATCTTTTTAAATCGAATACAGCTTTTTCCCATATCCAGTTTGTTGGAAACATGCTTGGGGTATTCTTTTACAAACCAATCCAATAATTCAGGATTTGCATAAATACCCATGTGGTACAATGCCACAAAGTTTTTTTGGGAAGCTATATGGATAAACGGCAATGGTAGTTTTGGGTTGCAATGATACCCATTTGGATAGATGGAATGCGGCACCACATAGCCCAACATTTTATAGTTGATACATTCCTCAAACCCATCGGGTAGATGCTTTTTTACCGTTTCACGAAGTTGGGAAACAGCAACTTTTCGCTCTTCCGGTAATTTTTCGAGGTACTCTTCGGGAGTTTGGGCGTCAATGGTCATGTAGTGCAACATTAATTTACCTCAATCCGCCTTGGAAGAGGTCCTTAAAGTTAACAAAATCTCTCTTTGACTTTGTCTACGATGGTTTGCGCCAATTTTTCCTTGCTTTCCACGGTCCATCCAGCAACGTGGGGAGTGAGTAATACGTTTTTAGCTTTGCGTAAATATTTAAAAGCCTTTGGTTTTTGGATGAACATGTTCTCAAAAGATTTTTTCTCGTATTCCAAAACATCCAATCCAGCACCCAATACTTTTCCTGATTTAAGGGCGGCTACCAAATCTTTGGTGACCACACATTTTCCTCTGGCCGTGTTCAATAACCAGAATGGTTTGTGAAATCCTTCGATAAATTCGGTATTGACCATGCCCGTGGTGAGTTCGGTTTGCGGCACATGCAAACTGACGACATCTGACCGCTGCATAAATTCCATAATGCCTACTTGACGGGCATTTTCATCACCAACACCACCAACAATATCGTAGCAAATTACTTCTACATCAAAACCTTGAAGCTTTTTGGCAAAGGATTTTCCCATGTTTCCATAGCCAATGATGCCAACAGTTCTACCATCCAATTCTACGCCACGGTTTCCTTCACGATCCCACTTTCCTTTTTTTACCTGCTTGTTGGCCTTGCACAAGTTGTTCATAAGGGAAAGCAACATTCCCAAAGTGTGTTCCCCAACAGCATTTCGGTTGCCTTCTGGTGCCGAAGCCATAAAAACGCCCCGGAATTTGGCATGTTCCACATCAATGTTTTCCAAACCTGCACCTACACGCCCAATAAATTTAAGGTTGGTGGCCTTGTCCAAAAATTGTTGGTCAATGGTAAACCTACTTCGGATTATGATTCCGTCGTATTCGTGAATTTTATTTTCTACTTCCTCTTTGGTTGAGGTGTAATCTTCGTGATTTTCAAAACCCAGTTCTGCGAATTGATCTAAAAGCAGGGGGTGGTTGGTGTCAAGATGGAGAACTTTCATAGGGTCAAATATACAACTCCTAGATTTTTGGATAAACTGATTGTGTTTTCTCGTGTTGCACATTTCCAGTGTGGGCGGTAGATGTT
Source organism: Flagellimonas cixiensis (assembly GCF_042134615.1). Lineage (GTDB taxonomy): Bacteria > Bacteroidota > Bacteroidia > Flavobacteriales > Flavobacteriaceae > Flagellimonas > Flagellimonas cixiensis. The sequence continues at coordinate 1,762,232 of NZ_CP169639.1, forward strand.
TTTTCAAAAAGAAGCACATGAACTTCTTCACCGTTTTTGGTCATCGGATTATGTTCCACCCCTTTAGGTACCACAATGATCTCACCGGCGTTCACGACCTCGGTTCTATCCCTAAATTGCATGTAAAGGGTTCCTTTGATTACTTGAAAAAGCTCATCTTCATGCTCGTGGGCGTGCCAAACAAATTCACCTTGCAATTTGGCCAATAGTACTTGCATATCATCCACCACTGCTATTTGATGTGGATGCCATTGTTTGGTAAACTCGGCGTGCTTTGCTTTTAAATTGATGGTTTTCATAAGACTTAAATTCCCAAAATAATTTTGGCAATGGTAAAGTAAATTAAGATCCCGAAGATATCGTTGCTTGTGGTAATGAACGGACCCGTGGCGATTGCAGGGTCAATGTTTCTTTTGTGCAAAAAAAGCGGAATAAAGGTTCCGATTAAACCTGCCACAACAATTACTATGATCAAGGATAAAGAAATAGCAATTGCGGTGGTAAAAGTTCCTTTCCAAATCCATGTGAAAACTAATAATAAGGTGGCCAAGATAATTCCATTTAAAAGAGCCAAAAGCATTTCTTTAACCAATCTGTTGCTTATGCTCCCTTTTAAATCATCATTCGCAAGACCTTGTACGATAATTGCACTGGACTGGACCCCAACATTTCCGGCCATGGCCGCGATCAAAGGAGTGAAATAAAACAGCACGGCATGTTTGGAGATCATTTCTTCAAAACCGCCCATAATGGCTGCGGCCCCAAGTCCACCGAATAGCCCTAAAATCAACCAAGGTAACCGAGCACGGGTAAGCTCCCAAATGCTGTCATCAGCTTCCACATCTTGCGAAATACCAGCTGCCATTTGGTAATCTTTATCCGCTTCTTCTCGAATTACATCCACAATATCATCAATGGTAATTCGACCTACCAGTCTGCCAATTTCATCGACCACCGGAATGGCTTCCAAGTCGTATTTGGACATGATCTTGGCTACTTCTTCACCTTTTTCGTTCACATTCACATAATCCACCTTGTCGATATATACATCTTTGATGTTGGTTTTGGTGGAGGTAGTGAGCAAATCCTTTAAGGAAAGGCGTCCCTTTAATATTCCCTCATCATCAACCACATAAATTGAATGAACACGGGTAACGTTTTCAGCTTGTGCACGCATCTCCTTAACACAAGTGAGCACGTTCCAGTTTTCGTTCACTTTCACTAACTCCTTTGCCATAAGTCCACCCGCAGTGTCCTCTTCATAGCGCAAAAGGTCAACAATGTGTCGGGCGTGTTCCCGGTCTTCAATTTCAGAAATTACCTCTTGGACAATTTCTTTCGGAAGTTCGTTGATGATATCCGCTGCATCATCCGTGTCCAACTCTTCCAACTCGCCCGCAATTTCCTTTGCGGTTAAATTGCTCAATACCGCCTCACGAATATCCTCATGCATTTCGGCAAGGATGTCGGAGGTTTTCTCACTGTCGAGCAACTTGATCAGATAAGTAGCTTCCTCCACTTCCAACTCGTCCGCTATTTCTGCAATATCGGCGTAGTGGAACTCTTTCATCATCTCCTGAAGCTGGGCATCCCCATTATCAGCGATCAGTTGTTTGATGTCTTCTAAAAGTTCGTCTGTGAGTTTAAATGGGGTCATTGGCTATCTTTTGGGTCAACGTTACAAAATCTGCCACACTTAGCTGTTCTGGGCGTTGGTCAAAGATAGTGTCTTCTTTTAGATTATCAGAAAGAGCAAAGGTTTTAAGGCTGTTTCGCAGGGTTTTCCTTCGTTGGTTGAATGCGGTTTTCACCACTTTAAAAAATAGCCGTTCGTCACAGGGAAGCTTTTGTTCTTCTTTTCTAGTCAACAATAAAACTCCCGAATCGACCTTTGGCGGAGGGTCGAATACGCTTGGTGGGACTGTAAAAAGATATTCCGCGGTATAAAATGCCTGTACCAAAACGGAAAGGATGCCATAAGTTTTGCTTCCAGGTTTTTCGCAGATACGTTTGGCCACTTCTTTTTGGAACATTCCAGAAAACTCAGGTATTTGCTGACGCATTTCGAGCATTTTAAAAACAATCTGGCTCGAAATATTATAAGGGAAGTTTCCTGTAATGGCGAATTGCTCATCACCATAAAGTTGGGTAAGGTCGAACTTTAAGAAATCGGCCTCGATGATGTTGAGTCTGTTATTTTGTTTTAAAATATCGTGATATTCCAAGGGAAAGGTATGATTGAGATAGACGATGGATTCCTCATCCAAATCCATGGCTGCCAAATCCAAATCGCGTTGCAGCAAGTATTTGGTGAGAACACCCATTCCAGGGCCTATTTCCAATACGTTTTTGTATCCAGAAAGGCTTAGGGTCTCCGCAATTTTCTGTGCAACCGATTCATCCCTTAAAAAATGCTGTCCCAAATGTTTTTTAGCTTTAACGGCTCCATCTTGATCATTTCCGTATGACTGGTGCACACGAGGGGAATACTTCTTTTTCTTCTTTTTGGACACGGGTGCTTTTTTTGCAAGTTAGTTGGAATTTTCGATATAGATCCAAGCTTGTTTACCTGATCTTAATGGGAATTTTTCACGACGATAGGCACTGGTCTCATACACATCGGCCTTTTTGAGTTCGGAAAAGGTTACTTCATAAACTACACCGGGTACTTCATCCTTAATATTTTGTGTTTGTTGTGCCAAGGCATATTTGCCGTAAACGGCATTTTCCAATATTTTGAATCCAAGTACATAATCGTTTTGTCCTTCTAAAACTCGTCCAAAAATATACTCCTGCACCTGCGTGTCTTGCAGGGTGCCATAGGTAAACAAATATTCCATGGAATTATGGAATTTGTTGGCTTACAACCTCCAGTTCTGTCCTGAAGGCCACAAACTTATTGGGAAATAGCTTTTGGGCGTCGGCACGTAACCTTTCGGCGTCTTCGTTATAATAAGCTTCCAGCATTTTGCGGTCTTGTGTGGTATATTGAATGGAATAGGTAATGCCTCCCAAATCTTCTTCTACCAATACTTTGACCATTTTGGCATGTGAAAACTTACCAGTGGATAGCATATCGGGAATGTGCTTGTCCCGCATCCATGACAACCATTCGTCGTGGACTTGGGCATCTATATTGATGGTTACATTATAAATTAGCATTAGCCTTTGGTTTGATGGGCGAAAATTAGGGTATTTTTTGCGAACTCAATAGGATTTACAAGGCATTTAGAAAGTAGAGCATTGCAATTGATATTCTAATAAAAGAATAGGATAGTGGATTCCCGCTTTCGCGGGAATGACAACTTTGGTGCTAGTTGATGGCATCTCCGCGTAGCCTTCTAAAATTAAGTCGGGCTTGTGGGAAATAATAACTGTCTTGATAGTTGTAAATAATTTTCTCGAAATGAGCCATGGCCTTTTCTGGTTCGTTCAGTGTGTTGCGATACAATTCCCCGAGGGCAAAGTGTGCATCGTCCGCCAAAATACCGTCGGCATAAAACTCCACGATTTTCAAATAATTGAATTCAGCGCTTTCGTAATCTTTTTGCTCCACCAAAAGTTCGGCTTGTTTAAGCAAAGCCTCATCTTCTATCTTTTCCCCTTTGTGGTTTTCCAAAATATCTTCCAAGGCGGCAATGGCTTCCTTGTCTTTGTTTTGATAGGCCAGCAAATCAGCTCTGGCATACTTTTTTAATGCAGTTTGGGTGGAATCTTCCAAAGAGTTGTCCGATATCAATAAGCTCAATTGCATTGCATCATTGGCTATCAACTGCGAGGTAGAACCACGAAGCACTTTTAATTGTGTCAAAGCCCAATCAAAATCCCCTTTATAAAAGCTGGTTTGGGCCACTTTAAAGCGAGCGTCTTGACCCAAAACATCATTTTTTAAACTTTTTTGGACTTGGGTGAATAGGATTAGAGCTTCGTTGAATCGTTGGTCGTACACCAAGATATCGCCGAGGGCCAATTTTACGTAGGCCATAGTCATTCTGCCCATCGGCAGTTCCAAACTTTCTTTTAGCATGGTGATTGCTGGGTCGGGCCTATCTCTTTTAAAGGTGAGAAAGTTGGCATAAGCAATTTGTAGTTGTAGGGTGATACTTTGGTTCCCGTAAGTCTCCACCAATTTTTCGAATCGTTTTTCAACGGCTTCCAAAGTTTTCTCAGTGGGTTGCTCCAATTCAATATCGATAAGCTGTAATTGTGCATTCAGTTTGATTCTCGGGTCCTCGTTGTTATCCACAATAAATTGAAAAATGTCTCTAGCGCTTTCAAGGTCTTTTTCTTCCAAAGCAATTTCCCCCAAACTCTCCAAGCGGTCCACATTGTTGCCATCCGCACGCTTAAAAATGGCCTTCTCTTGGCTAAAGGCACTGTTGAACTGTTTTTGCTGCACAAATAACCAGCTTAAAAGTTCGTTCCAAAGGATATCGGGATTTTTCTGTGCATTGGTGAGCAATACTTTTCTTAATAGGATATTGTTTTCATTGGTTGGATCCTCTGAAATAAAATCATCAATATTCCGAAGTACATTGGAGCGCGATGTTTTTCCTTGCCAAATAAGGTTGAGGTAGGATTGGTACATTTTTTCAATGTTTCCCTGTTCGCCATAAATTCGTGCCAATTGAAAATCGTAGTTCAATTCGGGTTTGAGTTCCATAGCTCGCGTATAGGCCTTGATCGAGTAATCCAATAAGGCATATTTCTGAAACCGATACCCGACACTATATCCAAAATTGGGGTTGATATCAATTTTTTCTACCGCTTTATCATAGAATTCTGAAGCCCGTTCTGGCTGGTTTTGTAAGGTGTAGTTATATCCCAATTCAATAAAAAAGGTAGGGAAAGCATATTCGTCCTGCACTTTTTCCAACAAAAAGTTTTCGGCATCCTCAAAGCGTTCCAATTGTTGATAGCAAGCTACTAATCCTTCGGAATAATCGGTTCTTCGGGGGTGGGCTTCGACCAATTTTTCGTAGAAAACCACAGCTTTTTCGTAGTTGCCATCATTTAGGTATTGTTTGGCCAAGAAATCTTCTTGGGCCATGGCCGAAAATGAAAGTAGGCAGAGTGATATGAGAAATAAAAGACGTTGCAATAGCTCTTGTTTCTAGTTCGGTTAAAATGCTTCAATTCGTTGCATTCTTTTAAGGGCTTTATGTCATTTCGAACATAGTGAGAAATCTCAATTCAACTAAATAGTATGAGATTCCTCGTCGCTTTGCTCTGTCGGAATGACATAAAGCCCGTAAAAGGTAATGCTCATGGATTTAAAATCCATTGAGGTTTATTTCAAATATAACGTAGAAAAGCTTGGGATTCTGTTAAGTGAATCCAAATTAAACCATGAAAAACCTAGCTGATGGTGTCGAAACCGCAGTAAGGAACCAATACTTCTGGAATTTTAATGCCGTTCTCGGTCTGGTAATTCTCCAAAATACCAGCCAATACCCTAGGTAATGCCAATGAACTTCCGTTCAAGGTGTGGGCCAATTGGGTTTTTCCATTTTCATCTTTGTAACGCAATTTTAGGCGATTGGCCTGAAAGGTTTCAAAGTTGGAAACGGAACTGATTTCCAACCAACGGTCCTGGGCAGTGGAGAACACTTCAAAATCGTAAGTAAGGGCAGAGGTGAATCCTAAATCCCCTCCACAAAGGCGTAGTATGCGATAGGGCAATTTCAATTCACGAAGGATATTTTTTACATGCTCCACCATTTCATCCAAAGCTTGATAAGAATTGTTAGGGTGTTCAACACGTACAACCTCTACTTTATCAAATTGATGCAAACGGTTGAGACCACGAACATGGGCGCCGTAGCTACCTGCTTCCCTTCTAAAACAAGGGGTGTAGCCCGTGTATTTTATGGGGAAATCACTTTCGGCCAAAATATCGCCTCGGTGCAAATTGGTCACAGGAACTTCCGCAGTTGGAATTAGATAAAGATCATCGGCTTGCACGTGGTACATTTGCCCTTCTTTGTCGGGCAATTGCCCTGTGCCATACCCTGATGCTTCGTTTACCATGTGAGGCACTTGCATTTCGGTATATCCAGCTTCGGTGTTTTTATCCAAGAAATAAGAAATCAAGGCGCGTTGCAAACGTGCTCCTTTGCCTTTGTACACCGGAAATCCTGCACCGGTGATTTTTACGCCCAGCTCAAAATCAATGATGTCGTATTTTTTGGCCAATTCCCAGTGCGGCAATGCACCGTCAAAAAGGGCAGGGACTTCACCTTCTTTGTAAATTTCTTCGTTGTCCTCATCGGTATTCCCTGCTGGAACGGAATCATGGGGAATGTTCGGGATAAGGTACAGGGCATCCTGTAAAGCTGAAGCCACTTCGTTTAAATCATCTCCCAATTGTTTGGAAGTCTCTTTTAATCCAGCAGTCCTTTCTTTCAACTCGTTGGCTTCTTGTGCTTTTCCAGATTTGAAAAGCATACCAATTTCTTTGGAAAGTTTGTTCGATTCTGCCAAAGTACTATCCAATTCGGTTTGGATGGAACGTCTTTTTTCGTCCAGTTCCAAAACTGTGGATAGCATCGGTTCGGCATCGATGTTACGCTTTTTTAAAGCGGTGATAATACTTTCCTTATTTTCTCGAATGGTATGTAATTGAAGCATGGCCCTGTTTTGAGCCGCAAATTTAATTGAATCTTAAGAAGTGCCCAACAATTATTCGGTCGGGGAGGGCAGAATCCAATCGTTATGGGCAAAATGTTTCCATGGAACGCTGGCCAAGTCGGTTTCGGGATCTATGAATTCAGCATAAATTCCATTATTGACTTTCACCTTATTTTTTACAAAAACTTGAATTTCTTCACCATTTGCAGCGTATTCTTTTTTAAGGTGTTGGGCAAATTGCCAAGCAAAATCGGGATAACAGGATACCCTACTTTTTTGTTTTGGGGTAAGAAAGTCGTCCAAATCTATTCGAGTGGTATCTCCGTTTGAGGTGTTGACGGCGTGATACTGAATACTGCCGGTACGTGTTCGCAGCATCATTCGCCAGCTGAGTCGATGTCCCTCTTCGGTCCATAACACATCATCTTGAAAAAAATGATGTCGGATGGGCAGCACCAGTTGAACCATAAAATAAATACCCATAACGGACAAAATCAAGCCTTTTGTTTTTGGTGGTTCAAAAGCTGATTCTATTTGAATATTTTTTGATTTTAGAAATAGGTTCCGAATGGTCTGTGGTTCAAAAAAGAACACAGTGAAGGCCAATGACAAATACGGGAATATTCCAATTTGGAAGACCATACTATTGAACAAATGGAAAAATATGGCAAGAACAAAAGCCACTTTTCTGGAGGGTTTCCATAAAAGTGCCGGCACAATCAGTAGGTCGAAGAAAATTCCGAAGAATGCCACGACTTTATGGACCCATTTTAATTGTAAAAAATCTCCGATGAGCCAATAGTCTTTTTTGGATTGCATCAAAATTTCAATAATGCTGAAATCCAACCAATCGGCATACAGTTTTGCAATCGAGGCGTACGTGTATACGATGAACAATTGCAAAATAATGGTCCAGCGTATCCAATTGAACATATTTTGAGACCTAATTTTTGGATTCAACTTAGTATCCAAAGAAGCATCTTTGTGGGCGGGCAAAAATGCCATGATGTAGGCCAACAACATCAATAAATAATAGTGGTTGTTGTACGATGTTTTTTGCATCAAATACACCCCTGTCCATAAGAGCGCAAATGCCATTGCGCTGAAGCGATATTTAAATCCAAAGGCAATCATGAGCCCCAAAGTGCCCATCAATGCAAAGTAGATATACATTCCTGAACCAGGTAGGGGTTGTAACCATTCAAAACCAATAAATGAAAAGGTAAATTGGGGCTCTATCAAAGTACGCCGGACCCATCCTGTAGCAATCGCACCATAGCACTCCGCACTGACCAACAATCCATAGAAAACTCGAAACACTACCAATTGGGCGTTGTCAATTTTCTTAAAAAGAAACTGGTAGAACATTTATTTGGAAATTAGCTCCAACGAAAAGGCTTTGTCTTTTTTCAATTGTTCTTTCAATTCTTCGATGGAATTGAATTTGTGCTCATCGCGAATCCGGTGCAGGATTTCGACTTGTAGTTTTTTGTCGTAAAGGTCGCCTTCAAAATCAAAAAAATTGACTTCTATACTTTTTTCGGTTCCATCAACGGTGGGGTTGTAGCCAATGTTCATCATCCCAAAATATTTCTGGCCGTCAAGGGTACTTTGCACCACATAGGCTCCTGTTTTTGGAATCAATTTATATGATTCCTGAACATGCAGGTTGGCCGTAGGAAAACCAAATTCCTTGCCCAATCCTTTCCCTTTTTTGATGGTTCCGGATAAGGAGTAGGCATAACTTAAATAGTTGTTTGCAGTATCAACATCGCCTTCTAAAAGAGCATTCCTAATTTTGGTTGAGCTAACAGATACATCATCTATTTCTTGCGCGGGGATTTCTTCGACTTCAAAATCGAGGGCATTTCCAAAGGCAATTAAATCTTGAATATTTGCATTTCTATTTCTCCCAAAATGGTGGTCGTACCCAATTATGATTTTTTTGGCCTTAAGTCCATTCACCAGTAAATCCCGAACAAAATCGGTTGCCGAAAGCCTCGAAAAATCTTTGGTAAAAGGATGGATGATCAAATAATCCAGCCCCAGGGTTTCCAAAATTTGCTTTTTCTCTTCAATTGTGTTCAGTAATTTAATGTCCACATCTTTTTGGAGCACCATGCGCGGATGAGGAAAGAACGTAAGCACCGTAGATTTGAGTCCACTTTTTTTGGCACTATTTATGAGACGTTCCAGTATTTTACGGTGACCCAAATGTACTCCATCAAAAGTGCCTATGGTGATGACCGTGTGGTGATTAAAATCTTTATATTTAGAAATGTTCTGGATTGTTTCCAAAGAATCAAAAAATAAAAAAGGCTTACATTTGAAATTGTACTATGCCTCAACTTTGTATGAAAGCTAAATTACATCTTGTTTTATCAATAGCAATATTTTTTACTAGCTTTTGTATATACGGTCAGCAGGCTTATTGGAAATCCATACCTAAAGAATCGGGGTTAAAAAGTGCTTCTTTAAGTGATATGGAAGGGGCAAAAAAGCTGCTTGAACTCGACAAAAACAATTTCAAATCCCATTTGGCAACTTCCACTTTTAGTAAAAGTACCTCCAAGACCATTTATCTTCCGGACACCAATGGCGAGATTGTGCCTTTTCAACTTGTGGAAACTTCTGTGCTTCATCCTGATTTGGCAAAGAAATATCCCAATATCAAGTCCTACACGGGTACGAGTGCCAACGGTCAATTCCGTGTAAAATTGAGCAGCTCGCACAAGGGTTTGCAAAGTATGGTTGTCGATTTAAAAAGTCAGAAACAAGTCTTCATGGAGCCTGTTTCCAACAAGGATAATGTTTATGTGGTATATGAAAATAATGCAGGACTTACTTCGGATATCAATTTTATCTGTGAAACGAGCAAGGATTTATACGGAACTTTAAATAAATCATCTGGTACTACTGGCAAAACGATTACTCCTTTGGTGGATGACCAGCTTTTGAGAAAATATAGAATTGCCATTTCGGCTACGGGAGAATACACACAAGAACTAGGTGGAACTGTTGAAGATGCTTTGGCAGGAATCAATGCCACTTTAACCCGAGTGAATGAGGTTTTTGAAACCGATTTGGGGGTTACTTTGGAACTTATAGCCAATAACGACCTCATTATTTTTACCAATCCCGATACTGATCCTTATGATGATAGTTTAAACGCACAGGTGCAGTCCTCAATCACTTCTATTATTGGGGAGGCAAATTATGATGTGGGCCATCTTTTTCACAAAGTGGCGGAAGGCGAGGACAACGGAAATGCAGGTTTTATAGCGGCTGTTTGTGTTGATAATAGTAAAGGAAGCGGGTTTTCCGCAGCCTTTAATCCGCAAGGAGATGTGTTCGATTTGGATTATGTGGCTCACGAGTTAGGGCATCAATTTGGGGCCAATCATACGTGGTCCTTTGAGTCTGAAGGAACAGGTGTGCAAGCAGAACCCGCTAGTGGAAGCACCATTATGGGGTACGCAGGAATTGTTGGGGCAAACAATATCGCCGGTAGTGGGGATGATTATTTCCATTATTATAGCATTTTACAGATTTCGGAATATTTGGCTACCACTTCCTGTGCAGAAACAACAGCTTTAACCAATTCTCCACCGGTTCTGACCCCCGTCGATGATTTTATCATTCCAAAGGGAACAGCTTTTGTTTTGGAGGGCATGGCAACCGACACAGATATAGATGATGTGCTCACCTATACTTGGGAACAAATCGATGATGGTTTGGTGACCAACACCACTTTTGGACCAACCAACCCCAGCGGTGCTAATTTTAGGTCTTTGCCACCAACTACCGACCCTGTTCGATATTTTCCAAAATTGTCGGAAGTGTCAAACGGAAACCTTACCCAGACAGAACCTGCGATTGGTGATGCCTGGGAGACCGTTTCGGAAGTAGAACGGAACCTTAATTTTGCCTTTACGGTTCGGGATAATGCTGTTGGGGGAGGACAAGTGATTTCTGATGTGTTGGGCGTGAATGTAATCAAAGCCGCAGGACCATTTACGGTAACTTCACAAAACGCGATAGAAGTTTACCAAGGAGGAACTGTACAAGAAATTACTTGGGATGTGGCCAATACTAATTTAGCGCCAATCCATGCAGAAACTGTTGATATATTTCTCTCGTTGGATGGAGGTTTGAGTTTTCCCATTACCCTGCTGGAAAACACACCCAATGATGGATCGGAAGAAATCCTGTTGCCTGGTAATGCTACGATGAACGGTCGTGTAATGGTAAAAGCAAGCGAAAATATCTTCTTCGCAGTGAACAGTGCTAATTTCACTATTGAAGAATCGGAAGTAGTTCTAAGTTTTGATGCGCTTACCTATGAAGTTTGCCAGCCTGATGATTTAGTGATTCCGTTTGTGTATGAAACCTATGCGGGATTTAACGAAAATGCAACTTTTTCTGCCAAAGTGCCTGCTGGAATCACTGCGATTTTTTCTCCAACAAATGCCTCTTCGGACGATACTTCGGTTAATCTTACCTTATCCAATACCAATGGGGTTGCCCCTGGGGTGTACGATATTACCATTACAGCAACTTCTGCGACGGTGACTAAGAGCGTTGATTTGACGCTTACGGTACAAGATGGGACTTTTTCCGATGTGGTTTTGCTATCACCCGCCAATACAGAAAGTGGGGTTTCGTTGGATGCTGATTTAACTTGGGAGGCAAATCCATTGTACACTGGTTATGATGTGGAAATTGCCACCGATTTAGGTTTTACCAATATATTGGAGTCGGCTAGTATTCCCTTTACCACTTATAAAATTACCGACTTGGATGCCCAAATTGAATACTATTGGAGGGTAAGACCAAACAATGGATGTGGAACAGGCACCTTTAGTGCACCCTATAGTTTTACAACGTCTCAGGTAGATTGTAAAAGCATGGAGCCTGGAGATTTGCCACTTACCATTTCTTCAGCGGGAACCCCAACGGTATCAACCTCTGTGGTGTTTTTGGAAGATTTGCCAATTTCAGACGTCAACGTGAGTTTGGAATTGGACCATACTTATCTCGAAGATTTAATCATTACCTTAATTTCTCCTCAAGGCACAGAGGTCACCCTAGTTTCGAATACCTGCGGAAGTTTGAACAACATCAATGCGGTATTTGATGATGAAGGAGACCCATTGACGTGTTCCGATAATCCTGCCATATCTGGAATCGTTAGCCCCCTTGGTTCATTGGCATCCTTAAAGGGAGAGTCTATTTTAGGGGAATGGATTTTGCAAATTGAGGATACTGCGGCCAGTGATGGAGGTGCGTTAATTGGTTTTTCATTGGAAATTTGTGTGGAAGGCAACTATAGGCCCGATGAAGATGGAGATGGTGTTTTTGATGATGGAGACGACCTGTGTTTGGGAACTCCAAAAGGAGTTGAAGTAGATACAAACGGTTGTGCCATTTATCGTTTTGCTGCAGATAATTTTGAACTGGAAATTGAAAGTGAAACCTGTAGAACAAGCGATAACGGCTCAATCACCATTACGCCTTTCGATACCTCAATAACATATACGGCCATTTTGAATGGGAATGCCTCAACTGCGGTTGTTTTCACCGATTCGTTGGTTATTGGAAGTTTAAATGCAGGAGAATATTCGGTTTGTATTACGGGCACCAATGGTGCTATAACGTATGAAGAAATTTGTTTTACCGCGATAATAACCCAACCCGATGTTTTAGAGGTAGCTGCTTTATTGGATTCCAGTTTTGTCAATTTGGAAATGAGTGGTGCTTCGCTTTACAACGTGGAGTTAAATGGTGTGGTAACTCAGACAACGGGCACTGCATTGTCTCTTCCGTTAAAAGAGGGGGTGAACACCTTACGGGTATATTCCAATATACCATGTCAAGGTGTGGTTGAAAAAACATTGTTTTATTCCTCCAGACCTATTTTGAGTCCCAACCCGGTTTATTCAAACACAGAGGTTTATTTGGGCGGATTTGAAGGACAAGTGGGCCTCGAGATTTTTACAGCTAATGGCAGATTGGTCAAAATAGAAAACAGAACGGTCAATGGAAATGATCTCCAATTGGACTTGTCGGGATTATCCAGAGGAATCTATTATATGCGAATTGATAAAGCAGGAGTAAGGGAAACATTTAAATTCATAAAGAAATGATGAAGAATATTGTTGGCATACTGCTATTGGCCTTCTTGATTTCTTGTGGAGGAGATGATACGCCGCCGGCTCCAGAGGCAACAAATTTGATTTTTCCTGAGGAAAATTCAGAGTGTACTACAGGGACCAATCTAAGTGAAACTTTGAGTCAGGTAACCTTTCGGTGGGGAGCAGCCAATCATGCAGAACGGTATTCGTTGAGTGTAGTGAATTTAGAAACCAATGCACCTCAAAACGTAACAACTTCATCAACTTCCGCTAGTCTTTCCTTAGCAAAGGGAGCGCCTTTTTCTTGGACGGTGACATCTTCCAATTCCGATTCGGATGAAACTGCGATTAGTGAAACATGGTTGTTTTACAATGCAGGTTCTGAAACTACCTATGCACCATTCCCCGCGCAACTGGTTTCTCCCGATTCAGGAGAGACCGTAATCAAGGATATCGCCAATGAAGTGACTTTGGAATGGGCAGGAGCCGATGTAGATAATGATATGGATTCGTTTCAAGTGTTTTTTGCCGAAACAAATCCGCCCACAACTTTGCTTGGCACCACAGATGCCTCAACTATGGAAATGTCTGTAAGTGTTACCTCAGGTGTAGTCTATTATTGGAAAGTGGTGACCACCGATTTGGAGGGCAATACCTCCGATTCGGGCGTGTTCGATTTTAAGGTATTCTGATTTACGTGCCGTTGAATTGGTTCATGGTGTTTTTTACACCTGCAAAAACGAATGAACGGATGATATCGGTAGATTTCTTTAACCGTTCTGGCATGTTTTTTTGTTCCTCCTCATCCCATTTCCCCAAAACATAATCCACCTGTTTGCCTTTCCCAAAATCCGAGCCTACGCCAAACCTAAATCGGTTGTATTGCGAGGTTTGTAGCGTGTTTTGAATATCTTTTAGTCCATTATGTCCGCCATCACTGCCTTTGGTTTTAACGCGTAATGTGCCAAAAGGAAGGTTGATGTCGTCCGTAATGATGAGCACGTTGTCAAGCGTAATATTTTCCTTTTCCATCCAATATTTTACGGCTTTACCACTTAAATTCATGTAGGTGGACGGTTTTAGGCACACCACGCCTTTTCCTTTGTGCCGAAAAGTGGCTACTGCTCCCAATTTGGCGCTTTCAAAAACAAAGTCTTCTTGTTCGGCCAAAAAATCCAATACTTTAAAACCGATGTTGTGACGTGTTTCGTCATAATCGGAACCGATATTGCCAAGGCCAACAATTAAAAATTTTTTCATGGGGTCGGATTCTTCTAGAAGTTGTTTTGGTTTGCCAAAAATGTGTTTAAAAAACTGGAGCATTCCGTATTTGAGTTTGTCTAAAATACAAAAGCATCCCATATTTTCACCTTGGCAAAAATAGGGATGCTTTTAAACGTAATCGTTTGGCTATTCTGCTGCCTCAGAAGCTTCTGTACCTCCTTCGGCTGCTTCACCTTCTGCTCCTTCTTCATCTTCATCTTCCTCGTCATCTGCGACAGAAGTTCTAGAAGCTTTCACCTGTACGATAGCGGTACTGTCTGGGTGAAGAATAGTGTAATCATCATTTAAGATGGTTTCTACAGCGATAGTTCCACCAATTCTTAGCTTGGAGATATCAACGGTAATGAAATCTGGAAGCAAGTTTGGCAAAGCCTTGATAGCCAATTTGCGTTTTCTGAAAAGCAAACGACCACCGTTTCTTACCCCTGGAGAGTTTCCTTCCAAACGAACAGGAATGTTCATGGTAATAGGTTTGTCCTCGAACAACTGATAGAAATCCACGTGAAGGATTTTATCAGTTACAGGGTGAAACTGGATGTCTTGTAGTACGGCGTCAAACTTTTCGCCGCTTTCCAGTTCAATTACTGCGGTGTACGCGTTAGGGGTGTACACTAAGTCTTTGAATGATAGTTCATCTGCTGAAAAGTGCATTGGTTTATCCCCTCCGTACAGTACGCAAGGGACCTTTCCAGCATTACGTAAGGCTTTGGTAGAAACCTTGCCCACGCTTTCTCTTTGGGATCCTTTGATTGTAATTGACTTCATTATTATATATTAAATTAATTTACATTAGAAATTTGGAAGATATTGAGGTGTTGTGATGAACCCTGTGCATTACATCTGCAAACAGGTCGGCACAAGACAATACCTTTATTTTTTGTTGTGTATGATCAACAGGAATGGAATCGGTAACGATCAATTCTGTCAATTTCGATTTTTCTATACGCTCATACGCATTGCCCGAAAGCAATCCATGTGTAGTCACTGCCCTTACACTTTCAGCACCGCGTTCCATCATTAGGTCGGCAGCTTTGGTTAGTGTTCCTGCGGTATCCACCATATCATCCACCAATACCACATTCTTTCCTTGAACATCACCAATCAATTCCATATGGGATATGACATTGGCTTTGGCTCTTTGCTTGTAACAGATCACCACATCGCACTCCAAAGCTTTGGAGTAGGCATAAGCCCTTTTTGATCCTCCCATGTCAGGAGAAGCAATACAAAGATTATCCAAGTTCAATCCTTTTAAATAAGGTAGGAACATGGTGGAGGCAAACAGATGATCCACAGGTTTTTCAAAAAAGCCTTGGATTTGGTCTGCGTGCAGGTCCATGGTTATAATCCTGGTTGCACCAGCAGTTTCCAACATTTTTGCAATCAATTTTGCCGCAATGGGAACTCTGGGCTTGTCTTTACGATCTTGTCTGGCCCAACCGAAATAGGGCATAACAGCAGTAATGTGTCTAGCTGAAGCTCTTTTGGCGGCATCCAACATCAACAACATTTCCATCAGGTTTTCCGAGCTTGGATTGGTAGATCCAATGATAAAAATTCGTGCCCCACGAATAGATTCCTCAAACGAAGGTTGAAATTCACCGTCGCTGTATCTGGAAAATTGGATTTTACCCAATTCCGCGCCATACGAAGCGGCAATCTTCTCACCCAGTTCAGTACTTTGGGTACAGGCAAAAATTTTAGGTTCGGGAACTTGATAGGCCATTACAAACTCTTGTTTACTAGCTTTTTAAACTGCTATTTTGTAAAGAGGTGCAAATTTAAAAATTAATTCGGGTTGCTAAAGTATAAATGGAAGTATTTTTTGTTGAGAAATAAAAAATATTGTTTAGCTTTGCACTCGCATTTGAAAAAATGACCATAAATGCCTTGGTGGCGGAATTGGTAGACGCGCTGGATTCAAAATCCAGTGTCTTCGGACGTGTGGGTTCGATTCCCACCCAAGGTACAAAGGCCCTGATGATAACAATTCATCAGGGCCTTGTTTTTGAATGGATAGCTTGAAAGTTTCAGTTATAAGGAAGTAAATTCCACTTACTTTATTTAATTTCAAGGAATAAAAAACTATGGCGGTCTGGGGCTTTTTTATTTTGGGAATTTGCTTTTTTTTGGCACTGGACCTTGGTGTTTTCAATAAAAAGGCGCACGTTATTAGTGTGCGGGAAGCATCTATTTGGACTTTTGTTTGGGTGGCAATGTCCTTTATGTTCTCTGGTGTAATATTTTGGTTGTATGAAAGCGGAAGAGTGGAAAATGTTGATTCCCTTGCTCCCATGGAGGCCACTTTGAAATATATAACAGGGTATTTGATAGAATTATCCTTAAGTATAGACAACATCTTTATCATTGCAGTGATCTTTGGGTCGTTCCAAATTCCACAGAAATACCAACACCGTGTACTCTTTTGGGGAATTTTGGGAGCTATTGTATTCAGGGCACTGATGATTTTCTTTGGGGTGGTACTGATCAAGAAGTTTAGTTTCATGACGTACCTCTTCGGTGCTTTTTTGATCTTTACTGCCGTTCGGATGTTAGTATCCAAACAGAAGGCTTTCAATCCCAAAAAATCATTTGTCTATCGGAATCTAAGGAAGGTTATGCCCATTACCTCGCACATGCAAGGGCAAAAGTTCTTTATACAAGTTCGGCACATCACCGCAGCAACTCCCTTGTTCATAGCATTGTTGATTATTGAGTTTTCAGATATTGTATTTGCTTTGGACAGTGTTCCTGCGATTTTAGCCATAACTTCCGATCCTTTTTTGGTTTTCACTTCGAATATATTTGCGATTTTAGGTCTGAGATCCATGTATTTTTTCTTGGCCCATATGATCAATAGGTTTCATTACCTTAAATACAGTTTAGTGGCCATTTTGAGTTTTGTGGGAGTAAAATTGATACTGGCACATCATTATACTGTTCCAGAATGGCTGTCCTTAGGATTTATAGCACTGTCATTATTTATTGGAATTTTTGCTTCCTTTATCCGTAGGGAGAAATGATCTACATGTTAGTAAAGCAACAATTGATTTTTTATAGAAAATTTTAATAGCCGATTTCCCTAATAAAAACAATCAAGCATACTAGAATGTGATTTTTCATACTTTTGGGATATGAAAATCATGGCCATCATATTGTCCACCTTGATTGTTCTGCTCTCTTCATTCCCATGTTGTGAGGAAGAGGGTGCATGTGAAGCATTCTCTTTCGTGAACCATACGGAAAATCATGAATCCCATGACGATGATCATTCCAATAATGAATCGCCTTGCTCTCCATTTTATAATTGTGGCAGGTGTCTGGGATTTACCATCAACTACAACTTTATCGAATTTGATTTTTTAGAGACGGATTTGGAAATTTTTGAAGTGCCCTATGTGGAATCGCTCACCTGTGAAGTCTATTCCTGTGATCTAAAGCCTCCGCGCCCATTTGAAGTGTAGTTCTTTTTTAGAGCCTAACATTTGATGTTGGGTCGCTTGGTTTTTACCAATTTATGATAACTTCAATATATCAACATGAAATTTAAAATTTTAGTATTGCTTTCCCTTTTTGGGATGGTATCAGCATTGGCACAAAATACACTTGATGTTACCATTAAGGATTCTCAGGGCGATGAACCGTTGATTGGTGTCACTGCCATTCTGGAATCCCTTGAAATAGGAGCAATTTCCGATGAAAAAGGAAACATTCATATAGAAAATATCCCTAATGGCACCTTCACATTGCAGTTGCGCTATGTAGGATATGCGCCAATAAAAAAAACACTTACATTTCCATTGGGCCAACCATCCCAAAAGATGGTAATTGAAATGGTCCCTCAAGCTGAGGAAATGGAAGGTGTTACATTGGTGTCCACCAGGAGCACCCGAACCATCGAGGATATTCCAACAAGAGTGGAAGTGATCGCAGGCGAGGAACTTTCCGAAAAAGGGAACATGAAACCAGGCGATATCCGTATGCTTTTAAATGAGAGTACCGGAATAAGAACCCAACAAACCTCTGCAACAAGTTATAATTCAAGTATTCGAATTCAAGGACTGGACGGAAAGTATACCCAACTCCTTCGCGATGGGTTTCCTTTATACTCCGGATTTGCCAGTGGTCTAAGCTTAATGCAAATTGCTCCTTTGGACCTTAAACAAGTTGAGGTTATAAAGGGATCTAGCTCCACATTGTACGGTGGTGGTGCCATTGCCGGGTTGGTCAACCTAATTTCCAAGACCCCTGAAGATGAGCCCGAAATTAGTTTTATGGCCAATGCCACTTCAGCTCTTGGTTTGGATTTGAGCGGGTTTTATTCCCAAAAGTTTGATAAAGTCGGTACCACCGTGTTTGCTTCCTACAATTTAGGCACGCCCTATGACCCAGCAGATATTGGATTGACGGCTATTCCAGAGTTTGATAGAGTTACCGTGAACCCAAAGTTGTTTTGGTATTTGGATGGGAATACCGAATTGATGTTGGGTGTAAACGCCATTTGGGAAGATCGCTTTGGCGGCAATATGGATTATGTAAAAGGAGAAAATGTGGACAATCCCTATTTTGAGTCCAACGAGACCGAAAGATTTTCCACCCAATTGGGATTAAAACATGCATTTTCTGGTCAAAGCCGTATCGAGTTCAAAAACAGTTTTAGCTTTTACGATAGAACCATCGCGATTCCTGATTTTACTTTTAAGGGATATCAACGTTCATCTTTTAGCGAAATGAACTATTCCAAAAATTCGGATAGTGGTATGGAATGGGTGTTTGGGGGTAATCTTAGGACAGAATTCTTTAATGATACCCGGCAAGATGAACCGGAGGCATTGGACCAGTCCTACGAGATATTCGGACTTTTCGCCCAAAACGTATGGCCCATTGATGAAACTTTGACGTTGGAAACAGGTTTTAGGGTAGATTATCATTCTGATTATGGTGCAATGGCACTACCCAGACTTTCCGTTTTATTTGAGCCGAGCCCAGCCCTTACCTTTAGGTTGGGCGGAGGAATGGGCTATAAAACACCAACGGTTTTTATTGAAGATGCTGAACGGTTGCAATTCAGAAATGTATTGCCCATTGATGTAGACCAAACCGATTTGGAAAGGTCCATTGGAGGTAATTTTGATGTCAATTACAAATGGACCCCCTTTTCTGGTGTTGTGATGACGCTGAACACATTGTTTTTTTACACCAAAATAGATGACCCTATGGTATTGCAATCAACCAATAATGGGTCCTACGCTTTTCAACAACCAAAAGGCTATGTGGACACCCGTGGGGCAGAGGTGAACCTAAAAGTGAGCTATGGGGATTTTAAATTGTTCACCGGGTATACCCATGCCAATGTGAAACAAAATCAGAATGGAGCCATATCTGATTTTCCTTTGGTAGCAGAGCATCGTTTGAACAATGTGCTGATGTTTGAAAAAGAGGAGAAATTCTGGGTAGGTCTGGAAGCGTATTATTACAGTCCACAACAATTAAGCAATGGTGAAACAGGCCGGTCCTATTGGATAATGGGCCTAATGAGTGAAAAGAAATTTGGAGAACATTTTTCGATTTTCCTGAATTTTGAAAACTTCTTGGACACTCGTCAGACTCGATTTGATCAAATTTATTCGGGCACCCTAAGCGACCCCGAGTTTTTGGATATTTACGCCCCTGTGGATGGTTTTGTGGTAAATGGCGGAATTAAGATTAAAATATAAAAGCTAGAGAGACAATATATCTTTTTAATGTTGAATCATTTTGATGAATAGGGCCGTGTAAACAATGCGGTCCTTTTTTTGTTTACATAGCAATCAAGAAAATTCTTCAATTAAACGGTTTCTCCGGTTGTTGTCTTACGAGTATGATGTTGATAAATTCGACAATTCTTTATAAGAAACAGACCTTCTCGAAAATTAACAATGTAAGGCTAATAAGCGGTAAGGCTTTGTCCTCACTAGGCTCAACTGACTTTTGAACAATTTTTGTTAAAAATTTGTGAAAGGAGTGTTCTTGGGAGAGGGGCGTTTCCATTTCTTTTCAGAGCCCTTATTTTACGTTTGTTACGATCTATTTGGAATGGTTCTCAACATAAATGTTGATAAAAGTGTTAAGAACCTGATCACCGAAACCTAAAATCAAAGTAAAGAAAATATGAATTTTACATTCGAGCGATTTAGTACAACTCCAAACCATTTTCCTCATGCACATTACTCATATAACTAAAAGGGATTTTAGTACACAGACTTTTGACTTACACAAGATTACGAATGCAATTTTAAAGGCCATGACCGCTGTGGACCATGGTCAGATTAATGATGCACAGACCATTGCCAACAACGTTGAAAAGACTTTGTTGGAGCGAAAAAGCAAGGATGAACATTATGTGCCTACCGTAGAAGAGGTGCAAGATGTTGTGGAGAACGAATTAATGAATAGTGAGTTCCACGATGCTGCCAAAGCTTACATTATTTACAGGAACAAAAGGGCTCAGATGCGTGAATCGGATATTTTCGAAAAGCGTATCAACCTAAAGCCTTATGAGTATCCTCAATTGTATGAATATGTGCCGGCCATCCGTCATTCCTATTGGATTCATACCGAGTTCAACTTTACCAGCGATATCCAAGATTTTAAATCGGGATTGAGCGAAGTGGAGCGAAGTGCGATAAAAAACACCATGTTGGCCATCTCTCAAATTGAGGTTGCCGTGAAGACATTCTGGGGAGATATCTACCATCGAATGCCGAAGCCGGAAATCGGTTCGGTAGGGGCCACTTTCGCGGAAAGTGAAGTGCGTCATCACGATGCCTATTCCCATCTTTTGGAAATTCTCGGTTTGAACCAAGAGTTCGAAAACTTGAAGAAAAAACCAGTGATCATGAAAAGGGTGCAGTACTTGGAGGCCGCCCTTAAGAATGCAAAAAGCGAGAACAATAAAGAGTACGCAGAGTCCATTTTGCTGTTCTCCCTGTTTATAGAGCACGTTTCCCTGTTCAGCCAGTTCTTGATCATCATGGCTTTCAACAAACATAAGAACGTGCTGAAAGGAATTTCCAATGTGGTGGAAGCCACATCCAAAGAAGAGCAGATTCATGGAGATTTCGGAATCGATGTAATCAACATTATAAAGAAAGAACATCCAGAATGGTTCGATGATCAATATAAGGCCATGATTCAGGATTTATGCGTGAAGGCATTTGATGCTGAGAGCTTGATCGTGGATTGGATTTTTGAGGAAGGTGAACTGGACTTCTTGCCCAAGAATCTGGTGAACGAGTTCATCAAAAACCGATTCAACAATTCATTGGAAAGCATCGGTATCGACAAAATATTCGATGTAGATCAAAAACTATTGGAGCAAACTGAATGGTTTGACGATGAAATCATTGGAACAAAACACGGAGACTTTTTCGTAAAAAGATCCATTAACTATAGCAAAAGAACACAAAGTATAACCAGCGACGACCTTTTTTAAATTATGGAGAAGAGAACACAAGCCCCTCAGATTGCTGATCAACAGCCAGAAAACAAAACCCAAGAATTAGTAAATGCCAGAAAAGACGCTTTGGCCAAGCTTAAAACCACGGAAGAATCCGCAGGTTTTGAATGGTTGAATGAATACAGTCGAAAATTCTTGGCATCCGGCTACCTTACCGAGGGGGTAACTCCAGAAGGTCGTATTCGGGAAATCGCCGAAAGAGCAGAGGATATCCTTGGGATTCCTGGTTATGCAGATAAGTTCTACCATTATATGTCCGAAGGTTTTTTCTCTTTGGCCTCCCCGGTGTGGTCCAACTTTGGAAAAAGAAGAGGGCTTCCTATCAGTTGTTTTGGGTCTCACATCGATGACGATATGGGAAACATTCTTTACACCCAATCTGAGGTGGGAATGATGTCCAAACTAGGTGGGGGTACATCTGGATACTTTGGAAAAATCAGACATCGTGGTGCTCCGGTAAAAAATAATGGTCAAGCTTCGGGAGCTGTGCATATTATGCAGTTGTTCGAATCCATGGTCGATGTCGTAAGCCAGGGTTCTGTGCGTCGTGGTCGTTTTTCTCCATACTTGCCTATTGACCATAAAGACATTTTGGAATTTTTGGAAATCGGTACAGAAGGAAACCCAATCCAACAATTGACCCATGGGGTTACCGTGACCAATGAGTGGATGCAGGAAATGATCGAGGGTGATGTGGATAAAAGAACGGTTTGGGCCAAAGTATTGCAACGTAGGGGAGAAATGGGATATCCATATGTGTTCTTCTCCGACAATGCCAACAACGGCGCTGTAGATGTGTACCAAGATAAAGGACACAGAATCCATGCAAGTAACTTGTGTACCGAAATCATGTTGCCAAGTAACGATAACTGGTCGTTTGTTTGCGTGCTTTCAAGTATCAACCTATTGCATTACGACAAATGGAAAGAGACCGACGCAGTGGAAACCATGGTTCACTTCTTGGATGCAGTAATCACCGAATTCATTGAAAAATTGGAAGCCTACAGGGATTCTGAGGACCGTGACGATAGACAAACGTTCTTGTTTATGGAAAGAGCATACAATTTTGCCAAAGATAACCGCGCACTGGGTTTAGGTGCATTGGGATGGCACTCGTTGTTGCAATCTAAAAGATTGTCTTTTGATAGCCAAGAGGCCTACAACTTGAACAGTGAGATTTTTAAGGAAATCAAAGAGCGTTCGTACAAAGCATCTGAGCAATTGGCTGAGCGTTTTGGTGAGCCTGCTGTTTTGAAAGGATACGGAAGAAGAAACGCCACCTTGAACGCGGTTGCGCCAACTACTTCATCCGCCTTTATTTTAGGACAGGTATCCCAAGGAATTGAGCCTATCTGGTCCAACTGCTACGTGAAAGATATTGCCAAGATCAAAACTACCATCAAGAACCCATTCTTAACGGATTTGTTGGAGGAAAAAGGACAAAACACACCAGAGGTTTGGAAGAGCATTCGCGATATGGATGGTTCCGTTCAACATTTGGAATTCTTGACCGATGAGGAGAAAGCAGTATTTAAAACCTATTCTGAACTAGATCAGCTGGATATTATTTACCAAGCTGCCAACAGACAAAACCACATAGACCAAGGTCAATCGGTGAATATTATTGTACACCCTGATATGCCAACAAAAGACATCAACAAAATCCACGTTACCGCATGGAAATTAGGTCTAAAATCGTTGTACTATCAGCACAGCATGAACGCTGCCCAGAAATTCAAACAAAAGAAAGAGTGCGCTAGCTGCGAGGCATAATATTTAGCCAAATCAAATTTAAAAAGGGAGGTTATGACCAACATAATCTCCCTTTTTGCGTTTATAACGGTATTTTTTGCATCACATATCCATGTTTTCACAACAAAGGATCGCTGTAATACAACATAACTTCGATAAACTGACAACTTCTTGATATGTTTGAGTGTCTTACTACGTAAGAAAAACCTCAGCAACTTAACCTATGAACAAAACCCCGTCCCAGGTTTTTTTATACTTCCTACTATTTCTGTTCGCCTCATTTCAAATGGGGTATTCGCAGTCTTGTACCGTTGATGCAGGATCAGACCAAGTATTCACCCAAGTTTCATCAGTAACTTTGAATGCTGTAACACCGTCGGTTGGTACTGGTGAATGGTCCCAGGTTTCTGGGCCGACCACTGTAACTTTTGATGATATAAATGACCCAAATACCGGATTGGGCAATATCACTTTTGGCACCTACTTTTTTGATTGGACCGTTTCAGATGCCTCTTGCGACACCAATTCGGATACTGTAGCTATTTCTGTTGAGGGAATAGACTTGGAATTGGAAATGATGGCAAGCAATACCGTTCCAGAAATTGGGGATGTCGTTACCTTTACCATCAACTTGAGCAATTTGGGCGATGTGGATGCCACAGGCGTTTCCGTTCAAAATTTAGTGCCGATCGGGTACGCTAATATAACCGCCATAAATAACTCTGGTGCCTCTTATCCATCCCCAGATAGAGTGGTTTGGACCGGAATCACGGTTCCCGTAGGTTCCAATACGACCTCTTTAAGTTTTAATGCTACGGTTCAAACACCGACTTCGACTAGTGCTGAATACACGCATATTGCCGAAGTGCTTCTGGCCGATCAAGATGATTTTGATAGCACCCCCGATAATGATGATGGAGATCAAAGTGAAGATGATGAAGATACATTAACTGCAGCGCCATTGCAGGCCGATCTTTCTTTGACCAAAACTGTGGTTGGAGGAAATATGGCACCTTATGTTGGGCAACAAATCAGTTTTGAAATAACCGTATCCAATGCTGGACCTCACGATGCCACGAATGTTAGGGTAGTAGATCAGCTATTATCTGGTTTTAGTTTTGTTTCATCCTCGGCTACCTCAGGAACTTACAATGCCATTTCTGGCTTTTGGGAAGTGGGAACTGTAGCCAACGGCGATACCGAAACATTAACGATTAATGTGACTGTGAATGCATCGGGTACCTATAATAACACTTCCCAGATTATTGCCTCGGATGCCTATGACCCAGATTCAACACCTGCAAATGGTGTTTCATCAGAAGATGATCAAGGAGATTTAGTGGTAGTGCCTTCAGCATTGATAGATTTATCGCTCACAAAGACCATAGATAAATCCCCGCCTTTGGTGAGTGATAATGTTCGATTCACCATAACGGTGACCAACGAAGGACCCAGTACGGCCACATCGGTGGAGGTAACCGACCAATTGCCATCAGGGTATACTTATGTTTCAGATAATGCGGGGGGAGCCTATAATTCAGCAACGGGAATTTGGAACGTGGGTACAATCCCTTCAGGGAGTTCCCGAACCTTAAGTATTTTATGTAATGTAAACCCATCAGGTGATTATAACAACACAGCACAAATTACCGGACACGACCAGACCGATGTGGATTCATCTCCCAATAATGATTCACCAGGCGAGGATGATCAAGACGGAGTTACTGTTTTCCCTGACCCTTTAGTGGATGTTTCGGTAACAAAATCGGTGGATGAATTTATCCCAGAAGTGGGTAGCGAAATAGTGTTTACGGTAAATGTGACCAACGACGGTCCGAGCGATGCAACCAATGTGGTAGTGACCGATATGCTGGCTTCGGGCTATGATTTGGTAAATGTTTCGGCCACTTCAGGAACCTATAATTCGACCAACGGATCTTGGGTAGTGGGAAATTTGGCCAGTGGCAACACCGAAACCTTGCAAATCACCGTAGAGGTTCTACCAACAGGGGAGTATTCAAATACGGCCGAATTGACCAATCTTGCCGAACTGGATGTGGATTCCACACCAGGAAACAATAACGAATTTGAGGACGACCAACAGACCATTTCAACCATTCCAATTCCAGTAGCAGATGTATTATTACGCAAGTCTGTAAATGTATTGAGCCCATTTGTTGGGCAAGAGGTGATTTTCACCTTGAATGTGACCAATTTTGGACCTAGTGATGCCACTGGAGTGGAAGTGATGGATTTATTGCCTGATGGTTACACCTACGTTTCGCACAGTACAACGGCAGGTTCTTATGACGATGCTACAGGACTTTGGGTTTTGGGAGGTACGCTTCCTGATGGAAACACAGAAACTTTGAATATTGTGGCGGAGGTGAACAATTCGGGCGATTATTTTAATGTGACCGAAGTGTATGCTTCTGACCAAATTGACCCCAATTCCATACCGAACAACAATAATATATTTGAGAACGATCAGGATAATGCGGGAACCACACCCATACCATCCGCAGATTTAGCTGTTGAGATAAGAGTGGATAATGAAACACCCGATGTGGGCACTCAAGTGACCTTCTCGATTACATTGATCAATCAAGGACCTAGCGACGCTATTGGAGTAAGGGTAAGAAACAACCTCCCTAACGGCTATATCTATGTATCAGATGATGGGATGGGGAGGTATAATCCTTCCAGTGGCATTTGGAATGTTGGAACAATAGGCTTGAACTCCCAATTGGAATTAAATATCGTAGCTGAGGTTAATGCTGATGGTGATTATACCAATATTGCTGAAGTTACTGATGCCGTTTTCTTTGATCCTGATTCAACACCGAATAACAATATATTGTCCGAAGACGATCAAGATGCACAATCCACCACTCCAAGACATGTTACCGACATTGAAGTAGTAAAAATGGTAGATAACCTTACCCCAAATGTAGGTATGGAAGTGGTATTTACCATTGAGGTTACCAATCAAGGTCCAAATGATGCCTCAGGATTGGTGATAGAAGATGTTTTGCAAACAGGATTTCAATTTATTTCTGCCACGGCAACGACAGGATCTTATGATGTTGTGGCTGGCTCTTGGGGCATATCGGAATTAACCAATGGAAATACAGAGACTCTAAAAATAACTGCGTTGGTGCTCCCAGACGGAATTCACACCAACAAAGCAGAGTTGATTGCGTTGGCAACCTACGACCCAGATTCAACTCCAAATAATAATTTGGCCTCAGAAGATGATCAAGATGCCATTACCTTGGAGCCATTTGGATCCAATGATCTTTCATTGGAAAAAATAGTCGACAACCCAACCCCAAATGTGGGTGAGGTGGTTCGTTTTTTAGTAAGCGTGACCAACCATGGACTTTCTGGAACTTCAGGAGTTGAGGTGACCGATATGCTTCCGACGGGATATACCTATCAATCCCATACCACCACAGCAGGAGTTTACAATCCTGATACAGGAATTTGGGACGTAAACCGATCTATCCCAAGTCAAGATACAGAGAGCCTAGAGGTTTTGGCCATGGTAAATGCGCCTACGGACACCCAAGATGAGTATTTGAATGTGGCTTTTATTTCAGCAAGCAGGTATGATGATCCAGATAGTGACCCTAATGTTGGTATTGAAGAAGACGATTTATTTGACGGGGTAGAGGATGATGATGAAGCAACTGCAGTTGTAGAACCGCAAACCACTGATATTTCGATTGCCAAAACGGTAAACAATGCATCACCGCGAATAGGGGATGAGGTGATTTTTTCAATTACTGCCACAAATCAAGGAGAGGAATCAGCTTCCAATTTAGGGATTGAGGAACAACTGCCTTCAGGATATCGTTATGTAAGTCATTCCACTACTATCGGAATTTTTGATGCATCAGGTCTTTGGGAAATTGAAGAGCTTTTGCCCTCCGAAACGGCTACTTTGGAAATCACTGTTGAGATTTTGG